>JBDTWS010000001.1:0-81287 GCA_040006575.1 Betaproteobacteria bacterium
CAGGGTCAGACAAGCCTCAGCGGCTTTTCATTGCTTGGTAGACTGGTGCAATGAATCGGCTCAGCGGGGATACTTTCAGCCGTATTAGGCGGCGCGTCGCACTTATGCTGGGTGTAGGCCCCTGAAAATATCTGCGGCTGTGTATGCGTATGCGGCTGTGTATGCAGCTGTGTATGCGAATGCGTATACAACAAAATCGGTAACCGTTCTTGGGTAGCGTCTTTCAAGTTGTACCCTTCACATCACGCAAATCAAAATCCGGCAGCAGTGCATGAACCTGTACCCAGCCAGTGAATATCAAGCTACCGCCATTCGACTTTTCAACGAGTGTGCAAAGGAAGTATTTCGTGCCCTGCCATTCGCACGGGTTGAGCATGTTGGCTCGTCATCAATCCCTGGCGCAATTTCCAAAGGCGACCTGGACATTTGCGTCGTAGTGCCTGGCGGCTTGCATGAAAACGCGGTAACGGTGCTTGAGGCAATCGGTTACCGCATCAAACCTGACACCCTGCGAACACCGGAACTTTGCATGCTGGAGTCACCGAGAGAAGATGCGGATATTGCCTTGCAGCTCATTGCGGCGGGCTCAAAGTTTGAATTCTTCATGCGGTTCCGTGATGCGCTTTGCGCCCAGCCGCTGCTGGTTGAGCAATACAACAAGGTGAAGTTGCTGGCGAAAGACAGGAGCGATACTGCCTATCGCGAGGAGAAAAGCAAAAAAGCAAATTTATTGAGGCCGTGCTCAACCGGCTCGCCTGACGGGCGATACCCGCAGGTATTGGGTCACTCCGTGTCCAGCCGGCGTTTTCGGGATGAGGATTGGCGGCGCGACAGGATTATTTTCACACTCACCTTGAATTCCACACGATTAGACAAACGTAGACGCAGTTGTGCTCGAAAGGCAGCCCGGTACAAATCCACCACCTGCATTGAATCCCGGGACGCTTCATTCCTCGGCTGTCAAACGCGTTACAGACAATAGTCGCTGCAGATTTCGAGGTCTCCATGAATAAATATCCTGCTTGGAAATACGTTGTCATAACCATTGCACTGGTTGTCGCGTTTCTGTACACGTTGCCCAATTTCTACAGCACGGTTCCCGCCGTCCAGGTCGTTGGATTGCGCACGGCCAAGGTAGATGCCGGCACACAGAAAACGGTTGAGGACGCGCTCAAAAATGCCGGGGTCGACGTCTCAAGCATTGCGCTCGAGGGCGAAGTACTCAGGGCAAGATTCAAGGATAACGGCTCGCAGTTCCACGCTCGCGAAATCATCCAGAAAAGTGTCGGGCGCAGCTTTAGCGTAGCACTCAGCCTGGTATCAAATTCACCGGCATGGCTCACGAAAATAAACGCATTGCCAATGTATCTCGGCCTCGATCTGCAAGGCGGCGTGCATTTCCTGCTCCAGGTAAACATGAAAGCGGCCATCGAGAAAACGGCAGAGAGATATGCCGGCGATATTCGTGCGTTGCTGCGCGACAAGAAAATTTTCTATACCGGTGTATCCCGAGAAGCCGACCGGGTGACTGTCAAGTTCAAGGAGCAGCCGGATGCGGCACGTGCGCAACAGGAAATAATCTCAGCATTTCCTGACCTGCAAGTGCGCCAGGCTGAAGCGAACGGGGAAATTATCCTGACCGCCATCACCAAGCCCGAGACACTCCGGTCGTTCCAGGATGGCGTGCTGCAGCAGAACATCACTGCGCTCAGGAAGCGCGTCAATGAACTGGGCGTTTCCGAGCCTATTGTCCAGCAACAGGGGCCGGACCGCATTCTCGTTCAACTGGCCGGCGTCCACGATCCGGCAAATGCCAAGGAGATTATTGGCCGCACAGCGTCGCTTGAAGTGAGGCTCGTCGAAGAAGAACACGCGGTGTCGCGAGGCAAGGATGCCTTCGCGCGATACCGATCGGAGCCGGCGCCATTTGGCACTGAAAAAATTTTGGATGTGGACGGCTATCCCGTACTGGTTTCGAAGAATGTCGCTTTCACCGGCGACCGCATTGCCGATGCGCAACCCGGCATCGAACAGCAGAATGGCAACGGGCCGATCGTCAACGTGACACTTGACAATGCCGGTGGTCGCGCGATGACCGCAATCACGCGGGGCAACGTAGGCAAGAGAATGGCGATCGTCATGATCGAGAAGGACAGGCCCGAGGTGTTGACCTGGCCGAATATCAGCATGGAACTCGGGGCGCGCTTTTATATTTCCGGGATGCCCAACACCCAGGAAGCCAAGAACCTCGCGCTACTTTTGCGTGCAGGTGCACTAGCTGCCCCGATGGAAATCATTGAGGAACGGACTATCGGGCCAAGCCTCGGCGCGGACAATATCGAGAAGGGCAAGAATTCGCTGTTGATTGGATTCGCGCTGATCACATCTTTCATGATCGCCTACTACATGCTCTTCGGCGTGATATCTGTCACTGCGCTGGCTTGCAACCTGTTTTTCCTGGTCGCGCTGTTGTCCATGGTGCAGGTCACACTGACATTGCCCGGCATCGCAGCCATTGCCCTGGCCCTCGGCATGGCCATTGACGCCAACGTGCTGATCAATGAACGAATACGCGAAGAATTGCGCAACGGCATGTCACCGCAAATGGCCATCCAGGCCGGCTATGACCGTGCGTTGGACACGATCATCGATTCGAACATCACCACGCTCATCGTTGGGCTCGCGCTCTTGATCTGGGGCTCGGGGCCGGTGCGTGGTTTTGCTGTTGTGCATTGCCTGGGAATCCTCACGTCAGCATTCAGCGCCGTGATGGTGTCGCGCGGTTTGGTGAACCTGATCTATGGCGGCAGGAAAAAGATCGACAGGCTTTCAATCGGCAACGTGGCGTGGCATTCACGAAGCGGCAATGAAGGGCTGTTCGCCCGATAAGAAACTGAGAAGCGCTGCATGAATCGCGATTCCACACGTTGCAGGAATTAATTTAAAATTTGAAAGGCAAACTCCAGCACCGGGGCGGCTTCCAGGGCAAAATATCTCGCTGAACCGCTCCAGCGCTTGAGTTTCAGATATGCAGCTTCGCGAAACCTGTCACGGTGCACTCACCTCGCCCTTTGACGGCACCAAAGTTCCGGTATATTCAAGACACAATCAGGGACTACACATGCCGCATGAAGTGATCGACAGGATCAACCTCAAGACGATGCGCGCGGCCGATACGGTGGCGCAATACAGTACATCCGAAAAACTCAGGTTGCATGAGCAGGCGGCATTGGCCTCGGTTGCCGACGAAGTGAGGGGCCAGGCAATCCTGGATATTGGCGTCGGCGCCGGTCGCACCGTGGTGCCGCTGCTCGCGATCAGCGCTGACTACCTGGCCATCGACTACAGCCCCGAAATGGTGGCCGCCTGCCGCGCGCGTTTTCCGGACGTGAAAGTTGCATTTGGCGACGCACGGGATCTATCCACGATCGCGGGCGATTCAATTTCCCTGGCCGTGTTCAGCTGCAATGGCATCAGCATGGTCGGGCATGAAGACCGGCTCGCCATCATTCGGGAAGTGCAGCGCGTATTGAAGCCTGGTGGCGTGTTTGTTTTCACCACCTACAATCTCGGCAGCGCGGAAGCTACGCGCGGATTTCGCCTGCCGGATATGGAATTCAGCGCGAATCCGCTGCGCCTGGCCGTACGCCTGGCCCGCCTTTCGCGCGACACCGCCATCAGCTTCATGCAACGCCGCCGCAACTTGCGGCACGAACTGCGTACGCCACATTACGCCATCGTCAATGACCGCTGCCACAACTACGGTGTGATGCTTTATTACATCACTTTGTCGAGTCAACGCCAGCAACTGGCGGATGCCGGATTTGAGGCGCAAGCGACCGCCTACGACAACAAAGGCGGGCTGATTGTCAACGACACGCCTTGCGATTCCATGGCCATCGTGGCGAGAAAGCCACGGCGCGCGGCTTCGGCCGCGTCAGGTTCCTAAGGTCCCAGCGCTGCGGCCAGCCGCATTTTCACGCCCGAAATATCGGCGGCACCAATGAAGCCGGTCGTATTCACGTCGTACATAAAGTTTTCTGTGCGCGCAACCTCCCCTGCACGCGCCTTCACCGCAGTAACATCGATTGCAGAAACGGATCGATCGCCGTTCACGTCACCCAGCAAGAAACCCACGCTGGCCGTGACGGCAGTCGCACCGCCATTGACGTGGGCCAGCGTAACAGCGACGCGTGATTTGTCGGGAACTGCCGACAGCGTTACCACCACTGTCATGCCTGCAGCCGCTGCCGTGGCTGTACCGATGGCCATGCCGGCACTATCCTCCACCGTCACGGTGCCGGCGGAGGTGATGACGGTGTCGAAGGCGAAGATGAGGACGTGTCCCGCGCCTATGGCGCGAGGCTCAATCGTGACCGCGCCCGTGACAGGCTGCGTTGAATCGACTGCAAGGCTGAAGTCTCCCGCCGCGCCATGTGTTTTGCGCGAGACCACCGAGGCCAGCAAAGGTGTGGCCGGCAGCGCGGCAACAAGCTGGCTCGGTGAAGTCCAGGTATAGCCCAGCGCGGTCATCCCTTCCACCAGGTTTTTGAAGTCCTGAAGACCCGGCTTGCCGATGTCGGGCTCCAGCCAGAACGGGTGGAAGAAGAATGAGGCAAAGCCATCTCGCACCGTCAACGCGTATTGCGCATTTATGTACAGGTCCTGCCATGTGTAATTGAAATTGGACGCGGGGTCGATATCGCTGATGTCGTACTCGATGTTGCCCAGGTTTTCCGGGATGATGCGTTGCCCGTAATAATCCTTGTTGATGATGTACGGAAAAATTTGCCCCACCGCAAAATCCTTGCCGGGCGCGGCGATGAAACTTGGATTGTCTGCGGTGTAGTAGACGACTCGCTGGTAGGTGGTCGGAAATTTGGCTGGCACTGCTTTGTATGAAAGTGCCGACCCCTGGTAGTGCGGGGCCTCCCAGACAGTAGTCGGGTAACCATTGGCGGCGAGATCTGCCAGCCCCGCGTCGTAGCGGCCCGACGCCCATGCAATCGAATCTTCCGCGACCGGCGAATTGGTGACCATGTTCCAGAATTCGTAATCGTCGCTCGAGACACCCGTGTAAATATTCTCGATGTTGCTGTACTGGTGGGTATAGCCATGCATGACGATTTCAGCACCGCGCGCCTTGCCGTAGTCAAGCGCTGTCCTGAGATTGGTTGCAGCCGACAAGGGAATCGTCAGTGGGACGCCGTCGTTATATGCGCCGAGTGAATCAACGTATTTGGGTACGGTAGCAATGGAAAACGGAATCTGCCTGCCCTGGAGGTAGTCCGACAATGTCTTCATCGCCGCGACACTGACCATGGCATCGACATCCTCCAGCCGTACCATGGCGCGATGATTTTCCGCGTGATTTACACCCAGTATGTCGTGCAGCATGTCGGTGAGTACAAGGTAACGGTCGCGCGGCCCGATGTAGCTGAACGGCATGTCCGCGATATACCAGAACTTGCCGGAGCGCACGATGTAAGGCACCTCCTCAGCGGTGGTCGGGTTACGAATGCTTACCAGGGCGCTTGCCTTGGCGGGGTCGGTAATGCTTATCTGGCCGATGTCGGGATCGGCATTCACCTGGTTGGCAACGCTATCGTAGGCGTAGTACTTGACGAAGTCCTTGTTCTTGTAGGCGATGGTGTCAAAAAATCCTGGCGCGGGATCGGCCGCTGTCGGCACCGCATTCAACCCGCGCAGGCCGTCCAGGCTGAAGCCGTATTGTTGTGCAAAGCCGTATTGCGCGTCCCAGGTGAACTGCCACAGGTTGTAGTTAAACCAGACCACCGTTTTCGCCGACGCCTTGATATCGGCCAGTAAGTTTGCCGGGACCGGGTTGTTGTAATACGCGCCGAGGTAGAAGGTCGCGTCGTAGGCGTTCAACTTGCCTGCCGAATATAGCTGGACCGGCAACATATCGGCATCGCTGTCGAAATGGGAAAGCAGGTTTTTCAGCATGATCGCGTAGGCGAAGCCCAGCTTTTCGTACTCCGCTGCCGGTGGCGCGTCGTAAAGGATCAGTGTCTTCAGCGGCGCTTGGGCGTGCGCGAATGTCGCCATCACGACCAAGGCGATGCCAATGAAATGGCGGAGGAGGTTTTTCAAGAATGCTCGAGTTGAGAGAGTCAGTTGGGCTTCGGTTTGTCTTTCCTAGCGTCCGCGTCATCCGTTTCGTCGCGCTTCGAGTCGACGTGCGCAGGATCCTTCGCCACTTTCACCTTGCGCAGGTGCGCGTGCTTCAGCAATCGGGTGACGTCCTTCGACTGACCCGGTTCAACCTTGATCAGCGCCGAGCCGGGCGGCCGCACCGGTGGCAGGACTACCGCGACGGCGGGCAGCGCCATCACAGCAACGATGCAGTGCACCAGGAACGCGATCTGCCGACGCAGCCTTCTCGCGCTTTCGTACATGGGGACACGCCTCTCAGCGCGTGTGCTGCGAAAAATTCGGCGCTCCACGCTTACCGTGATGTCCCGGTTCATGGCGTTTTCATTGGTCAATGCGGCCCTCAATAGCGTGCGCTGTGGCGGCCGGCTCAGCATCAGGATGGTCAGGTCTGACGCAGGCGGCCAGTCGCAGCTTGGCCAAAATGCGCGAGCACGGGAATAGGCGGACCCTTGATTGTGTTGTCACCTACCGCATGAAACGTTGTAGGCGCATCGGCCGCATGCGGTGGTGCGCGCGCCGGCGGGCGGCCAGCGGCACGAGTGGCGGAATCGCCGTGCTGCGTAAAATCAGCGTCGGCCGGTTTGACTAGCTACTATTTCATCAATTGTCGCAGTTCATTCCAGCTGTCCCACACGTGACACTGCAGTTGTTGATGCCGGCCGGCACAGATGAAACGCTGCCGGTGCCGGTTCCCGCCTTCGACACCGTCAACTGGATTCCCGTGACATTGATGCTGATGGCCAGCGTGCCGGTACCGCCGGCATTGCCGGCGCTGATGGTGACGCTGTAGTTGCCGATGGCCGTCGGCATGCCGTAAATCCGGCCGGTGTTGACGTTGAGGAACAGCCCCGGCGGTAAAGTTGTCGCGCCGTAGAGCGTGGGCGTGTTGGTGCCACTGATGAAATAGGAGAACGAGAAGCCGACCGTCGCCATGGCCGACGCAGAACTGCTTACCACCGGAGCTGTAGGAGTGGCGATGACCACAGTTGCGGTGCGTGTGTCGGTCGACAGTCCCGTAATGGGACTGCTTGCGCGATAGCTGAAAGAGTCAGCGCCGGTCTGTCCCGCGAACGGCGTGTAGGTCGCCGTGGTGCCGGCGAACGTCATCGTACCTTTGCCCGGCGCAGACACCCGCGACAGCGTCGTCTACGTGCCGGTGCCGAGGGTGATATTGGGAATGGCGATGGAGGTGCCGCCGCTGAGAGCCACTGCTCGGAAGCCGGGCGGCGTGCTTGTTTTCGCCACCTGCAATCTGGGCCGCGCGGAGGCTACGCGGGGATTTCGTCTTCCGGATATGCAGTTCAGCGCAAATCCGCTGCGCCTGGCGGTGCGGCTCGTTCGCCTGTCGCGCGACACGGTCATCAGTTTCATCCAGCGCCGGCGCAATCTTGTGCATGATTTGCGCACGCCGCACTACGCCATCGCCAATGACCGCTGCCACAACTACGGCGCGATGCTTTATTGCATCACGCTGGCAAGCCAGCGCCGGCAATTGGTGGCCGCAGGATTTCGCGCAGATGCGGTCGCCTATGACAGCATAGGGTAAGTTGATCGTCGATGACACGGTCTACGATTCCATGGCGTTCATCGCGAGAAAAATGGCGAGGTAGCGATAGTCCGCAGACCCGCGAAAGTCACGTGTTTCGTGCCTGGCGCAGCGCTGCGCCAACGCCGATTTCTTTCGGCCGTTTTTTGCGGGCCTCAATCGGCCCATTGCGACGTCCCGCCGGCATCAAACAAGCGCCATCGTTGACGCCTGCGCTTTACGGGCGCTACCGCGGCCCGCTCTCGCCCACTACTTTTATCAACTCCGCCCACTGCTCGACGCGAATCCGCGCCACCGGCTTGCTGCTTCCCTTCCCATCCGGCTGGTACACAATTACCTCGGCCAGTTCGAGGTGCATCCATTCTGCCTTGTTGGCCGACCCGTGAAGGTGCGAAACCATGATCACATTGGTTCCTGCGACGGGCAATTCAGCGAACAGGTTTGAGCGCGCGCCGGCGTAATCAAAACCCGGGATCGTGCCGAGCGGATTCAATCCCGCCGAGACTTCCGGTGTACCCAGACCCAGCCGCCTGGCCGTTTCCTGGTTGCGGCACGGTTCGGACGTAAGCACGCGGCTGACGGGAATTTTCAGTTGGCGAATGGCAGTGGCAACCGTATTGGTCTGTTCGATACCCTGCTGCTGCAGGCTGGGTCCGTCACAAACGGCGGTGTGTGGCGGAATCTGCAAGGCATGCCGCATGTAGAGATTGAATCCGCCTTTGCGCAATGCTTCAACCAGCGCCCTTCCCTTAATTTCCGTCGCCGGGTCGATCAGCGGAAGTGTTACCTTCGGCGCGCCGTTCGCTTGATTCGAGGCCGGCGGAACCGGGTCGATCAGGGACGGCTGGGCATGCAAAGTGTTGAACGACGCCGCGCACAACAGGCAAAGCGTGAAAGCGATTCTCTTCAAGATGATTTTCCTTTCTCGCAGGTAGACAGCGGATCTCGACAATCCCGAAAGGATACCTCGCGGTAAGCGTCAGTAGTGACGGTCGCGCGAAAGTGGCATTCGAACGTGCGAGGCAAACCGAACGCTGATTGGCATCGGCCGCGGACACCGGGAACAGGCGGGACAGAAGCGAACGGGCCCGAGCCCGTGCCGCTTCCGGATCGCTACCATTTCGCGTGGCGCCTGCCGTCAGGGCATTACCAGCCCGGACCGTGCCTTGACCGCAGTGACATCCGACGTCCCAATGGTGCCATTGGCATCCAGGTCATAGATGAAGTTGGTGTTGTTGGTCGCGGTGTTGCCGCGTGCGCGTACCGCACTGATATCCACGGCATTCACGGCCTTGCTGCTACTCACGTCACCGACCAGGAAACCCATCGACACCTGCACGGAAAGTGCACCGTTCACACCGGTGGCGCTGATCGTCGCGCGCTGGTTGTCGGGCATGCCGCTGATGTTCACGACGAGTTCATTGCCATTGTATGAAGGCGTCGCAATCCCGACGGCCGCACCCAGCGCATCCACCACCGACAGCGAGGTCACGCTGGTGACAGGGTTGTTGAAGACAAAGACGATGCGATGCCCCGATGTGCCGGCACGCGGCTCCACGGTGATGGCGCCGCCGATTGCAGCCGCGCCGTTGAGCGGCAGATCCTTGTCGCCGGCTGCGCCGTGGGTTTTTCGCGAAAACACATTGCCGGTGTAGCTGAGCGCGATCGGTGTCACCATTACCGTGCCCGACGCAACACCGGTACCGGCCGCATTGGTCGCCGTCACCGAACAGGTGTATGGCGTGCCGTTAACGAGACCACTCACCGTGATAGGTGACGACGGTCCAGGCACGGAGATCGCGCCGCATGTTGCCGTGTAGCCGGTGATGGCGCTGCCGCCATTGCTTGCCGGTGGATTGAAAGCAATGCCGGCTTGTGTATTACCGGCCGTTGCCACGCCGATCACCGGCGGACCCGGGGCGACCGGCGTGATGGTCACGCCCTGCGTAACCTGCGCGGCCGCCGCGTACGTCGCATTGCCCGCCTGGTTGGCGGCGATAGTGCAAAGCCCGGCCGAGAGCATCACCGCCGTTCCTGCACTGGCGCTGCATACGCCCGGCGTAATCGAGCTGTACACGATGGCATTGCCCGATGCGCCACCGCTTGCAGTGGGTGCAATCGCGAATCCGCCGCCGGCAACGAAGGCACGCGGACTGGACTGCGCACCAAACGTGATGACCTGCGGCGCAAGACCGATCGTGATCGATAGTCCCGCGCTGCCGGTGTTGCCACTGTTGGTTGCCGAGATCGTGGCATTGAACACGCCACTTTGCGTCGGCGTGCCGGAGATGAGGCCGGTGGACGGATTGACCGCGAGCCCGTTGGGCAATCCGCTCGCGCCATATGACGTTGGTCCCGATGTGGCGACGATCTGGTAGTTGAACACCTGCAGGAGCGCGCCGCTCGCCGTCGCCGGGCTGACGATCACCGGCGCGGCTTCCGCTACATTGAGGCTGACTGTACGGACGTCTGAATTCAATCCTGCGCGTGTCGCGCGATAGGTGAATGTATCCGCGCCGGTGTAGCCGGCGTTAGGCGTGTAGGTCGCGGTGGTATCGGTGAATGCCGAGAGGCTGCCGTGTGCCGGGCCGGATACAACCTGCAGCGAGGTAAAGGCGACGACGAACGTATTGAGATACACCTGGCTGGACACATCCACCTGCGTCGGCGTATTGAACGGCACCGCCACCGCAACCGGCGGAATGAAATCGCGTATGTATTCGGCGACGGCCTGGCGATCACTTGCGTTCATGCCGGTCAGCGCCGGATTCATCGACATGGTGATCTGGTTGGCAATCGCATAGTCGATCACCGCAGTCGCACTGCCGCCCACATTGAGTCTTGTGCCTACCGGTGGATTGCCGTGGCAGCCGGCGTTGCCACAGGTGGCGGCCCAGACAGCAGCGCCGGGCAACGCAGCCGGTGTCACCGGCGTATTTCCTGAGGCCAGGCTGGCACCGGCCGCATTGTTGGCTTTCACAGAACACTGGACCAGTGCGCCGTTCGCGAGTCCACTGACCACGATGGGTGATGCCGGACCGTTCGCTGTAACTGCGCCACAGGTTGCGCTGTAACTGGTAATGGTGAACCCGCCGTCGTTGGCCGGTGGCGTGAAGCTGACCGTCGCCTTGCTGTCGCCCGACACCGCTGTGCCGATAATCGGCGCGCCAGGAACCGCGCCGCTAATGGTGACGTTCTGCGTGACCTGCGCAGCTGCAGAATAGTTGCCGCTCCCGCCCTGGTTGGCGGCCAGCGTACATTGTCCGGCACGAATGATGGTGTAGTTCGCGCCCGACACCGTGCACACAGTCGACGTGAGCGAACTATAGGTGACGGCCAATCCGGACGATGCCGTCGCTGCCGTAATCCCGAAACTGGCACCGGATGCATACGTCCGCGGCGTCTGCGCCGGGAAAGAAATTGTCTGGCCGCCCTGCACCACGCTGAATGTTTGCGTGACACCGGTTGCCGCCAGGAAATTGGCATTGCCTGCCTGTTGCGCGGTAATGCTGCAGGTGCCCAGTCCAACCAATGTCACGCTGGCGCCGGCCACGGTGCAAACACCGCCAGAATTGGACACATAAGTCACCGTGAGGCCGGAACTTGCCGTGGCCGACAACGGCACCGCCGCCGGACTGAATACCTGCGTCGACGGTCCTGTAAAGAAGATCGTTTGCGCGGCCTTGGCGACGTTCAGTGTAAACACCTGGGTCGCGTCGGGCGGCACGCCGTTAGAGGCGACCAGTGTAATTACCGTGGGACCGGCAGCCGCCGGCGTGCCGGAGATTACGCCCGCATTGATTGACACACCCGCAGGGAGTGATCCCGACTGGATGCCGATGGCGGCCGCAGGGTTGCTCGAGGCCTGAACCGAAAACGATCCCAGCACGCCCACGGTGAAGGTGGCATTGTTCGCACTGGTTATGATGGGTGCCGTCGGTGTGGGTGCCGGCGTTACCGTCACATTGCCCGATGCCGGACCGGTGCCCGCTGAATTACTCGCGCGCACCGAGCAGGTGTAGAGCGTGCCATTGCTGAGTCCCGACACGACAATCGGCGAAGAAGTATTGCTGCCGCTACCGCTGGGCGTGCAAGTCGCGCTGTAACCGGTTATGGTGCCGCCGCCTGTGTTTGCCGGTGCGCTGAATGCAATGGTTGCCTGCAGATTGCCGGCGGTGGCCGCGCCAATGACCGGTGCGCCTGGTGCAATGGCTGTGATCGCGATATCGCGTGTCACCTCCGGCGCCACGTTGAAGCTGACATTGCCGGATTGGTTGGCGGCTATTCGACAGGTGCCTGCCGAGAGAATCGTTACTGTCGTTGCAGACACGGTACATACACCCGTAAAGAGCGAACTATAGGTTACCGCGAGCCCGGAAGTCGCACTTGCCAGTGGAGTGATCGAGAACGTGTTTCCCGGCGAAGGCGCGAACGACCGCGATGGTGTCGACTGCACGGGAAAATCAATGGTCTGGTTGCCGGCATTGAGCGAGATCATCAGGGTTGTGCTGCCGGTGCCGCCGGCATTGGTAGCCGAAATTGTCGCACTGAATACCCCGCCCACGGTCGGCGTGCCGCTGATGGCGCCGTTGCCCGTGTTGACGCTGACACCCGTGGGCAGGCCACTGGCGCTGAACGATGTCGGATTATTGGTGGCCGAGATCTGGTAGCTGAATGCCACGCCATTGGTGCCATTCGCCGCCGCCGGGCTGGTGATCACCGGCGAAGGCGGTGGCAGCACCACCACATTGATCGTGATCTGGCTACCGAGGAATATGGGCGGGCTGTCGTGCGAACCGGTCACGGTGAATGTGTCGGTGCCGATGTATCCCGCTGCCGGGGTGTAGGTCACCGTAGCCCCGCCGAATACGGAAAGGCTGCCATGCGCGGGCAAGCTTGCGCCTGCGACCACACTGTTGAAGGCGACGCCGCCGATTGTGAGCCGGTTGGAAACGTCGATCAGTTTCGGCGTATTGAACGGCGTCGTCTCGGCTGTCGTCGGCACCTGGCTTGCGATATACGCCGCAATGGCGGTACGCTCTGCCGTGGTAAGCAGGGTTACCAGCGGGGTTGCTGCCATGGTTGGCTGATTGACGATGACATGGTTCAGCGTCGTGATCGCCGGACCCGCCGCATTCAGCTGGGCGCCTGTCGGCGTGGGCGCATGGCAATTGGCACAAACGTCGGCCCAGAGTGCGACGCCGGCGCGCACTGACGGCGTGAAACTGAATGCCAGGGACGGCGTACTGCCGATAGCGTTGGTGGCCGCGACGGTGCAGGTGTACAACGTGCCATTGGTGAGCCCGGCTATGCTGATCGGCGTGGAGATATTGCCGGCCGAGATGGCACCTGGATTACAGGTCAAGGTATAACCGCTGATGGGGCTGCCGTTGTCGCTCGCCGATGGCGTGAAGTTGATGGTTGCACGGCCGTCGAACACGGTTACAACCGGGCTGGTTGGCGGGGTAGGCGCGGCGCCGGGTGTGACGCTCACCAGGGCCGGTGTACTGCTGCCGGCGACGTTGTTGGCGACGAGGCCACAGTCATATTGCACGCCGTTGACCATCGACGTCACCAGCACCGGCGACGCCGCGGCGGTGCCAATGCGTGTGGTCTGGCCCGACGCGACGCAGGTTGCGGTGTAGCCGGTGATGGTCGAACCGCCATTGCTCGCGGGTGCGGTGAATGCCAGTGAAACCTGGCCGTCGGCCGTGCTGGGCACCACGCTGGCAGGTGCGCCGGGTACCGTGCGCGGAGTCACGTTTACATTGGTCGCGGGCCCGGTGCCTGCAAAATTACCGGCAGCGACAGCACAGCTGTATTGCACCCCGTTGACCATCGAGGTGACGACGATCGGCGAGGATGATCCGGAATTGATGCGAGTGGTCTGGCCGGCAGCCGTGCAGGTCACGCCGTAAGCGGTAATGGGCGAGCCGCCATCGCTTGCGGGTGCGGTAAACGCGATCGAGGCTTGGGTGTTGCCGGGCGTGGCCACCACATTCTGTGGCGCAGTAGGCGCCGTGGCGGCCGAAAACGTCGCCGTGACCGCGCGGGCGGCCGTCATGCTGACCGTACAGCTCCCGGTCCCGCTACATGCACCCGACCAGCCGGCAAAAAAACTCAGGAAGGAAGGTGTCGGCGTCAGCGCTACGCTGCCGCTCAGGTTCGCACTGCAGGTACCGCCACAGTTGATGCCCGACGGGCTTGACGTGACCGTACCGGTGCCGGAGCCGGCCTTGCTCACGGTCAGCGTGAACTGTGGCAACACGACCTCATCAATCCACACGGCATCACTTCCGCCGGTGCAGCAAACGCTGTCCTTGTCGTAACGCCACGTGAGCGTATGTGCACCTGCCGTGATCGGCAGGCTGACGGTGGTCCAGCCGGCTTCACCCGACACGCCGGTCAACCCGGGGCGATTCGCGCAGGATCCGCCCAAGCCCTGTGCCGCGCCATCGATGAGGAACTGGAAGCAATCCCATGTGTTTTCGCTGGAAACCTTGTAGTTGAAGCGGATGGTCCCGGCCGCAAAGGTGCCGGAAATTTGAATATTGGCCTGGAGCAATGTACCCGCGTCCGCAAGGAACATCGGCCGCAGGCTGCATCCGCCCTCGGTTGAGTTTTCATTCGACGCAACCATCCAGCCGGTGGTCGATCCGCCCGGCACGGTCCAACCGGCAGGCATATTGCACGCGGGCGGGAACAATTCATTGGCGGGCGCGCTGACCTGAAAGCTCTGGATGATGTCACTCGCGTCGCTATAGTTGGCGTTGCCCAACTGCGAAGCCGTCACGCTGCAGGTGCCGGGGTTACCAGTGAGCGTGATGAGACTGCCATTCGTGCCCGATGAACTACAGACACCTGACGCGGCGAAGGTCACCGCGTTGCCGGAACTGCCGCCGATGGCGCTGACGTTAAATGCCGGCGACGTGGTAAGGCGATTGCTGAGCGCCGCAAAGCTGATCGCCTGGCTGGCCTTGTTGATGAGGAACGTAATCGCCTTGATATCGGTGGCGGATGGATTGACCGCAGCTGGATTCGAGACGCTGGCCATCACCGTGAAATTCCCTGCGGCGCCCGGCACGCCCGAAATGAGGCCGGTACTTGAATTCACCGACAGGCCGGGTGGCAGGCCGGTGGCGCCAAAGGTCAGCGGGAAATTGGTACCGGTGATGAAGTACGCAAATGCCGATCCGAAGGTGCCGGTCGCCAGCGTCGCACTGACCACCGACGTTGATAGCGGCATGGCTACCTGGTCGATCCACGCTGCGTCGCCGTTGAACTGGTTGGTGTCATCGGTCTCGTACGAATAGGTGACCGTGTGTGAGCCGGCCGTGATCGGGAAGCTGACGGCGCCGTACGGCGCAATGCCCGACACGCCCACTTCATCGCTGCCGAAGCACGCGGACGGCGTACCTTGAGACACCCCATCAATCTGCAGCCTGAAGCAGTCCCAGCCGGCTTCGCTGCCCACGCGCCGCTGGAAAACAATGTTGCCGGGATCGAAAGTAGCCAACAGGGCAATTGCTGCTTTATTGGTGGTACCGGGGGCGGCGATTGGCATCGGGTCGGACTTTAGGCCGCAGGTACCCTGTGACGCCGCGCCGGCCTCGCTGGTGGCACTCCAGCCATACGTCACGCCGATCGGCTTCAGCCAGCCAGGCGGCACCGCACAAGCGGGCGGGAATAACTCGGCACTGGCATCCACGACGTTAAAACTTCGCGCAACGGCCGATGCTGCGGTGTAGTTCGTACTCGCCGCCTGGTTGGCCGTCACGGTACAAGTTCCCACTGCTCCCGTGAGCGTAATGGTGGCGCCATTGGTGCCGCCACTGCTACACACGCCGCTTGCGGAAAACGTTACCGGGTTTCCTGAGGCGCCACCGGATGCGCTGACGCTAAACGGGCCATCGCTGGTGACTTTATCGCTGAGTGTATTAAAGGTGATGGCTTGTGGCAGTTGCGCGATAGTGATGGAAATAGCGCGCGAGCCGGATTGATTGTTGAGTGTGCCGTTGAGGCAATTGCGCGCAGCCAGCGTAACCGGGAACGACCCGGCCTGTGTGGGCGTCCCGGTAATCGTGCCATTGGCATTTAACGTGAGGCCCGATGGGAGCGCGCCGGCCGATATGATGTAGCTATATGGCGGGCCGCCCGTGGAAACAGGGGTGTAGGTGGCGATCGCCGAATTGTAGGTGCCGGTGATGGAACCGCCGCTGCTGGCAATGTTCGGTACTGCCGGATTGGCGATGTTGATTGAACTGCTGCGCGTGCTCGACTGGTAGGTGTCGAGTACCACCGCTCCACCGGGCGTATCAATATTGCCCTGGGCGCGCCATGAAAATGTGTCTGTACCACACTGGCCTGTGGTGGGGACATAAGTGGCGGTTGTCCCGCTGTAGCTGACAGAGCCACGGGCACCTGACGCTGTGGTGACGATCGCGGAATATGCGCCGTATGACGTTCCCAGATAAATATTCGGGAGCGCCAGGCCGGTGCCTGCCGAATTGAAAGGGACGGCCTGTCCATTCGGGTTCGGGCTCGAAAAAAACGTGGCAATGTGCGCGGCGAGATCATCTTCCTGTGTGTTGTTGAACGAGGCCGCTGAATAGCCGCCCATGCCATTTGCCATGGCCAGGTTGATCAGGCGGCCTGCATTGGCACCATTTCTTATCGCGATGCTTGAGGTGCCGCTGGCGCCGTGACAGCCCGTGCATTGCGCGTAGGTCGCCGCGCCATTGGTCGCATTGCCAGTGGTGGGCGGAAAAGTAGTTTGCGCGGCGGACTGTGTGGGCCACAGCATCATCACGAGTGCATGGGAAACCAGCAGCATTGCGGCAACGCGCCGCAAATTTGCCGCTGTCCCTCGCTGACCATTTGTTTTTTTCATTGTCCGACTATCCTTTTGGCCGTCCCAGGTACTTCATGCGAGCGGCAATGATGGAGGCTTCTTCACAACGCTCTGTTAAAGTTTCGCTAACTATCAAAACTCCAGCGCCGGCGCGGCTTTCAGCCCGAAAACGCCCTGCGACCCACGCCAATATTAGAGTTCATTTCACTTCGGCAACACCTTTGCCGACCGCAGCTTCACGGCCAGCACGTCCAGGTTGTTGATGACACCGTCCGCATTAAGATCAAAGCGCATCGTTGCCTTCCTCACCGCAAAACCGTCATGGGCTTTCACGGCGCTGATATCACTGGCATTGACAGCGCGTGTCGCATTCACATCCCCCACCAGAAACGCCATGTTCACGCTCGCGCCGAAACCCGCCTGGCCATCGATGTCGTCAATGGCAATGCGGTAGAGGCTGTTGTCGGGGATGCCGCTCACGGTCACGATAATGTCGCTGCCGTCAATCACCAGTCCGGCATTCGTGATGGCCGGGTTGCCGTCATTGGCGGTGACGCTCAATGCCGGCGGCTTGCTCAGGCCATGATTGAACTGGAAAACAATATTGAATCCGGCGCCACCTGCGCGCGGCTCGATATTGCTACCGCCGTCGGTGTCCTCACCCTGTGAGAGATCAAAGTCCAGGACACCGGCCGTGCCGTGGACTTTGCGTGACACGATGCCGGTCAGCGCGAGCGGCGGCTGCGGCATCGCGCTGGCCGACGTGGCAGGCCCGGTGAAGAATCCATTGTTGGCGCGCACGTCGCACGTGTAGCTCACGCCGTTGGTGAGCCCGCTGACCACTACCGGTGACACCGCGGGATCGGTGGTCACGGCACCGGGATTGCAGGTGACTGAATAACTCACGATGGCCGCACCGCCGTTGCTGACCGGGTTGGTGAAGGTAACCGTTACCTGTCCGTCGCCACCAATCGCATGCACATTGGTCGGCGCCCCTGGTGCGGTCACGGCGTTGAACGTGGCGGTTACCGCTTTCGCGGCATCCATGGTCACCACACAGTTGCCACTGCCGCTACATCCACTGCCGGACCACACGGCCGGCGCTGTCCCCGCGACGGGAGAAGAGCTCAACGTCACCAGCGCGTTGACATTGAAATTCGCCGTGCATTGCGCGCCGCAATTGATGCCGGCGGGATTGGACGTAACGGTGCCGCTGCCCGCACCGGCCTTGGTCACAGTGAGCGCGGCGCCGCTGATCGTGATGGTCAGCGTGGCCGTGCCGGAACCGCCGGCGTTACCGGCGGAGAGGCCGACGATAAAGGTTCCCTGCGCGTTCGCGATGCCGTAGACCTGCCCGGTACTCGTATTGATGAAGAGTCCCGCCGGCAAACCGGTCGCGCCATACAGGGTGGGTGCGTTGCTCGCCACGATGTTGTAGGCGAAGGCGGTCCCGCCTGCACCACTCGCTGACGTCGCACTGCTGATCACCGGCGCAGACGGCAGCGCGATATTGACGACAGCCGTCCGGGTATCGGTGCTTCCGGCGGGGCCGGTGGCGCGATAGGTGAACGCATCGGGCCCGCTCTGTCCGGTAAACGGCGTGTAGACCGCAGTGGTGCTACCGCTACCGATGAACACACTGCCCTTGCTGGGTGCCGTGACGACACTGACAGCCGTCAACGTGCCGGTACCGAGGGTGATGTTGGGCAACGTGAAGCCGACGCTGGTGTTGTGGATGACGGCTGCATTGGACGGATTGGTGCCGGGAACAAAAGTGCCGATGTACGAAGCCAGCTCGGCCTGCTGCGTTGCATTGGGCGGAATCGGAATCGGACCCGACAAATGCGCTGTCGCAAAGTTGTTGGTGTATAGCCATCCGATAAACGTCGGCGAGTTGGCAGCATTGAGTTTGCTGCCAGCTGGACTGGCACCGTGGCAGGTGTCGCAGGCATTGAATTGCAGGAAACCGCCGCCCTCGGCCCAATCGTTCTGGCCTTGCGCGGTGTTGATACCCGTCGCCGTGATGACAAACGATTGCGTGATCACCGGCGCAAGCGAGTAATTGGCATTGCCGGTCTGGTTGGCGGTGAGCGTGCAGGTGCCCGCCGCCAAGTTCAGCACCGTGTTGCTCGACACCGTGCACACACTGTTGGTGAGGCTCGAATATGCCACGGCGAGTCCCGACGTCGAAGTGGCCTTCAATGGCACGCGCGCGTTGCTGACGACTTGCGCAGGAATCACCGGGAAAGTAATCGCCTGTGATGCTTTGGCCACAGTAAGCGTGAACGTCTGAACTGCATTGGACGGCACATTGTTGTTCGCGGTGAAAGTCAGGATGTAGCTACCGACGGTGCCGAGCGGTGGCGTACCGGTAACAACTCCGGTCCCCGGCGTGAACGTCACGCCCTGCGGAAGCGTCCCGCTCATCGACAGGCCCGGCGCCGGCACGCCCGTCGCCGTCACCGTGTGGGTGCCGGTGGTGCCGACGGTAAATGTCGCATTGTTGGGACTGGTGAAACCGGGCGCGATGGCGCCGTTGGTGGGCGTGACGGTGGCGCTTCCCGACACGGTGCCACCGATGGCGTTGGTGGCAGTGACCGTGCAGGTATAGAAAGTGGAATTGGTGAGGCCGCCGACGATGATCGGTGAGGCCGCGCCGTCGGCAAACACATTGCCCGGATTACACGCCGCGCGATAACTGCTGATGGGACTGCCGCCGTCACTGGCCGACGGCGTGAAGGCGATCGTCGCCTGCGCGTTGCCGGGCGCGGCAAGATTGATCGTGGGTGCGGTCGGTACGACGGCATTGATGACGATGCTGCGCGCTACGCTGATGCTGTTGTAATTGGCGTTGCCGTTTTGGGTGGCGGTAATGGTGCAGGTACCGGCCAGCGGACCGACGGACACGGTGGTACCCGAGACGATGCAGATCTGCGCACTGCTGGTTGCATAGGTAATCGCGCCGGCGAGCGGCCCGCCGGTTGCTGCCGGATTCAGCGGGAACGAAAGCCCTGCCGCATAGTTGCGCGTCGCCGGCGATTGGGCGGCAAAACTGATGGTCTGGCTGCCCATGCCGACGGTGACGCTCTGCCCGGCCTGCGTCGAGTTGTATATGCCGTTGCCCGCTTGCGAGGCGGTGATAAAACAACTGCCCGCACCCGTTGTGGTGATGGAATTGATATTGGTGTTTGCAACACTGCAATTTCCGCTGGCAATGAAAGTGAGCGGCAGGCCGCTACTCACCGATACCGACATGCTGAACGTGCCACCTGCCGAATAATTCGGCGATGGCGCCGAGCCGAAGCTGACAGTCTGGTTCAGTTTGGCAATTGAAATGCTGAAACTCTGCAACGTGCCACTGCCGATCAGGTTGTTCGCCCTCACCTGTCCGGTGAAAAATCCGCCAGCCGATGGCGTACCCGAAATCTGGCCGGTCGCGCCGTTCAGGGTCACGCCGGGCGGCAGCGCCCCGCTTGCCAGCGTGAATGGCGTGGACAGTCCCGAATTGTCCAGCAGTGTCGGCGCAGCAGTGGCGGCGAACGTATGCGAATACGAAACCTGCACGGTGCCACTCGGCGGGCTGCCGCTGGTGAAGGCGGGTGCAGAAACACTGTTGCTATTGCCGATCTCGGTGACGATGGCCTGGCGCGCTGCGGCGTTCAGGTTGGAAGTACCGGGATTGCCCATGCCGGCATCAATCTTGGTGTTGAGATAGGCCAGGTTGTTGGCGGCGCGGATTGAACCCGACGAGCCGAAGCCGTTGGGCAGGTTGTCCACTTCCGGATTCGCACTGGCCGCATGGCAAGGCGCGCAGGCGCTCGCGTAGTCGGCTCGCGCGTCTGTGACAACCAACGCAATAAGTGCAGGCATGCAGAAGCCGTACACGAAACTCCAGCACCGGCGCGGCTTCCGGGACATTTTTGCCCGGTGATCCGCACCCGTGTTGGAGTTTTGCCAAGGCATGGAATAAATTGCGCTACGGCAACGCCAGTCCGGAACGCGCCTTCACGGCCGCCAGATCGGCGTTGTTGATGGTGCCATTGGCATCGATGTCCATGTAGAAATTGCTGGCGTTGACGGTCTGCGTCAGGTGGGCTTTCACCATAGCGATGTCGACGGCATTCACGCTGCGGCTCCCGCTTATGTCGCCGACCATGAAGCCGATTGTCGCCGAGGCATCGACAGAGCCATTCACACCGACCAGCGAAATCATGACGCGCGTGCGGTCGGCAATGTTGGTGAGCGTGACGATCAATTCGTTGCCCACGAAGGCTGAAACTGGCGAACCCACCGCAACCAATGCAGAATCGACTGCGGTGACCGACATCACGTTTGATACCGGCCCGTCGAACCGGAACGCAATGCGATGACCCCCGCCAATGCTGCGTGGTTCCACCGTGACGTTGCCGTCGATCGGCTCGGCCGGATTGGCAATGTCCACATCAAGCTCCTGCGCGGACACGCCGTGCGCCTTGCGGGACACGACTATTCCGGTGAAGGCCAGCGATCCGGGGGTAACCGCCACCGTGGCTGATGGTGGGCCGGTACCGGCTGAATTGGTGGCCTTGACTGAACAGGTATAGGGCGTGCCGTTGGTGAGACCGGTGACTGTGAGTGGTGAAGCCGGACCCGCCGCTGAACTGATGCTTCCGGGATTGCAAATCGCCGTAAAACTGAGTGCACTGCCGCCATCACTGGCGGGCGGCGTGAAACTGATGGTGGCCGCGCTGTCGCCCGCAACACCCACGCCGATGAGCGGCGCAGCGGGAACGACTGAAGTAATGGTGACGTTGCGCGTGACCTGCGGCGCCGCGTTGAAATTGCCATTGCCTTCCTGGTCTGCAGCGATCGTGCACAGGCCTGCCGACACAATGCTGACCGTGGTCGCATTCACGGTACAGGTGGCCGTGGTCAGCGAGCTGTAGGAAATTGGATTTCCCGAACTGCCGCCCGTGGCCAACGGTGAAATCACAAAGCTGCCGAGACCGAAACTGCGCGGCGTGGCTTGTGCGCCGAACGTGATCGCCTGCGCGGCCTTGGCCACGGTAATCACCAGGGCTGCATTGCCGGAGCCACCCGCATTGCTGGCCGATATCGTGGCGTTTGCCGTGCCCGCGCCCAGCGGCGTGCCGGTGATGGCGCCGGTGCCGGCGTTGACGCCAAGTCCGGTCGGCAGGCCGGTCGCATCGAACCCTGTCGGCGTATTGCTGGCGGTGATCTGGTAATTCACGGCTTGCCCGAAGGTAACGTTGATAGTGCCGGCGCTGGTGATGACGGGCGGCGCGCCGCCGATCGTGATGCTGACGGTGCGGGCATCGCCGAGCACGGACGGGCTGCTGCGCTTGCCGCGATAGGTGAAACTGTCCGGCCCCGAATAGCCGGGCGTCGGTGTGTACGTCGCACTGGTTCCGCTGAAGGCCGACAGCATTCCATGCGCTGGCGCCGTCACCACTTCCACCGCCGTGAATGCCGACCAGTTGTCATCCGGCCCCGTGACGTGATTGGTGAGCTTGATATGTCCGGATACATCGATGGGCGCCGCAATGTTGAATGGGGTGATGACCGTATTGGCCGGCAGTACGTTGCCGATGTAGGCCGCCAACGCCGCCAGTTCAGCCTGCGACAGCGCCTGCACGGCAATCGAGTTGCTGGTGGCGCCGAATGCACCGGACATCAAGGGCTGCGTCGAACGCACATGATTGAGCACGGTCGCGGTATTGCCGGCGCCATTGAACTGGTTGCCGACCGGCACCGGTCCGTGGCAGTTGGCACAGATGCTGCCCCACAGCGCCTGCCCATTGGCGGATGTCGGCGTGACGGTGACCGGCCCCGAAGCCGGGCCGGGACCCACCGCATTCACGGCTGATACGGTACACGTGTATTGCGTGCCATTGAGGAGACTGGCGACCACCACAGGTGAGGCGCCGCTGCTGCCGGTTCCCGAGGGCGAGCAACTGGCGTTGTATTGCGTGATCGGGCTACCGCCGTTGCTGGCAGGCGGCGCAAACGCAATGCTCGCCTGCACATCGGAGCCGGTGGCAACGCCAATCAATGGTGCACCTGGCGCCGTGGCGGTGATGGTGATGTTGCGCGTGACCTGTGTGGCCGCCGCAAAATTTGAATCGCCCGGCTGGTTGGCCGCCAGCGTGCAGGTGCCGGCCGTGACCATCGTCACAGTGGTGCCGCTGACGGTGCAGACCGCTGGCGTGGTGGAGGAATGGATCACCGCGAGTGCGGAACTTGATGTTGCCGGTGGCGAGATGGCGAACGGCGTCATGCTGAACGCTATCGGCGTAACCTGCGCGCCGAAGGTAATTGCCTGGCTGGCCGCATTGATGTTGAAACCCTGCGTCACGGTGTTGGCGACGTTGTAGTCGACGTTCGCTGCCACATCGGCTGAAATCGAGCAGACACCCGTCGTCAACGTGGTCACGCTGGAGCCGGATACCGTACAGACACTGGCGGTGTTCGAGGTAAAGATTACAGTGAGGCCCGAAGTGGCCGTTGCCGATAGGACAAACGGCGTCACCGAGAAACTGCGCGCGCCTGGATTGGCGAAGTTGATCGACTGGTTCGCTTTTGCCACCGTCAGTGTGAATGACTGCATGACGGTGCCGCTGCCGTTCATGGCGGACACGGTCAACGGGTAGCTTCCGGCAGTACCGGAGGCGGGTGTGCCGGCCAGCACGCCGGTGCCACCGGTGAAAGTAACACCGGCGGGCAGCGAACCGGTCGCTGACCGTGCCGGCGCTGGTGTACCGCTGGCCGTGACGGTGAAGTTGCCTGCGCTCAGGACATTGAATGTGGTCGACGTCGCGCTGGTGATGAGCGGCGCTACCGGCGTGGCAGTTGGCGTCACCATGACCGTGCCGGATGCTGAACCGGTACCGGCTGCATTGATGGCGCTCACCGAGCAGGTGTACTGCACGCCATTCGTAAGTCCGGTAACCGTGACCGGTGACACCGCATTGCTGCCGCTGCCGGTTGGCGCGCAGGTGGCGCTGTACGACGTGATGGCACTGCCGCCGTTCGAGGCCGGCGCGGTGAAGGCAATCGCCGCCTGCTGGTCGCCCGGTGTGGCGGCGCCAATGACCGGCGCGCCGGGTGCCACTGCGGTAATACTCACATCCTGCGTGACCTGCAACGCGGCATTGATGTTGGCGTTGCCCGGCTGGTTGGCGGTAATCGTGCAAGTGCCTGATGTCACCTTGGTGACTGTCGTGCCGGCAACCGTACACGCGGTGGGTGTGAGCGAACCGTAGCTGACAGCCAGGCCTGAACTGGCTGTTGCGGTTGGGCTGATGGCGAAACTGGCACCCGGTGAAAATTGCTGGCTGGCCTGCGCGCCGAAGGAAATACTCTGGCCGGCTTTGCTGATGGTGATGACGAGACTTGCGGGCACGGGGGGATTAGGATTGGGATTGGTTGCACTGATGGTGGCATTGAACACGCCTGCAGTGGAGGCCGTCCCGCTGATGAGTCCTGTCCCGGTATTTATGCTTGTGCCAGGCGGCAAGTTGCCGGCACTGAAACTTGCTGGGCCATTGGTGGCCGTTATCAGATACTGGAAGAGCTGACCGACAACGCCATTTGCGGTACCGGAGCTGGTGATTGCCGATTGCGCAGCCGGCTGCTGCACCGTGATGGAGACGGTTCTTGCCTCACCTTGCAAGTTGGGCCCCGTACGGAAACCGCGATACGTGAATGTGTCCGGTCCGGCGTAACCGGGATTGGGTGTGTAGGTCACAGTGGTACCGGTGAACACAGAGAGCGTTCCATTCGTGGGCTGCGTCACGGCCTGCACGCCGGTGAACGTCATTGCCTGCGAATTGAGCGTGATGTGGTTCGGGAACGCCACATCGACCTGCTTCGCGGTCTGGTAGGCGGTCTGAACACTGATCGCCGGCACCTGTTGCTTGATGTACTTTGCGATCTCGGCAAGCTCATTGGCGGTGAGCGCCTGCACGACGGGTTGTGCAACCATTTCCACCACCGCCGAGCGAACGTATTGCAATATTGTCGAGGTGTCACCGGCGGCATTGAAGCGGGTACCGGTGGGCGGCACGCCGTGGCAACTGCTGCAGGCGTTGGTCCACATGTTCAAGCCGGAATCGAGGAATGGCGTCACGTTAATGGCGTTGGACTGAACGCTGCTGCCGACCGCATTGACGGCCACCACCCGGCACGTATGCAACACCCCGTTGGCGAGGCCGGTCACAACGACGGGCGAATCGGCACTGTTGCCTGTGAAATTGCCGGGATTGCAGGTGGCGCTGTAACCGGTGATGGGACTACCGCCGTCGCTCGACGGAGGCGATACTTCAATGGTGGCCTTGCCGTCGCTGCCTACCGCGCTGTCCGCTGTCGGCGCGCCCGGGACCACTACATTTATTGCGATGTTCCGGCTGACCTGTGAAGCAGTGCTGTAGTTGCTGTCGCCGGACTGATTGGCGGCAATCTGGCAGGTGCCGGCGGAGATGATATTGACGCTGCCGTTGGTGACGGTACATATATTTGCACTGAGCGACGTGTAGACGATGGGATTGCCAGACAATCCACCGGTTGCGGGCGGACTGATGGCAAATGTGCCGCCGTCGACAAACGGCTGAGCGGCCTGCGCCGGGAATGAGATGATCTGCAAGCCCTTGTCGATATTGAAATTTCGCGAAACATCGAGAGCGACCTGGTAAGCCGCATTGCCGTCCTGGGACGCTTCAACGGTGCAAATGCCCGCTGAGACCATCGTGACCGTTGTGCCGCTGATCGTGCACTTGGGCAATGTGAGGGAGGCATAGGCGATGGGCAAACCCGAGGCCACTGTTGCGAGCGGCGTCAGGGCGAAGCTGGCCCCGGCAACAAATACGCGATCCGGCAGCACGTTTGCCGCA
Source organism: Betaproteobacteria bacterium (assembly GCA_040006575.1). GTDB lineage: Bacteria > Pseudomonadota > Gammaproteobacteria > Burkholderiales > Usitatibacteraceae > UKL13-2. The sequence continues at coordinate 25,463 of JBDTWS010000001.1, forward strand.
CCCCAACTGATTGACTGCGACGCCTTGCTGATGTCGAAACTCTGCGGCACCAGCGGCGCAGCGTTGTAGTTGGCATCACCGGCCTGCGCGGCGGTGATGGTGCAGGTACCGGCCGCCAGCATGGTAACCACGCCCGGCGAGGTCACGGTGCAGATGGTCGCCGTGCTCGAGGTGAAGGTCACCGCCAGCGATGACGAAGCCGACGCACTCAGCGCGAAAGTCGACGGACTGTAAGTACGGTTGGCCGGGTCGGCAAACGTGATGGCCTGGTTAGCCTTGGCGATAGTCAGCGTAAAGGCCTGGTTGGCTTGGGGTGCGGTCCCATTGGAGGCACTGAATGTCAGGTTGAAGGTGCCGGCGGTGCCCAGTGCGGGTGTTCCGGCGAGCAAGCCGGTTGCCGCAATCTGTCCGACTGTGCTGAAAGTTATACCAGTTGGAGGTGTACTAAAAGTGAACAAGGTCGGGTTAGAAATGCCAGTCGCCACGACCTGGAAACTGCTTGGCTGGCCAATCGTGAATGTGACGTTATTGGCGCTGCGCATAACAGGTGCTATCGGAACCGCCGACGTAATGGGGTTGACACCCACCCCATTCGACGTAACGCTGGTTCCAATCGCATTGGTCGCCGTCATGTTGCAACTCCACGGTGGACCGTTGCTGAGCCCCGTAACGACAATGGGGGATGCTGTGCCTGTACCCACTTTCGGTGTACCGCCGCCGAGGCTGCATGTCACCGTGTAACCGGTGATGGGAGAGCCTGGGTTGGCTGGTGGCGTGAAAACAACCGTGGCTCGCAGGTCCCCGCCAATGGCAGCGGTGATTACCGGTGCATCGGGCTCACCAGCCGACAAAACCACCACGCGGGTAGCTTGTATCGCGACGGAATAATTCGCATTGCCTGCCTGGTTGGCAGCCAACGTGCAATCCCCGGCAGATTTCATCGTGACGGTCGTACCACTGACGGTGCAAATGCCTGTCGTCAGCGAGCTGTACACGACGGGGTTTCCCGATCCACCGCTGGCGGTTGCCGGGTCAATCGCAAATGTCGAATTGAAAACAAAAGGGTAGAAATCCGGATTCTGAACCGGGAACGTGATGACTTGCGTCGCCTGGTTGATCTGCACCACGCGTGCAGGAGAAGTGTCGGCGAGCCAGTTTGTACTGACGGCCTGGTTGGCGACAATCGAGCAGCTACCTACCCCGACCTTGGTGATGGTGGTGCCACTAACGGTGCAGACCGATGCCGGCGACACGCTGTAGGTGATAACGCCGGGCGACGGACTGGTAGCAAGCGGATTGATGGTGAATGTCGTGTTGGGCCGGAAAAACTGGCTACTCGGGGACTGCACCGGTATGACCGGATTCGGGTTGCCCTTGGCGATATTGAATGTGAGCGTCGCGTTCGGCCCTGCCCCGCCTTCGTTGCTGGCAGAAATGGTCGACGGGTCGGCTGAGTTGAACGTTGTCGGTGTCCCCGAAATGACGGCACCGCTGCGCGCCAGGCCGGGCGGCAGGCCGGAAGCATTGAATGAGTTCGGGCCGTTGGATGCTGTGATCGTGTACGAAAGTGCCAAGCCCACGGTTCCGCTCTTGCTGAGTGAACTGGTGATAACGGGTACGGGTGGCGGATTGACGGTGACGGTGACGGTGCGCTCGGACGTACTGAGTGAATCGTTGCTGTTGCGGGCGCGATAAGTAAAGGTGTCGTTACCGACGAATCCACCGTTTGGCGTGTAGGTAATGCGGCGCAACGAGTTGTTGTACGACACGGAGCCGTTGTTGGGTACGTTTGCGCCGGTGACGAGTGTGGTGAGATTGGAAATACTCGTGCTGAGCACCACGTCGCCAGACACATCGATATTGATGGCAGTCTCGAACGAAGTCGTGCGGTTGAGCGGCGTCGTGTCGAAGACGGTTTCAAGGTACAGCACGATACTGTCCTTCTGATCCTCACTCAGGTCGGCGGCGCCGCCATTGGCAAAAATGCCCATGCCGCCGGCATTGGAAATAGCGGTGTTGAAAATGGTTTTTTGATTTGCCGCATTGGCGCGTGCGCCGCTCGGTGTGCCACCGTGGCAATCGGCGCAGGCATTTTGCCCGTTGATGTTCTGGTTCCACAGGGTCTGGCCGGCGCCCGAGGACGCAGCGAAAGCAGTGACTGAAGGTACCGTTGAAAACAGTGCAACCGTGAGCAGAAGGCGGACCGATGAAATTGCGCCATGCCATCCGCCACGTCTGAAATTGCCTTTTTGTCCCCGCATGTCGTAACTCCCCTTTGGACTGTGCGCGAGTTGCGTGAAAAAATCAGTGCAACGGGCGCCTTCCGATGACGCATTTGTTCAGGTCGTTTTTGATCGTTTAATTTATGCCTGTGGTCGCCGGGCAACTGCCGATCACCCGACTTGTCATCGCAGATTCTTCGCAACGGTTTGCTGGGTAACAGCAAAACCAATACACCTGCCAACGGGAAACTCAATAATTGGCGCGTTTCTGTAACCAAAAAACCTTTAAAGCTACGCCAGTAAAAAGGTTTACGTCTTAATTTTCACAACGTCAATATGCTCTAATTGGCTACCTTTTGAATCATTCAGAGTCTAGCTGGTGTACTGTTTGCAACAAAGGTAATTTGGCATTGTTGCATACCTCAATCAGGGTAGAAATTGGCACCGTTGCCATAGGTGACTTCCGTCACAATAAATGACAACAAGATCGGTCAGGAAAAAGCCGGAATTTGGGGGCGGTTCGGTTGCACCGATATGGCGGAAGACTTGGCCCACGAACCAGCGACGAAAAATTGTTACGTAAGACCGGGGGGATACTCGCTGTACCTCACGTAAAGCATGAAGAAATTTGATATTTACGGTAAACTGGCCCGCCGGATTTTCAAAAGGGGCGGCGTCAGCGCGCATGCCGGAAACCGGGCATTTCATCCAGCCCAGCTTCAGCCAGGGAGAGCCAACATGGCTTCGTTTCGGGAAACATCCAGAAATTTGATCCAGCGCGCGGCCAGGATTTGCGCGCTGCTTCGGCGCGCAACCGTAGTGGCCTCTTCGGCAACGGTTACTGACGCCAATTCCAATTCAATTTCCATTTCTCCTTCCCGCCGCAGACCGGGCCTTCGCGCGATGCTTGCGGCCGGCGCCCTGCTATTGCTTTCCGCCAGCCCGGGTGCAAACGCCACCCTCGCCCTCTACAACACCTACTGCCTAGGTTGCCATCCCGGCGGCCCGGTGAAAGTCAACTTCAATGCTGCGGGCAACGTAGCCATCATTACGGCCGCAAATACGGCCGGCATGGGAGCCGGCGGCACACTGGGCGAGCACATCAGCATCGCGAACTACCTGGCCACTGTGACGCCCGCCATCACCAACGCCGCCGTACCGTTCAACTCCGGGGGGACGGTCATCAGCATTCCCGATTTGGCACTGTCCGCCTATACGCGCATTACCAGCGTCGCGACAGTGACGGGGCCCACCAAGGGCAGTGTCAGCTACAGCTTCGGCGCGAACCCGACCGTCACTTACACCCCGACGATCGGCCAATCGGGGGCCGATAGCTTCACTTACAGGGGCTCCGGCCCCGGCGGCACCACTACCACCCGCACCGCAACGGTCATCATCGCCAACCCACCCGCACCGGTGGTTTCGAGCGCCAACACAGCATCCGGCACGGGTGGACAGGCGTTCTCCTATCAGATCACGGCGACTAATTCGCCGACCAGCTTCGGCGCATCCGGCCTGCCCGCAGGTGTTTCGGTGAATACCGGCACGGGACTCATTTCGGGCACACCAACCGTAGCCGGCGTATTCAATGCCACGGTTTCGGCGACCAATGCCGGCGGCACTGGCAACCTCGGGGTGACCATCACCATCGGCCTGGTGGCACCCGTCATAACCAGCAGCACCGTGGCCAGCGGGAACGGCGGACAACCTTTCACTTATACGATTACGGCCAACAATCTGCCGTCGAGCTTCAATGCGACAGGATTGCCGGCAGGCCTCTCCGTCAACACGGGCACAGGTGTTATCTCGGGCACACCCACCGCGACCGGACTCTTCAACGTCATGATGTCCGCCACCAATGGCGCAGGCACTGACACCAAGACGCTCGCACTGACCATAAACCTGGTCACGCCGGTTATCACCAGCTCACTCACCGCCAACGCGACCTCGGGTTCACCTTTCAGCTACACCATCACGGCCAATAATTTGCCGTCAAGTTTTAATGCCACCGGCCTGCCGAGCGGACTCAGCATTGACACCTCCACAGGCGTCATTTCGGGTACGCCGGTGGTCGCCATGGGCGGGCCGGTCAATGTGATGATTTCCGCGACCAATGGTGGCGGCACAGATACCAAGACACTGGTCATTACTGTGTCGCTCAACGCACCCACCATTACCAGCGCCAACACCGCCGCGGCCACTTCCGGGCAGGCGTTTAATTTCCAGGTCACCGCCACCGACTTCCCCAGCAGTTTCAGTGCGACAGGATTGCCGGCCGGCCTGAGTATCAATGTGACGACCGGGCTCATCACCGGTACCCCAACTGTGGCCATGACGACGGCTGTTCCGGTCATGATCACGGCGTCCAATGGTTCGGGCACGTCGCCTGCGCAAACACTGACCATCACTATTACGTTGCCTGCGCCGGTCATCACCAGTCCTGCAACAGCATCGGGTACGCAGGGCTTCCCGTTCAGCTACCAGATCACCGCAACCAACAGCCCAACCAGCTTCAACGCGACAGGCTTGCCGGCAGGCCTGACGGTGAACACGACGACCGGCGTCATATCCGGGTCGCCGACCACACTGGGCACATCCAACGTCACCATCTCCGCGATCAACGCCAGCAGTACAACCAACCAGGCGCTGACGATCACCGTCTCCAACCAACCCACACCCAATGCCTCGGCAGTAACCATTCCGGTGCCGTTCAATACGCAGATCACCTTTGACCTGACCGGATCTTTGTCAGGCGCGTACACGTCGGTCGCCATCGCTTCGCAGGTCAGCCATGGCTTGCTGGTGTTGAACGGCACCACCATCACCTACACACCGAACACGGGATATTTCGGAACGGACAGTTTCACCTTTACGGCGACCGGCCCCGGCGGTACCTCTTCTCCCGCCGTGGCGACACTTCAAGTCGGCACGCCTGCCGCACCCACGGCAGCGGCAAAGGCGGTGACCGTCACTTTCAACACCGCCACCGCGATCGATCTCACCGCTTCGATCACCGGCATATCCACCACAGTGTCCATTGCCACGCCACCCGAGCATGGCACCGCCACGGTCAATGGCAAGACGGTCACCTACACGCCAACCAGCGGTTATTTCGGCGACGATGTTTTCAGCTATGCCGCGACCGGCCCTGGCGGCACCTCGCTACCTGCGGACGTGACGATCAAGGTCACGCCGCTTGCGCCCTCTGCAGACACGGTTACGCTGATCCTGCCGCTCAACACACCAACCGTGCTCGACCTCGCGCCGTTTGTTCGCGGCACCGCCCTCACCGGCGTGGCCATGGCGGGCCCGCCACTGCATGGCACGGTTACCGTCAATGGCCTTAAAGTAACGTACACGCCGAAGCAGGATTATTTCGGTTCGGACACGTTCACCTATATCGCCTTCGGCACAGCGGGCAAGTCCGCGCCGGCGACTGTGAAGGTGACGATCGTCGGCCGCCCTGATCCTGCCAAGGACGCGAATGTCACGGGGCTGCTGGCGGCGCAAACCGATGCGGCCCAACGATTCTCGCGGGCGCAGATCACCAACTTCCAGGGCCGCATGGAGACCCTGCATCGCAGTGGTGACAGTGGTGTTGCAGTACCTGCCGCGCCTGCAGCGGCAACCACGACACCCGCGCAAACCGCACGCGCTTCAGCATCCACGACGGCCGGGCCGCTTGATCCGCTGAAACCCAATGCAGACAACAAGGCCCCTGCCAATAGCTACCAGGCCAACTCATTCGCAGGTCCGGTTCCCGCCGGAACGCAGATGCCGTATGCCAGCAACATTGCCTCGCTGCTCTCGACGCGCTCACTCAACGTGGCCAGCCTGGTGACTGCCAGCGCAGGTGGTGCGGGTGGCGCTGACGGAACGGCTGGTGGCGTTGAGCGCAACCCCCTTAACTTCTGGATATCCGGCGTGGCCAACTTCGGACGGCGCGTGGCGAACGGCCAACGCAGCCAGCTCGATTTCACCACTGATGGTTTGAGTGTCGGTGTCGATCGCCGCTTCGGCAGCAAGTTCGCTGCGGGTGTCGGCGTCGGTTTCGCGCGCGACACGACGGACATCGGTACTGATGGGTCAAAGAGTCGCGCCCGCAGTGCATCCGTGGCCGCCTACGCGAGCTACCATCCGACGCAGAATACGTTTGTCGATGGCTTGATTGGCGCAGGTTCGCTGAACTTCAAGACGCAACGCTACGTGGCACCGATGGATGCATTTGCCAGCGATGATCGCAGCGGCAGCCAGTTGTTCGCATCGCTTGCCAGCGGCTATGAATATCGCAGCAAGGGTTTCCTGCTTTCGCCGTATGTGCGTGTCGACTACACCTCCGATCGACTTAAGCAGAGCACTGAAAGCGGCGCGGGACAATATGCGCTGACCTACTTCAGCCAGACCACACCGTCGCTTCAAGGCGTGCTCGGCCTGCGGGCGGAATCGATGGGCCAGACCAACTACGGTTGGGCAACACCGCGTGCCCGCATCGAATACCGTCGCGAGTTCCAGGGTGAACGCGATGCATCGATCGCCTATGCCGACCTCACCGGTGGTACGCGCTACGCGTTCTCCACGGGGGCGGTGGTGCGCAATGCGTTGCTGGTCGGCATCGGCGCCGACTTCATCCGCCGCGGCGGCCTGACGGTGGGACTGGATTATCAACTGCTGCATAACTTCTCGAAAGATTCGCAGCAGGGCATCCGCCTGAATTTCACGCAGGACCTGGACAGCCTCGGAACACCGTTCGCCGTGCGCGGATTCTTCAGCATTCCGCAGAAACCCGAGAAGATCCAGTTCGATGCCGGCTACATGTTCGACAGCAACGTGCCGCGCGCCAAGGAAAATGCGGACAAGCGCGCAGATCGCGCCTACAGCGCCAACATCGGCAAGGGTTTTGTGTTCACCTTCGAAGATCGCGAAAACTTGCGCGCGTCGACGACCGTCACCCTCGGTGGCGAGAAATTCCAGAACTACGACGGCCTCAGCCGCCGCATCGCGGGTATTGAAGGCGATGTGCAGTACCGCACCTCCGCGGATTTCGACGCGATGACCTACTCGCTGTTCGGCCGTGCGTCGATTGAGCGCTACCGCAGCAGCCTGCGTGATGGCTATCGCTACTCGATTGGCGTGTCGGCACGACGCTCACTCACCGATCGCATCGACATCTTCGCCGCCATCGCGCACAACGAACGCATCGGCGACAGCGCCGTGTTCAGCAACCGTGACAATTCGGTGCGCATCAACCTCGACTATTCGCTGAGCGACCGCGAGACCCTGTACGCCACCGGCGAATACCGTCGCGGCCAGACTTTCTCCACGGGTCGCGCTTCGCTGGACAACCTCGACGTCGCCGAAGTCTTCGTGCTCGATGATGCATTCCCGGGCGGCCAGTTCTTCAGCTACCGCTTCGACGCCAACACCATCATCTCCACGGTCGGATATAACCTCGGCTTCGGCCCGCGCCATTCGCTGGATCTTTCCTGGCGCCGCGCCAAGTCCACGCCGCGCATGCAGTCTGGCGCCTCCTCGGGAACCTCCAGCTACATCGCCGACCAGTACTCCATCGTTTACCTGATTCGTTTCTAGAGGAGCCCACCGTGCGCTACGGATTCCAGTTCATTTCGATTCGCTCCACCACGGTGGTCGCCGTTTGTTCGGCATTGCTGGCGGCCTGCGGCGGTGGCGGCGGCGGGAACACGGCCGACATCACGCCACGGGTCGATCCTCCCGTGACGGTCGCGACTGGCCCGGATAATTTCCTGTTGTTCCCCAATCCGCAGGTGCAGGCCGACGGCACCATGCAGACCAACACCGCGACCTACCAGCAGGCCTACTATGCGGCGATCGATCCCACCAATGCACGCGACACGCTGGCGAAGTGGAAAGCGGCCAACGGTTTCGATACCGGCAGCGGGTCGCAAATCACCGTGGTCTTCGGCGACAAGAAAGACCTGGGCTATGGCCGGCGCATGAACGCGCGTCGCAATGCCGATGGCACGCTGGCATTTTTTGTCGAGAACTACCTGATCAAGGTGAATGGCGTTTACGGCTATTCGACACTGAACCTCGACGCCGCCGTGGTTCGCGACACGCAGTGGATGGTCGGTATCAACGCCATCGAATTCAGTCCCGGCCCGAATGGCGGTGCGGCATTTCCAAAGTTCTATAACTTCAATGCCGTCACCGGCGTGCGTGCAACCTTCGTCGATCTTGACGGGCGCGGGGACAAGGCCATGCCCGGCCCCTGCATCTCATGCCACGGTGGGCGCGGCGACGCGCTGACCCCGCCGGACGCCACCGGCAAGCCGCGATTCAACCTGGTGCAGAACGGCGTATCGCAGGCACGCGGCGACGTGCAGGCGCACATGCATCCGTTTGAACTGGACGCATTCGACTTCTCCGCCAGCGCGGGTTTCACCCGTGCCGACCAGGAAGCGGCGATAAAGACCATCAACAAATGGATTCTGTGCAGCTACCCCATCGCCACAGCTTCCAGCGCACCCGAAGACGCGTGCCGCCGGCCTGCCGGTCCCGCTGAATGGCAAGGAACGGCAGCTGACCTGATCAAGACCGCGTACGGCGGCGACGGCATGCCCAATGCAACCTGGGACGACACTTATGTGCCGACGTCATGGGTGACGGCCGGACAGACCTCGCTGTACAAGGACGTAGTCGCGCCCTCCTGCCGCACCTGCCACCTGATGCGCGGCACGGCCTTGCAGTCCGACCTCGATTTCAACAGCTACGATAAATTCCAGGGCTACGCGGACCGCATCAAGGCGCACATCATCGATCGCGGCAACATGCCGCTCGCGAAAATTGTTTACGATGCTTACTACAATTCGTCGCGCCCAGAGACCATGGCCACGTTCCTGCAGGCGCAAGGCTTTACGGCGAAATCGAGCACCGGCCTGGCGCTTCGTCCCGGACGCCCGATTGCAGACCCAGGCCCATCGCGCGTCGTGAAACAAGGCGCGACGACGATCTCCGGCACGGGCAGCCTCTACGCCAACGGCTACCAATGGACGCTGGTATCCGGTCCGGCGGGAGGTGCCACGCTGGCCAATGCAACTTCATCGCAGGTCACGTTCACGGCCACGCAGGACGGCACTTACGTACTGCAACTTATTGCCAGCAACGGCTCGGTCCAGAGCACTCCCGTGCAGGCGACCGTGGTGGTGAATAACGCATTGTCACCTGCCCCGGCGGCCATACGCTTCGCCGACATCAAGACCGTGCTGCAATCCAGCAGCGCGGGTTGTACGGCGGCAGGTTGTCATAGCGTGGGTGGCGGTACAACAGCGACCGCGCCGGTGCTCTACACCAGCGTCGATCGCAATGGCGATGGCAACATTGATGCTACCGATGACCAGTGGTTCTACGCCGAGGTGCGCAGCCGTATCAACTTTACCGACGTCATATCCAGCTCGCTGCTGCGCAAGCCATCGAACCATCATCACAGTGGATTGCTGCGCCCCGGCTTCGACAGCACCGCCGCACCGGGAAACAGTGCGCGAGCCAGCTATGACATGTTCCAGAACTGGATCCTGAACGGCGCGCCGCAATAAGCACCTCACCCCGGCGCACACCGATAAAAAAACGGCGGGCATTTTTGCCCGCCGTTTTTTTATGGCTGAATTGCCTGAAGAGTTACTCCCCTGAAGTCCGTTGTCGACTTCCGTACATCAGCGCATCAATAATTCCTGCGTGGTGCCGTATAGGCATCGTTCGGGAAAATGAACGGCGGTGTACGACCCACCAGCGTCTCAATCAGCGCGAGTTCAAGATCGGTGTGATTGATGAACGGTGCGTTGCGAATATTCTTGCCCTTGCCGCCGTCTTGCACGATGTACACCGGCCGGTCGTGCTGCTTGGCGAAGATGTTTTCTTTGCTTTCGGGGTCGGCATTGGACTCGACTTCCGTCGCGCCGTAGCAGGTACAGAAATATGTCTGGTCAGGTTCCGCTTCCATATAGAAACCGGTGCCGCGGATACCGACGGTGGCAGTCGCCGTGCGCACACGCATCGGCGTGTTGCGCGAGACCGACAGCAGCGCGCCGGACAGCATGCGCAGGCCGGACAGGATCAGTGATTCTTCCTTCTTTTCCGATTCGATAATCACGTTGCTGCCGCCGCGAAGGATCATTGCGTTGGTATTGACGACGAACACCAGCTCGCTGTCCTTGCCCGTCTTGACGGTATCGCCCGGCCGGATGACGGTTTCGAGATTGGCGGGTTTGTCGTTGACTGTCGCGGTGCCGGAAATACGGTAAATCGACTGCTTGGGCGGCAAGCGTGCAGGCCTGCTGCCAAAAATATTGGCGACCTGCGCCTCGGCGGCCGGAATGCCTGAGGAAAGTACGCCTGCAGACAACGCCTGGATCAAAAGCCGGCGTCTTGGATCATCGGCTTCGTCGTGATTGCTCATGTTGTTTTGCTCCCTATGGTGATGTGCTGTGTACGGCAGTACCGGCACGTCGGATTCATGGCCGATATTATCACGATGGTAGGGGCGCTGGTTTCATTTGGCGCCGGTTTCACGGGTTGTTCCCCATAGCGAAAACCCATCAAGAACGAGCACTGTCGTGCCTTCCAGGCAACTTTTGCCCTGCGCGCCGCTACAGTGCTGGTGTTAATGTGCGTAGTCCGCACAACCCGCCCTCCCCTGAACAGGGGACGAACCAATCGGGGGATGGCGGCTTTGGAGTAAACTCGGACCCAATGTTCGCGTGCCACGAACAGTGCCGCGCAGGCATCGAAGCATGGGACAAAGCCGGGGCATCGAAACAACTTGTCAACAACACGAAAAAGGTTGGCGTAACAACGGTCAAGTAAAGTGAGTCACACATCAAAGCACGCCGCTACGAAAAACAAATACGCTGGCAACCGACTGATTGCATTCGCGCTAGGGAGGCACGATAGATGCTGAACAGAACTGAGATTGGCTGTGACAAGGGGAAATCCACCAACGGCCGCGATGTCCATTTCATCAACCGTGAATGCGTCCATGGATAAGCTAACCGCGCTCTGGTCCCGGTATTTTTCCTCGATCAACGCGATCATCCGGGCCAGCCTCGGGCTCGCCATCGTCGCGTTGTTCGTCATCTATTACACCGTTGATGACGCCTATTTTTCCAAGGGCAGTTCGGTCACGCTCCTGCAGCGAATGGAACTGCAGTCATACGACATCCGCCTTCGCGCCACCACACCGGACAAGATCGATCCACGCGTCGTGATCATCGATATCGATGAAAAGAGCCTGGCGGCCGAGGGCCGCTGGCCATGGAGCCGCGACAAGTTGTCGCAGCTGCTGGTGCAAATGTTTGATACCTACAAGATCAAGGTAGTCGGCTGGGACGTGATCTTTGCTGAACCCGATCCGAGTTCGGGCCTGGGCAAACTCGATGAATTATCGAAGACCGCATTCAAGGACAGTGCGGAATTCCAGGACACGCTGAAGCAGATCCGGCCCGCGCTGGATTTTGATTCGCGCTTCAGTGAGACCATCAAAAAATATCCCGTGGTCCTCGCCTTCGCCGGCAACAACCAGCGCGCCGGCCTCGAGCAAGTGAAGATCGGCCAGTTGCCGCCGCCCGCATTTACGGTCGCCTCGATCAAGCACCAGTTGCCGATGCTGACCATCGACGGCTATAGCGCCAACCTGCGCTCGCTGCAGGAATCGGCCTCGGCGACCGGGCACATCCTGCCGCTCATCGACTTCGACGGCGTGCTGCGCAAGATCCCGGTGTTCGTTCGTTTCGAGGACAGCTATTTTGAATCGCTGGCGATTGCGACCTATCGCACCTACCTCAACAATGAGCCGCTACAACTGGTGCTGCGCGAAGACGATGGTGAAAAATTCCGCCAGATCCGGCAATTGAAAATTCGCGACACGATCATTCCGGTCGACGATGCCGGCGCTGCGCTGATTCCCTATAGAGGTACCAGCCCAATGTTCCGCTACATCTCAGCGACCGATGTGCTGCGGGGAAAACTGGCGCCCGGTGAACTCGATGGGAAAATTGCCTTCATCGGCACCTCGGCGCAGGGCCTGTTCGATCTGCGCAACACCCCCGTCGGTGCGGTCTACCCCGGCGTGGAAACCCACGCCAACATGGTCTCTGGATTCCTCGACAATTCGCTGAAACGCTATCCACGCTACGAACTGGCGATGAAAGCGCTAATCGTGCTGATCCTCGGCATTCCGCTGGCGCTGGCGCTGGTCAAGATGAATCCCATCTGGTCCACCGTGAGCGTGCTGGTCACGGCAGCCGTCTACACCGCCTTCAATTTTTACTGGTGGTCGGAAAACTACGTCATTCCGCTGGCGACACCGCTATTGATGCTGACCTTGCTGTACCTGCTGAACATGGCGTACGGCTTTTTTGTGGAAGCGCGCACCAAGCGGCAGATCACCGGCATTTTCGGCACCTATGTGCCGAAGGAACTGGTGGCCGAGATGGCGCAAAATCCAGACGCCTATACCACCAAGGGCGAAAGCCGCGACATGACGGTGCTGTTCTCCGACGTGCGCAACTTCACCTCGATTTCGGAAGGCCTTTCGCCGACTGAATTGACCGGCATGATGAATGCCTATCTCAGCGCCATGACGGAAACAATCCAGCAGGATCGCGGCACCATCGACAAGTACATTGGTGACGCCATCATGGCATTCTGGGGTGCGCCGCTGAAGGACGAAATGCACGCGGAACACGCGCTGCATTCTGCGCTGGCCATGCAGAAAAAAATCAAGGACATCGCACCCGACTTTATCAAGCGCGGCTGGCCAAAACTGGAAATCGGCGTGGGCCTCAATTGCGGCACGATGAGCGTGGGAGACATGGGATCGTCGTTCCGCCGCGCCTATACGGTCATGGGTGACGCGGTCAACCTGGCCTCACGTCTTGAAGGCCTGACCAAGGAGTATGGTGTCGGCATCCTGGTGTCGGAAAACATCGTCAATACCGTACCCAGCGTGATCTATCGCGAACTCGACCGGGTGCGCGTCAAAGGCAAGCTGGAGCCCATTTCGATTTACGAACCGGTGGGACTCAAGGGTGATATTTCCAACCAGTTGCTCGATGAAATCGATCGCTTCCACCGCGCGCTGGAAAAATATCGCGAGCAGCGCTGGGATGATGCCGAACTGGTGCTGGTCAAGCTCGCACATGCTGACCCCGATCGCAAGGTCTACCAGGTCTACCTCGACCGTGTCGCTGACCTGCGTTCGCACCCGCCTGGCGCGAACTGGGACGGCGTATTTACCTTCACCACCAAGTAGCCGATATCCCCATCTCCACACTCGTCCGGTTCCGCCTGGCCAACAGGCGGAACCACTCCAGCGAGTTGCATCTGACCCCGTTGCATTCCAGAGTATCGCGATGATTTCCTATCCGCATGAAATACCGCCGGCCCCCGGCGAAGCCATTCGCGTTGCGGACGGCATTTTCTGGATTCGCATGCCGTTGCCGTTCGCGCTCGATCACATCAACTTGTGGTTGCTCGAAGACGAGGATGACGCCGGCCCCTGCTGGACGCTGGTCGATACCGGCTATGGTGTCGCCGCGACGCATGAATTGTGGGAACGTCATTTCAAGGAAACGCTGCAGGGCGGGCGCGTCAAGCGCATCATCGTCACCCACTATCATCCCGACCACGTCGGCTGCGCATCGTGGCTGCACGAAAAGACCGACGCACCGGTATGGATGACGGCGGCGGAATATCTTTCCGCGCATGCAGCGGCGGAAGATTTTGCCGGTTTCGATCGCGAGAACTCCGAGCAATTGTTTACCGCGCATGGCCTCGCCAAAATGCGGCCGGATTTTGCCGAGGCACAAAAGGCCCGCTCGGGCGCATACAAGCGCGGTGTGCCGACGGTGCCCAAGCGTTATTTCCGCATCATGGAAAACGACGTGATCCACATCGGCAAACGCGACTGGAAAATCATCACCGCTTTCGGCCACGCCCCTGAGCACGCGACACTTTTTTCAGCCGGTGACAATATTCTCATTTCGGGTGACCAGGTACTGCCACGCATCACCACCAACGTCGGCGTGTGGGGAAACCAGCCTGAGGCGAATCCGCTGAAACAGTTCCTGGAAGGCATGAGCAAGTTCGATGCATTGCCGGCCGATACGCTGGTGCTGCCTTCACATGACCGCGTGTTTACCGGCCTGCATACGCGCACCGAGGAATTGCGTTCGCATCATGCCAAGCGCTTGGCGGAACTGGTGGCCGCCATCGACACGCCAAAGTGCGCGGCCGAAATCCTGCCGGTATTATTCCGCCGCCCGCTGAACGAACATCAACTGGTGTTTGCCATCGGTGAAGCCATCGCCCACCTGCACTATCTCTGGTACGCGGGCCGTGCCACCCGCACGCTGGATGCCGACGGCATCTATCTGTTCCAGCGCCGCCAGACCTAGTCGGGCGCGCTGATCGCGTCAAACACCAGTGTGAAGGTGGTGCCGCGTTCGTCGCCTTCAAATGCGGCCACGCGGCTGTCAACGCTGATTGTGCCGTTGTGACGCTCGACCACCGTCTTGACGAATACCAGTCCCAGCCCGATGCCACCCTCTTCCGGCTGCGCGTCATGTTTCAGCCGCGTAAATCGCGTGAAAAGTTTCGGCATGTCGCCAGCCGCAATCCCGTAACCCTGGTCCGCAAAAGTGACGCGCCATTGCGCCGCATCCGCGACCAGGCCACAGAGAATGCGCGTTTCCGGCGGGCTGTATTTGACGGCATTGGACAGCAGGTTGGTGAAGGCACGCGTCAGCAGGTCGCGATCACCCTGCAGCCACGCCTCCTCTTCCGCAAGCTCGACGTCAAGCTCCACACGGATTTTCTTGGCCGTTGCGATCGACCACGCTTCCTCACTGGCGTCGCGAAGAATCTCCACCAGGTCCATTGGCTCGAAATCCTTGGCGGTGACGCGTTCAGCTTTTGCCAACTGCAGGAAATCGTCCGCGAGGTTCAACGTGCGGCGTGCATAGCGGCCGACCCGGTCGGTCAGCTTCGCGGTGGGCATCGCCTCCGGATCCTCCTTGTACATTTCGAGCAGTGTCAGGATCGACGCCTGGGGCGAACGCATGTCGTGCGAAAGGAAACGCAGCGCCTCATCGCGGCGGCGTTCGGATTCACGCAACGGGGAGATATCGGTGAGGATCAAAATGGAACCGGTCTGCGTGCCGCGCGCGGAAAACGATGGCGCAATCTGTACCAGGTATTCACGGTCGCCGGGCCCCTTGGCCTCGAGGGATCGCGCGCTGGTTTCCTCATGCACGTCCATCCAGATATCGCGCCAGGTGCGCGGTGAATCATGGCGGAATACCTGCATCAATTCAAACAGGTCACGCCCTTCCAGTGCCCGGTCGGCAGGCCGCTCGCCTAGTGCTGTGCGCCGCCGTGAATGGAACAACCGGTCGGCGCTGGAATTCGCCAGCATGATGCGGCCCTCGGCATCGGTAATCAACGCGGCGGCGGGAAGGCTTTCCAAACTGTCCGCAACAAAGCGATTGAGGTTGCGCAAGCGCAATGCCGTCGATTGCACGGCGGCAATACGGTTCTCGATCACGTCGGGAATAAAAGACTTGAGGCTGGCGCGTGGAGATATGCTCTGCGCAATCTCCTGCGGCACGATGCTGGGCTCCTGCTCGAGGCGCGCAAGCTCCGCGTCGAAGTAGCGCTGCGTGGCTTCCAGCTTTCGCCAGCTCCACAGGGGATAGGCCAGCAACAGCGTCAGGAACGGTACCACAGGCGATAACCAGATGGCCTGGTAGCGGAACAGCAGCGCGGACGCAGTAAGCACTGCAAGGCAGCCTGCCGCGGTGATGGCCAGCGCCACGCGCGGCGTTAACCAGAGGTAACTGAACATGAGCATGGCCACTGTGATGGCGACCAGCACGATGGTCGCTGTCATCGATGCCAGCCGGATGTCGATCCCGTCACGCAACCCCTGCAAGATATTGGCCTGCACTTCAATGCCCGACATCGCGCGCGTGCCGCCGGACACCGGCGTCGGGTACTCATCGGTCATGCCGGTTGCGGTAACGCCGACCATCACGATCCGGTTCTTCAAGGCTGCATCAGGCACGTCACCACGCAACACGTCGACGTACGAGAACGCCTTGAAATGCCCCGGTGGCCCGGCGAACGGGATGTGATACCAGTGATCGCGCACCCACGAGCGGCTGTTGAGCGGCTTGCGAGGATTTGCTTCGCCGGGCAGCGTCGATGCGTTGCGCCACGCCGCGGGTTCGGCAATTCGCAGTGCGGCGAGAGGCGAGACATCGTGCCTTGCCGCGCCAATGCCGCTTTGCAGGTAGCTGGTACGCAGCACGCCATCGGGATCCAGTTCCAGGCTCACGTGCGACAGGCTGGCGGCGCCGGCCGCGAATTCAGGTGCGGGCAGCGCTTCGCCGGTGGTCACCCCCTCCACCGCGTCCATGGTGATCGGCAATACGGTTTTTCCGTTGCGGCGGATAGCGTCCGCCAATACCTGGTCTCCATGGGGATCAGTGCGGTCGCGCTCGCTGAGGATGACATCCAGCACCACCACTTCCGCGCCGGCATCGGTGAGTCGGTTCAACAGCGTAGCGTGAATGTTGCGCTTCCACGGCCAGCGCCCGATCTGTTTCAGGCTTTGTTCGTCGATGCCAATGATCGCGATGTCGGGCGCGGGCGGCCGTTCAAACAGGCTGACGGCGGCGTCGTAGAGTGTCTGGTCCACGCGCCAGAACCATTCACCGCGCACCGCCAAAAGCGCCAGCAGCCACAGCGACAGCAGTATCACCAGCCATTCGCGAATGACCGGATGACGCAGCCGCGCGCTGAATCTCGACGGACCTGCGCTGCTCACGATGGGCCCCTGCCGTTATTTGGCGGGGATGTGATACGTGGAGAGCCACCAGTCGTTCGGATAGACCTCCAGGCGGCCGGTCACGCTCCATGCGCTGGTAGCGCCTGCGCCCGCTGCGCTACTCACTATCCTGATGCGAACGTAGTAAACGTTAAGCGACAGCCCACTGAGATCGACTTCGG
Organism: Betaproteobacteria bacterium; assembly: GCA_040006575.1. Lineage (GTDB taxonomy): Bacteria > Pseudomonadota > Gammaproteobacteria > Burkholderiales > Usitatibacteraceae > UKL13-2. The sequence continues at coordinate 42,727 of JBDTWS010000001.1, forward strand.
CGCCGCTGACTGTGCGGTCGGAAACCAGGTGCGTGAACTTTTCATCGCGCGCGACCTGCACCTGGAATTGTTGAGTAGCGCCATCGTCGAGTTCGAGCACGATGTTCTTCGAACCACGCTTCGGTTTCAGTTGCGGACCGATGGCGCGCACGTCGAATGTTTGCGCGTCGCCCCAGGGACCGGTTTCGCCCGTGGCATTGATGCTGGCGATGCGCCACCAGTACACACCTGATTTGAGTGCGCTGTCGAGCGCCAGCACAGTGCCGGGCAAGGATGCCTTGTCAATTACAGGCTTGGCGAAGTCGGCCTGTTCAGAAACCTGGACGCGATAAGCCACGGCTTCCGGCTCGGTGAGCCAGGAAAATTTCATGTCGCCACTGCTCGACTGGCTCTTGTTTGCCGGCAGCAACAACACGGGCGCAAACGGACGCGCCTTCACGCGAAAAGCGTGCGTACCGTCCTTGCCCTCCAGGCCCAGCGAATCGATGCCGCGGGCGCGAAGATACAACGGGCCATCGGGAAGTGCGGCAAAAGCCACCGACGGTGAGGATGACGTGGCGTCCGCGACGAGATGGGTGAACGCTTCATCGGTTGCGACCTGGGCGCGGTATGCGACGGCACCTGGGATTGCGGAGTAGGAGAATTTGACGCTGGCCTGTGTCGATTCCCTGGCGAGCGACGAGACATCCGGTGCAGGCAGCAGCGCCACGGGCTGCGACGGCGGTTTCCCGGATTCCACGATCAACCCGAAGCCGGCCGGAAGGCCGATTGCCGGTGCCACCACGCTGGTGGAGGCCACACCCACCAGTCCCTCGATTACTTCGCTTTGGCCCTTCTTGCCCGAATCGTCGGCGGCCACGCGGAACAGGGTGCCGCGAACGCCCATGTTGGACGTGGGCGTGCGAATTTCATAACGGGCGGCCGGGCCCTTCTGCGGTGCGGCACGCGTTTCTAGCCGGCCGGCGTCGAGGCGCACAACGGAATCCGATACACCGCCGGTATTCACAAACTGCCGCGCCGTTTCGAGGCGCACCGAGGATTTCGATTGCACCGTCAGCGTAGAGCCGTCCGCGAGCTTGATGGTGACGAAGCCATCGTCGCCGGTCTTGACCGTATCGCCCTCTGCGACGGCCATGCCGGGAGTTACCGGACGCGCGCTGGATTCGACGCGACCCCGGCTTGCCGTTACGACAGCGGGTGCGGCTTCAGTACGCATCGCCGCGACCGGAATACGAATCGCCGTACCTACCGGAATGCGGTTCGGATTGTCGATAGTGTTGTTCTTCTGGATAATCTGCCATTCGTTTTTCTTGATGAGAAAACGATTGGCGAGCTTGATGAAGGTGTCACCTTCCACAGCTTTGTACACGTAGAAGCGCGGCTCTTCAGCCTGCGTTGTGCCGGTAAAAAACGCTATGGCGAAAATAAGCGACAGCGTGCGCATCCGGGCTGCGATGGGGGCGATGGTGGCCATGGCGATTGAATCCCGTCAGGAAGTTTGGTTCCGGAGCGGGTTGCCTGCTCCGGTTTTACATAAAAATAGTCAGCGCACCACCAACGACGACAAAACTACAGCGTCACCTTTTCGAGGCGATAGCCGAAGTTATAGATGGGTGTCAAACGCAGGCCGCGCTCGGGACCGAAATCGAGTTTCTTGCGTACCCGGCTGACATGGGTATCGACGGTCCGCGACTGCACATCGGCCGAACGCCCCCAGACGCTTTCGGAAATATGTCCGCGCGACAACAGGCGGCCAAGGTTGCGGAACAGGAACAATGTGAGGTCGTATTCCTTGTCGGTCATTTCCAGCGCCACCCCGTCAAGCTTCACGACGCGATTGAGCAGGTCGATGTGATACGGCGGCATTTCGATCGATTCGGCCTCGGGTGTGCGCGGACGCATGCGGCGCAACAGCGCTTCGACGCGCGCCAGCAGTTCCATACGGCGCACGGGTTTGATCATGTAGTCATCAGCGCCGGCGGCCAGCGCTTCGACGATGTCCTGTTCGGAATCGCGACTGGTGGCGAACAGCACCGGTACGGTCGATTGCTGTTTTTCGCGAAGCCATTTCAGCACCTCGGCGCCGGAAAGATCCGGCACGTGCCAGTCCAGCAGGAACAGGTCGAAACTCTCGCGTGAGGCTTCACGGATAATGGCTTTGCCCGAGGCGAAATGATGCACAGTATGGCCACCCGCTTCCAGCCACTGCTGCATCGCAGCGCCTATATCCAGATCGTCTTCCAGCATGGCAATCCGCACGTACACCTCCAATGAGACTTGTCGTGCCGTTATTGTAAAGCGATTGCCCGCGATTGGCAGACTAATGACGCTTTGTGCGGCGCCGTTACCCTAGCAGAGCGCGCGCATCGCCCTTTCCAGCCCGGCCACGGTCATGGGATACATGCGGTCGTCCAGCAGGTCGCGGACGATCTTGATCGACTGCGTCCACTGCCAGTGCGCTTCCGGGGTCGGGTTGATCCAGATCGACTTGCGATAGAACGCTGTCATGCGCTTAAGCCAGATGGCGCCGGTCTCATCGTTCCAGTGTTCCACGCTGCCGCCGGGCTGCAAAATTTCGTAGGGACTCATGGTGGCGTCGCCGACAATGATGAGCTTGTAGTCCGGGCCGTATTTGTTCAATACGTCGTGCGTCGAGAATTTTTCGTGATGGCGCAGCCGGTTGTTGCGCCACACGCCTTCGTAAATGAAGTTGTGGAAGTAGAAATATTCGAGGTGCTTGAATTCGGTCTTGCAGGCCGAGAACAGTTCCTCGCAGCGATGCACGTACTCATCCATCGAGCCGCCGACGTCCAGGAACAGCAGCACCTTCACCTTGTTGTGCCGCTCGGGCACCAGCTTGATAGCGAGGTAACCCGCGTTGGTGGCGGTGGCGCGGATGGTGCCGTCCATGTCGAGCTCTTCTTCCGCGCCCTCGCGCGCAAATTTGCGCAGGCGCCGCAGTGCGAGCTGGATATTGCGGATGCCGAGTTCGACGTTGTCGTCGTAATCGCGAAAGGCACGCTGGTCCCACACTTTCACGGCGCTGCGGTTGCGAGATCCTTCCTGGCCGATGCGCACGCCTTCGGGGTTATAGCCGTAGGCGCCAAATGGCGAGATACCCGCCGTGCCGATCCATTTGGACCCACCCTGGTGCCGGCCCTTCTGCTCCTCGAGACGTTTTTTCAGCGTCTCCATCAGTTTGTCCCAGCCACCCAGCGCTTCGACCTGGGCTTTCTCTTCCTCGCTCAATAATTTTTCAGCGAGCTTGCGCAGCCATTCCTCGGGGATATCGGCAGGCAGCACGGCATCGAGCGCTTGCACGCCCTTGAAATACGCGGCGAATGCGCGATCAAAACGATCGAAGTTGGCTTCGTCTTTGACGAGGCAAATGCGCGATAAATAATAGAAATCGTCGACGCTGCCGTGGATCACGCCCTTGTCCATCGCCTCGCACAGCGTCAGGTATTCCTTTACCGAGACCGGCAGGCCGCCCTGTTTCAACGCGAGGAAAAAATCAATCAGCATGATGTTGTAGATTGGCTAGGGGCGCGGCGTTTCAGGCACTTCTGGCTGGAAAGTGACTACTGTCGCGGAGTTTGAGTGTGAAAAACCAGGTTTTTCTTCACCGCCGGCCATTCGCTGGCGATGATGCTGTACACGCAGTATCGCGCAATGTGCCGTCTGGCATGATGCGGTGATTTCGCAGGATGCCATCAAGTTTCGCGCCCAGCCGCTCGATGGCGGCGCGCGAGCGCATGTTGAAAAAGTTGGTGCAGAACTCTACGGCGATCGCATCGCGGTTTTCAAAAGCATGCTGCAGTAACAGCAGCTTGCATTCCGAATTGATGACGGTGCGCTGCGCACTGCCCGCGTACCAGGTGTAGCCGATTTCAAGCCTGCGATGTTCCGCGTGAATGAAGCAATAGCGCGTGCAACCGATGATCCTGCCATCGGTCAATCTTCGCACCACGAACGGCATCGACTTTCCCGCCGCGCGTTCGGCCAGTGCGGTGTCGATGTAGGCGCGGGTATTTTCCGGCGAGGGCACGCTGGTGAACCACAGCTTCCACAGCTCGCCGTCAGCGGCGGCATCACGCAAGGCGGCCTCGTGCGAAACGTCCAGCGGAATCAACTCGGCGAACTTGCCGGTCAGCGTGACGGGGGAAATCCAGCTCATCGCCGTGCCTATCGGCTGCGCTTCGACAGGAACAGGAGTTTCTCGAACAGGTGCACATCCTGCTCGTTTTTCAATAGTGCGCCGTAGAGCGGCGGAATGAGTTTGGCGCTGTCGCCGGATTTGAGCGCTTCCGGCGGAATATCTTCGGCCACCAGCAACTTGATCCAGTCGAGCAATTCGGAAGTTGATGGTTTCTTCTTGATGCCGGGCATTTCGCGAATGTCGAAGAAAACTTCCAGCGCCTGCTTCAGGAGATTTTTTTTCAACGACGGGAAATGCACGTCGACGATTTTCTGCATCGTGTCCGCATCCGGAAAGCGGATGTAGTGAAAGAAACAGCGGCGCAAGAACGCGTCGGGTAATTCTTTTTCGTTGTTGCTGGTGATGAAGATAATCGGACGATGCTTCGCAACGATGGTCTCGCGCGTTTCGTAACAATAGAATTCCATGCGGTCGAGTTCACGCAGCAGGTCATTGGGAAACTCGATGTCGGCCTTGTCGATTTCATCGATGAGCAGCACCACCTGTTCATCGGCGTCGAACGCCTGCCACAGCGTACCCTTGGAAATGTAATTGCGGATGTCCTTTACTTTTTCTTCACCCAGCTGCGAATCGCGCAGGCGCGAGACGGCGTCGTATTCATACAGTCCCTGTTGCGCCTTGGTGGTGGACTTGATATGCCATTGCAGCAGCTTTTTTCCCAGCGCCGCGGCCACTTCCTCGGCCAGCATGGTTTTGCCGGTGCCGGGTTCGCCCTTGATCAGGAGGGGCCGCTGCAAGGTGACCGCCGCATTAACCGCCAGGGTCAGGTCGTCGGTGGCAATATAGTTTTCGCTGCCGGTAAACTTCATTTTTAACCCGAATTCAAATTGAGAACGTTAAATGCTGGACATCAAGGTAATCACCAAGGCAATTATACGTTTCCAACCAAGGAGTCTTCCATGAAGCGACCTTTACAACTGCGTCTGCCCTCCCTTTCCACCATGGTCTTTTCCACCATGTCCATTGCGCTGATCGGTGCGGGTGTTGTCTCGCCTGCGGGGGCGCAGACCAGTGTGACCATCTATTCCAGCGCACAACCCGGCTCGCTCTCCCCGGCCACGTTCCAGTCCGGCGGTGAAGGCATGGCCGTTCCCGGTTACGCGATGGTCAAGCAGGAACGCGATGTCGTGCTGGGCAAGGGGCGCACGCTGCTGCGCATTTCGGACGTACCCGCGCTGATCGATCCGACTACCGTGTCTTTCGAGTCACTGCTCGATCCGGTCGCAACGCGCGTGGTCGAGCAGAGTTTCGAATTCGACCTGACCAACACCAACAAGCTGCTGCAAAAATACCTGGACCGCGAAGTCACGGTAGACCAGTTGCGCGGCCAGACGGTTGAAGCAGTCACCGGGACGTTGATCGGTACGCAGGGTGGATTGATACTCCGCATGGGGGACGGCTCGATTCGTACGGTCAATTCGTATGCGGGTGTGCGCCTCGCCGGCCTGCCGGGCGGGCTCATCAGCAAGCCCACGCTGGTGTGGGACATCGCCGCCGAACGCGCGGGCACGCACAAGGCGCGCATGACGTTCCAGACAGCGGGAATCACCTGGTGGACCGACTACAACCTCACGCTCAGCGAGGCACCGGGCCAGGGCGCCAACGCGTGCAAGGTCGATGTGGGCGCGTGGGTCACGATCATCAACCAGAGCGGCGCAACGTTTGAGGATGCGAAGCTGAAGCTGGTGGCCGGCGACGTGCAACGTGCGAGACCGCAGCCGCAATATGCGCCTGCTGCGGCGGGACGCATGGACTACGCGATGAAAGCCAGGGAAGAAGGATTCGCAGAGAAAGCATTTTTCGAATATCACCTTTACACGCTCGGCCGCCCAGCAACGCTGCGCAACAACTCCAGCAAGCAAATCGAATTGTTCCCGGTCGCGCGCGATGTGAAATGCGAGAAGTCACTTATGTACTACGGCCAGGCCGGCCAATATTTCGGCGGCTATGGCAGTCCGATGACTGATCGCAATTTCGGCAACCAGTCGAACAAGAAAGTGGATGTTTACCTGCGCTTCAAGAATCGAGAGGACAACCATATGGGCGTTCCGCTGCCGGCCGGGAAAGTGCGCGTGGCCAAGCTGGATTCCGCGGACCAGTCACTGGAATTCATTGGCGAAGACCTCATTGATCACACACCGAAAAACGAAACGATCCAGATCAAGCTGGGAAGTGCGTTCGATGTCGTCGGCGAAAGGCGGCAGGTGGATTTCCGTCTCGATAACACGGGAAAAGTGATCGAGGAAGACATCGAAATCAAGTTGCGCAACCAGAAGGACGAAGCGGTCACGGTGATCGCCAAGGAAAATCTCTATCGCTGGTCAAGCTGGTCGGTGACAAAGAAATCGCAGAATTTTGAGAAGGTCGATTCGCGCACGATCCACTTTCCGGTGACCATCGCCAAGGGCGGCGAGGCGGTAATTCGCTACACGGTTCGATATACCTGGTAGCCCGCGAATTCAGGTCAAACTAAAGCACCGGGGCGGTTCTCCAGCCATTTATCGCTGGAGAGCCGCCCCGATGCTTGATGTTGATACGTAAAATTTTCGAATTATTGCTTCGGCGCCGGTGCAGCCACGCCGACCGTTTTCAGTTCGCCAATCTCGATGGACGGCAGCGATTGACCCAATCCGCGCGCGACTGAACGCTCGACGAAGTTGGTGAAAATGGTCGCCAGCTTGTCGACCGGAATGCTCTTCGCCACGTCGAGCGCAGTCGACATCGGGTCATAGATGCGCTGGAATTCGTAGCGCGCGCTGGATTCCAGCACCTTCATTGTCTTCGCATCGAACACCCATGTTTGTGTGTAGTTATACGGGGCGACGTAGCGCTTGGAAGTTTTGCCCGCTTTGCCATCGGGATCAATGGTGTCCTCACCTTCGCTGCCGAGAATGTCGGCACCGGTGTCCTGGTCAGTCAGGGTTGCACTTTCGAGCGGCTGCACGTATACGCCAATGCCCTCAAGCTTGCTGCCCATGCCCTTGCGTTCCGAGAACTGGAATTTAGGCGTTACGACTACGATGATGTCCCAGTCCTTGCGCTGCGGATATTTTTCCAGTGTCTCCATCAGTTTTTTCATGGCGACTTTTTCACGGTCAATCGGATGCACGCCGTCCATTTGCAAAGGGTCCAGCCGCGCGAGGATGCGAGTGCTGCCCGGATCACGCTGTTCGACGGCCTTGTCCAGTCCCTTCAGGACCGATGAATTGATCGCATCGTTCGGCACCTTGATGACCTGGCGCGAAAAATTATCGAGGATGTTCGAGCCCACCGACTTTTTCTGCGTGACGTAGGTGAACTGGTCTCCCACTGCCGAGATGAGCATGTAAACCTTGGGCTTGGGTTCGGCAGGTGTTGGTGAAGAAGCCGCGGCCGGCGCCTGTGCCAGTGATAGCGCACTGGCGGACAGGGATATCAGGGCAGCCAGGATAATCTTGATGGGGTTTTTCATTGTTGAACTCCTTGGGGAAAATATTCTGTTCTTGTCATTGCTGGCGGGCGATGCAGTAGTTCCCGCCGGTATTCATTTGTTTTGACTGATTGGCGCAGGTTGGTGCTGGTCACCTGCAATCGTCAAGTGCAATTCACGCCACACCGCAATTCTGCCCACCCCGCACGCGGGCGGCGACGCGGATGCGACCAGTTGCAGGAATTGCATCGCGAGCGGAGCGGATCGCCGGATAAACTCAGCGGAAGCGATTCCCGACGTTATTTCAATGTGCCTGCATGTCCTTGGACGCCATTGTCGTCGATACAGTATGTCTGCTTGCGTGCCAGTTTGTAACCGGGGAAAGCCCCAGGCTGCTGTTCGGGCATGCCCATCAAAGCGGCTCAATCAGCCGGTGACCCCTGCTTCAAGCAGGGTGAGCGTATTGTTTACCGTATCGAGTCGCGCGCGAATGCCGACGGGGATGGTGAACTGGTGGGCAATGTGTCCAAAAGAAAACCCGGAGGCAGCAGGTATCGGCACTTCGCCGAAATGACTGTCGATCACCTCTTCCAGCGTCAGCGACCTGTCCCCAACCGGCGCATCGCCACGTTGGAATACACCCAGCATGATGCCGGCAGCACTGCGTAACGGGCGACTCTGTTCAAGTTGGGTCAGCAGGCGGTCGACGCGGTACGGCGCTTCGCCAACTTCCTCCAGGAACAGCAGCGCTCTGCTGAAATCTGCCGCATACGGAGTACCGATCAATGCAGCCAGTACACTCAGGTTGCCGCCGACGAGCCGGCCCTCGGCAACGCCGGCGTGAATGGTACGAAGGCGAAATTGTGATTGCGCCTGCGATTTTTTTTCATTCTCGACCGACATGTCGATGACCATTTCGCGACGCGGATTCATTAGTACTGCCTGCATCTGCGTCACCGAATAATCTGTCGGCGACGACCACGCGACCGGCCCGTGAAAAGTGACCAGCCGCGCCTGCCGGTAAAGTGCCAGGTGAAGGGCCGTAATATCCGAGTAGCCGATCAAAATCTTCGGATGCGCACGCACCAGGCTGTAGTCAATTTTCGGCAACAGGCTGGTGCAGCCGGAGCCGCCGCGTGCCGTCCATATGGCGCGCACGTCGCGATCGCGAAACATGTCATGGAGGTCGGACAAGCGTTGCGCCACGGTGCCCGCGTAACCGCCGTGGGCCGCTCTAATGTTTGCACTGAGCTTCACCGCGAATCCCATGGACTCCAGGTTGTTGACGCATTTTTGGATGATGGTGTCATCCACCACGCCGCCGGGCGCGATCAGCCCCACCAGCGCACGAGACTTGAGCACCGGTGGTTTCAATAATGAAGATGCGGCCGCGCGTAGGCCTCGATCCGCTTGTGGCTTGGCGAGATGCGGCGCTGCCGCCGCTGGCCTTGTCCCTGTCACCGCTGCGGCCAACAGTGCCGCGACCCGCGTTGCAAATTCACGTCTATCCATTCTCTTTCCGAAAAAAAACAGGGGCCAGACTGGCTGGCCCCTTTTAACAATTGCAGTGATCAGTCCTGCGCTACGCCGCGTAAAGCTGCGACGCTACAACATTGCGCCTAGAACTTGTAAGTCACACCCAGCGTGTATGCACGGCCGCGCGGATTTCCAACCCGTGCATCCCATGCTGTACCGGCCGCGAAGTCGACGTTGTGGTCGGTGAACGGCGGATCGGTGTTCAGCAGGTTCTTGATACCGGCGTAGAGCGTCCAGTTCTTGAAGCCCGTGTATTTCGCCGAGACGTTGTACAGGATGTAGGCTTTCACGTCCGGATTGAACTCCGGTGCATTGGCCACACCGGCAGGAGCTTCATCCTTGTAACCCGCAGTGTAATACTGGATCAGCGTGCCGCTCCAGTCACCCTTCGTATAGGTGAAGGTGGCCGTATGCTTCCAGCGCACAAACAGATCCTGCACGTCCCATTTTCCAACCAGTTCGCGATATTGGTCCGTGATAAAGATACGCGACTTGAAGCTGTCGACATAGGTTCCGTCCAGTGCAAACGTCCACTTGCCTTCAGCAAGCCTGCCGTTAGCATTCACGCCGAGCTCGACACCCTTGGTGATATCGCCGTCGGCATTGACCAGTCCGCCCTGGATATAGCCGCCGAGTTCATCGAGGCGGCCGTTGGGACCACGTACGAGGTTTTCCGGGAACGTCGTGTAGTTCGCGACGACCTGTTGCGGTGTCAGCACATAGATGCGGTCCGAGCGTTTGATGCGATAAAAGTCAACTGTGGCGCCGAGCCAATCGGTCGGGGTGACCGCAAAACCCACGCTGTATTGCTTCGACGTTTCAGGTTTCAGGTTTGGGTTACCGCCGGAACGGCCATTGGGACGGATCGCACAAAACACCGGGTTGCCCGGATTTTGTGGACACAGGATCGGATCGGAAATATTGCCCGGGATCTGCGATTCGGCTGCAGGACTGTAAATCTGCGTGAAGCTCGGTGCACGGAAACCTTCGCTGTACGTGCCGCGGAACAGCAACTCCTTGGTCGGGGTGAACTTGAAGCCCGCCTTTGGATTGGTGGTCGTTCCGAAGTCACTGTAGTCGTCGTGACGAATTGCCGCGGACAACTCCAGGGTTGAAAGGACCGGGATCGCCAATTCGGCATACACGGCCTTGATATCGCGTGTCTGCTTGTTGATGAAAATATCGGTCGGGAACGGTACGTCCTGGATGGCGGTCGCCGTGGCGCTGTTGGCCAGGAAGTATTCTTCCTTGCGAATGTCGAAGCCCGCAGCACCCGCGAGCGGACCAGCAGGCAACCTGAACAGTTCGCCCGAGATTGCGCCGTCAAGCGAGGACATCTTGAATTCGCCGCCCTGGATCTTGTCACCATTGGCTTTCGCCGCATCCAGCAATTGCATGGCCGCTGCAGTCTGCGTCTGGCCGGGCAGGAGCCAGGGATTGATCAGGCCCGTTGCCAATGCAGCATTGAACGGCACCGTCCGGTAGTAACCATCGACCAGGATCGAATCAGCTTTGCTCTTGGCCGCAACTGCGCCAAGTTTGTAATCCCAGTTGGCCCAGGTACCTTCCAGCCCGGCCAACACGCGATACGAGTCGGCTTTGGTTTCGATTTCGCGATTACCGCACGCGATACAACGCCAGCGATAGGCAATGGGCAGGTTTTTATTGAAGGTTGGAATGAATGCGGACAGGTCCTGATAGTACGGGCCGCCGACCGGGTACGCATTGCCGGCTGCAATGCTGGTGGTGACCTGGCGTTGTTCAAACGTACGGTTCGACTTGATTGTCGATGCCACCACTTCGACGTAGGCGGTCAACGTCGGCGCCAACTCAAACGTGGCGCGCGATACCAGATTGACACGCTCGAGCGGTTGCAGGATGGCCTGCTCGCGACCGTAGTCATAGGCGCAACCACGAGACGATGCGTAGAAAGATGGTCCCAGCACATCGCCACGATATTGCGTCATTCCCGGCACCGAATCACAGGCACCCTGGAAACTCAGCAGGTTGGCGCGCGTGTAGGTTTGGGTTGCGCCCGGCAGCGTGAAGATGCCGCTGATATTGGGCGAGCCCACGAAAGATGCACCCATTGCCGTCCCCGCGCCGCCGGTTTGTGAAGCGAAAGGCGTACCGGTGGTGTCCGGTGTCAGGCCGCGACGCGGCTGATTGCCATTGACGAAATCGCGGTCTTTGCCGCGCAGCGCCTCCTGCTTGTCAAACGTCAAACTTGCCATGACGTTGTAGCGGTCACGCGCCAGGTCGCCCATACCGGCGAGGACAGAGGCGCGATGGATATTGCCGCCGCCATCTTCAGTCATGTCGGTCGACGCCGTGAGCTGGACGCCGGTGTAATCCTTGGTGAGGATGAAGTTGACGACACCGCCGATGGCATCCGTTCCGTAGATGGCCGATGCACCATCTTTCAGCACTTCAACGCGCTGGATGGCCGCTAGCGGAATGGAGTTCAAATCGACAGCCACGCCACGAATACCACTGGCCGACATGCGGCGACCGTTCAGCAGTACCAATGTGCTGGCAGAGCCAAGGCCACGAAGATTGGCGCTGGCGGCGCCGAAATTATTGCGGTCTGCAAAGTTGGCGGTGACGCCGACATTGGAGGACATGTTGTCGCGACCGTTGCCGTTGGACGAGATGACCGCCAGCAACTGCTCGGCGCTGGTGATGCCGGCCTTGTCGATGTCTTCCTTGGTGATGATCTGCAGCGGCGACGAACCTTCGTCCTGTACACGCTTGATGCTGCTGCCGGTAATTTCTATTTTTTCAACTTTTTGCGGCGCGGCCGGCTGTTGTGCAAAAACCGGTCCTGCGATGCAGGCGAGTGACACTATCTGGGCGAGTTTCTTTATTTTCACGACACATACTCCCTGTGTTGACGTTGATTGATTGCCTTGATTGTCATTTCACGGGAGCGGTCCAAGCTCATATGCTGTCAGGCCGCATGCGATTAAGCCACGCGAGCATCAAGCAAAAATACCCTCCCCCGAATGTGCCACCGCCTGAAAACCTGACGAAAGCCCACTAATACCCCTAAACTGCTATACCTACCACTTTGCTACCGCTTTTGCAGAAATGCAATAACCTGATCGGATAGTGGGTGTCTTTACAACAAAATTCTTGGCGGCCATCGAATGTTAATTTGCTGCACTGCTCAAATTTCCGGTCGGCGTGCCGACAGCTGGAAATGGCGTTTTCCATGTCTGAATGCATTGCTGGTGTGCACCTCGGCATGGCTATGCGCCTGCACTGTCGTGCCGCGGGCGGTGCCCGGCGCCCTGCCAGACACCGTCGTCGCGAAACTTCGCGCGTCGGGAATTCCGGAAGATGCACTCGGCGCCATCGTTGTGCGCGTTTCCGACGGAGCGGTGCGGTTGTCGCATCATGCAGACGCCAGCCTTCAACCCGCATCAACCCTGAAACTATTGACGTCGATCGTTAGCCTCGAGCGCCTGGGTCCCACCTATCGCGGACGAACTGAATTGCGTACCGCAGCTCGCGATACGGACGGCACGCTTGAGGGCGATCTTGTACTGCGCGGAATGGCGGACCCCGACCTGGACTGGATGTCTTTCCGGACGATGCTGCAAACAGTGCGCAATAAAGGCATACGTCGCATCAATGGCGACCTTGTCATTGATCGCAACCTGTTCAATCCGTCGCGAGTTGACATCGGCCTGCCACCCTTCGACGAGACGCCGGAATTCAGATACAACGTTATCCCCGACGCCTTGATGCTCAATACAAACCTGCTTGAATTCACGCTGGTTTCCCGTGGCGACAGCCTTTCGACGAGCATGATTCCGGCGCTGGATGGTGTCTCGGTCATTTCAAACCTGACGTTCATCGACCGCGCCTGCGTTGACTGGGAGGATGGCTGGAAGACCCCACAGGTCAACCATGCCGCCGACGGCAGCCTACAAATTGTGCTTATAGGGGAATTCCCTCGAAACTGCACCGCGACTACCGACATAAACGTAATTGAGCGCACTGAATATGCAGAACGCATGTTCAGGACATTCTGGCGCGAATTGGGCGGTGAATGGCGGGGCCGAGTGCGTGAGAGTGGGGACAGGACCGCAGGATTCGGCGCCACTCCCGGCGACCGTTTGCTCGCTATACACCGCGCACGCACGATGGCCGAAGTCACCAGGAATATCAACAAGCGCTCAGACAATCCCATTGCACGCCTCACCTTCCTCACGCTTGGCGCCACTGGTTCGACCGCCGGCTCCCAGGCACAGGACGGCGTCACCACCGCGCTGCAATCTGAGCGTATCGTTCGAGAATGGCTCGCGCAGCACAATATCGGCGGCGACGGACTGATACTGGAAAATGGCTCCGGCCTCTCGCGCAAGGAACGCATCAAGCCGGAACAACTCGCTGCTGTATTGGGCGCCGCCTACCGCAGCTACTGGGCGCCGGAATTCCAGGCGACGCTGCCCATCGTCGGCGTGGACGCCGCGATGGAGAAGCGATTGCGCGACAGTCCTGCGGCAAAGCGTGGCCGCATCAAGACGGGATCGCTGAGAAATGTTTCGGCCGTTGCCGGCTACGTGCCGGATTCAAATGACGACGTCTGCATTGTCGTCGCGATCATCAACCATGACCGTGGCAGCGCATCGGTGAGCGCCATCGCAAAACCCGTGCTCGACGAGGTGATCGACTGGACGGCGCGGTCGGGGTCGCCCAGTCGTTGATCAGCGGCGGCCTTGCCGCTAGAGGATACGCGGATACGTTGACCTGACAACATCGCGATCGCCGCAATCGAAATGCCACCACTCGGTGTTGATGCCAAGCCATCCACCCTCATACATTGCGCTGCGCAATAGTTGCCTGTTTGCGATCTGGTCTGCAGACAATTCGCCGCTGGCGAGAAATTCCGGCTCGAGTGCAGGATGGGATAGCCTGGTGAGATCGTCGAAAGGTGTACCCATGTCCAGTTCGATGCCATTCAGGTCTGTCAGCGTTATATCGATGGCCATGCCAAACGAATGTATGGAACCGCGCGCAGGATTGGCAAGGTACTCCAGCAGGTTAGTGCCCTGCAGCGCAGCCCACAATTGTTCCTGCACCCGCTGGGGACGCATCGCATCCAATACCAGCACGCGCAAGTCGGGGCGCTGCACTTTCAACCAACGGATGGAACACTCCAGTGCTGCGGCGCTGTCGCGGTGCAGCCACGCACAATCCAGTGGCGAATAGAGGTCGCGGCCCACAAAATTATTCGGCGTGGCATAGCGCAAATCAACGGCCGCGTCGGCAATGGAATCAAGCCTCCGGAAATCAGAATGCCCGGGAATTGACTCACAGGGAATGGTATTGGTCATTTGATTGCCGAATGCTGAATGCTGAACCATGAGTTTGATACTACGGAAAATATCCAAATCGAAAAATAAAAAACCCGTTGAGTGACTCAACGGGTTTCGTATTTTGGCGGAGTGGACGGGACTCGAACCCGCGACCCCCGGCGTGACAGGCCGGTATTCTAACCAACTGAACTACCACTCCATGAAACCGGACTGCATTTCAATCACCGGTCTGCGCGTAGACACTGAATGTGCCGCCGGCAAACTGGCTTAAAACTATCTGGTGGGTGCTGAGGGGCTCGAACCCCCGACATTCGCCTTGTAAGGGCGACGCTCTACCAGCTGAGCTAAGCACCCGAAGCCCGCTAGTTTAGCGCATCTTTGAGCGCTTTGCCAGCCCTGAACTTCGGGACTTTTGCTGCCGCAATCTTGATCGCTGCACCGGTGCGCGGATTGCGTCCGGCCCGAGCCTTGCGTTTGCCCACATAAAACGTACCAAAACCTACGAGGGTCACCATTTGTCCGCGTTTGAGTGAGACGCGGATGGCGGTGACCATGCCGTCCAATGCGCGTTGGGCAGCTGCCTTTGAAATATCGGCTGACTTGGATACAGAATCAATTAGCTCGGATTTGTTCACTTGAAGGATCCTTCCTCAAATATATTTTTGATGACGCCCGATTGATTGACCTCGGGCTGTTTGTTACTGAATTGCCGGATACCTGATGGTGCGTTGCTTACGAGATTCTAATCCATGGACAGCAAAAACAAATGCGCAGGCGCAAGAATGTTTTATAGCAATTTGGCAAAGCAGGTGTCAAGCGCGAATACTTCTCCCAAAGCGGACTAGATCCCGCGCACGAAAAAAATCACCGCCCGGAGGACGGTGATTTTCCATTTCGCTATTAATGCTTTGTGACGACCGTGCTGTCCTTCGGCGGTGTGGCCGGGACGCCTGACACATCGGCCGATTCCACCACCACCGGAACCGGCATCCGCTCAAGCGCCAATTCAATCACCTTATCTATCCAGCGCACCGGAACAATATTCAGGTCCTTGGTAATTTCGGTTGGAATCTCGACGAGATCCTTCTGGTTTTCCTCAGGGATCAGCACGGTCTTGATGCCACCACGCGCTGCAGCCAGCAGCTTTTCCTTGAGACCGCCGATCGGCAACACCTCACCACGCAATGTGATTTCACCCGTCATTGCGACATCGCAGCGAACGGGAATTCCACTCAGGACTGAAACGAGCGCCGTGGTGATGGCAATACCGGCGCTAGGCCCGTCCTTCGGCGTAGCGCCTTCTGGAAGATGGATGTGAAGATCATTTTTTTCATAAAAATCTTCGGCAATCCCCAGCCCCTTGGCGCGGGAACGCACCACCGAAATTGCCGCCTTGATGGACTCCTGCATGACCTCGCCGAGTTTGCCGGTGGTGTCCACTTTTCCCTTGCCGGGCAACTTCGCCGCTTCCACCGTCAGCAGTTCGCCACCCACTTCAGTCCACGCCAAACCGGTGACCTGGCCAAGCTGGTTTACCTTCTCGGCGATGCCGTATGAGTAGCGCCGCACACCCAGGTATTTATCCAGGTTCTTGGCGCTGATCTGGGCTTTGCCTTCTTTCTTTTTCATCAACTGCGCTTTCACGACTTTGCGGCAGATGCGCGCAATTTCGCGATCCATGCCGCGTACGCCAGCTTCGCGCGTGTAGTAGCGCGTGATGTCTCGAAGCGCGTGATCAGCGACGTTCAATTCGTCCACCCTCACGCCGTTCGCTTTCATCTGCTTGGGCAGGAGGTACTGCTTTGCAATGTGGACCTTCTCGTCTTCGGTATAACCCGAAAGGCGAATGACTTCCATGCGGTCCAGCAGGGCCGGTGGAATGTTGAAGGAATTGGAAGTCGCGACAAACATGACGTCGGACAAATCGAAATCGACTTCGACGTAGTGATCCTGGAACGTGTGGTTCTGTTCGGGATCGAGAACTTCCAGCAACGCACTCGCAGGGTCGCCGCGGAAATCCATGCCCATCTTGTCGACTTCGTCCAAAAGGAACAATGGATTTCTCACACCGACCTTGGCCATGTTCTGCAGAATCTTGCCGGGCATCGAGCCGATATAAGTGCGGCGATGCCCGCGAATTTCCGATTCATCGCGCACGCCACCGAGTGACATCCGCACGAACTTGCGGTTGGTTGCTTTGGCGATGGACTGGCCCAGTGACGTCTTGCCGACACCTGGAGGACCGACCAGGCACAGGATCGGCGCTTTCAGTTTGTCGACACGGCTTTGCACCGCCAGATACTCGACGATGCGTTCCTTGACCTTCTCGAGCCCGTAGTGATCCGCATCCAGCACTTTTTCGGCGTTAGCGAGATCGGCGCTGACCTTGGTTTTCTTTTTCCACGGCAAGGAAACCACGGTGTCGATGTAATTCCTGACCACAGTGGCCTCAGCCGACATGGGTGACATCAGCTTCAGTTTCTTCAGTTCCGCTTCGGCCTTGGCGCGCGCCTCCTTGGGCATGTGCGCGGCCTTGATTTTCTTTTCGAGCTCGTCGATGTCGGCGCCCTCCTCGGTCTCGCCGAGTTCTTTCTGGATCGCCTTGACCTGCTCGTTCAGGTAATACTCGCGCTGCGACTTTTCCATCTGGCGCTTGACGCGGCCGCGAATTCTTTTTTCTACTTGCAAGATGTCGATTTCCGTTTCCAGCAACCCGAGCAATTGCTCGAGGCGTGACGGCACATCGAAGTTTTCCAGGATCTGCTGCTTCTGCTCCAGCTTCAGCGGCAGGTGCGCAGCGATAGTGTCGGACAGGCGGCTGGCGCTCTCGATACCCGACAGCGACGTCAGCACTTCCGGCGGAATTTTTTTGTTGAGCTTCACATATTGGTCGAACTGCGCGAACAGGCTGCGGCGCATGGCCTCGACTTCATTGTTATCACCGTCTCCCTGAGTAATCGGAGAAACCTCAGCCTCATAGTTTTCCTTCACGTTCAGCACGCGGTTGATGCGCGCGCGATGAACGCCTTCCACCAGCACTTTGACCGTACCATCGGGCAGCTTCAGCATCTGCAGGATGCTGGCCACGGAACCAACGTCATACAGGTCTTCCGGCGTCGGGTCGTCATTGGCGGCCGATTTCTGCGCGATCAATACAACGTTCTTGCCCTCTTCCATCGCGGCTTCCAACGCCTTGATCGACTTGGGTCGACCGACGAACAAGGGAATGACCATGTGCGGGAACACGACAACATCACGCAAGGGCAATAGCGGGAGGATGGTGGTTTCTTCGGTCTCTGGTGTATTGGACATGATGACTTCCTTAGAAAAGCTTGGTGGGAGACGATAGAAGTGATGTTGAGGCGCGCATGCTTTTCTCAAGCAGTTTTCGACAAGGGCCACGTGGAACCACCGTGGCGCCTTTGTGGTTCAAATCGATTTTCGCCGGACGATGCCGTCGAAGGGATGGCGGTACATTGAGCACCGTTGGCGCATGAAAGACTGCGCGGGGGAAGGCAGCGCAGTTACGACTGCGCACCCGCCACCTTGGGCTGGTCCGAATAGATGAGCAGCGGCTGCTGCTCACCCTTGATGGTGCCTTCGTCCACAACGACTTTTTCGACGTTGCTGAGTGAGGGCAATTCGAACATCACATCAAGCAGGGCGTGCTCGATGATGGAGCGCAGGCCGCGCGCACCGGTCTTGCGTTCCAGCGCACGCTTGGCAATGGCGCCGAGCGCACTTTCACGGAATTCGAGATTCACGTTTTCCATCGCAAACAGTTTTTCATACTGTTTGGTCAGCGCGTTCTTGGGTTCGGTCAGGATTCGCACCAGCGCTTTGACGTCGAGTTCTTCAAGCGTCGCGACTACCGGCAAGCGTCCTACAAACTCAGGGATAAGACCGTATTTGATCAAGTCTTCCGGCTCCACATCGCGCAGCAACTGGTTGCTGGCCTGCCGGTCTTTACCGCTGCGCACGTCTGCACCAAACCCAATGCCCACCTTGTCGGTACGATTCTGGATGACCTTCTCCAGGCCGCTGAAAGCACCACCACAAATGAACAGGATGTTAGTGGTGTCGATCTGCACAAACTCCTGGTTCGGGTGCTTGCGCCCACCTTGCGGTGGCACCGAAGCGATCGTGCCTTCGATCAGTTTCAACAAGGCCTGCTGCACACCCTCGCCGCTGACGTCGCGGGTAATCGAGGGGTTGTCGGACTTGCGCGAAATCTTGTCAATTTCGTCGATGTAAACGATGCCGCGCTGTGCTTTTTCGACATCGTAATCGCACTTTTGCAGCAGCTTCTGGATGATGTTCTCGACGTCCTCACCGACATAGCCGGCTTCGGTCAGGGTCGTGGCGTCAGCAATCACGAAGGGGACGTTAAGCAGGCGCGCCAGAGTTTGCGCCAGCAGCGTCTTGCCTGAACCCGTGGGGCCGATCAGCAGGATATTGGATTTAGCGAGTTCGACTTCACCATCTTTTGCGCCTGTCTTGAGGCGCTTGTAATGGTTGTACACCGCGACCGACAGGATTTTCTTGGCCTGGATCTGGTCGATCACATACTGGTCGAGGATGTCGCAGATTTCCTGCGGCGTCGGCAAGTCGCTCTTGCTGGATTTCGCGTTGGGATCGCTTTGCGCTTCCTCACGAATAATATCGTTGCAAAGATCGATGCACTCGTCACAGATGAATACGGACGGACCGGCAATCAGCTTCCTGACCTCATGCTGGCTCTTGCCGCAAAAGGAACAGTAAAGCAGTTTTTCGCCTACTTTTTCGGTCATTGATGCGCCCGTTTCATACCGTATTTCACACCGCACCCAATCATTGCCACGTTACCTGCCTCTTATTCAAACTTGCTGTCACTGAACAAGCAATAAACGTGCTTATTTCTGCGTTTTTTCTGCGTTTTACTGTGTTGTACCGCGTTTTCCTTTGCAGCAACCCGCAGGATTGCCATCAAAGTTGATGACGGCTTTCCAGAATTCTGTCGATGATACCGTATTTCTGCGAATCCTCCGCAGACAGGAAATTGTCGCGATCGGTGTCTTTTTCGATCACTTCAATGGACTGCCCGGTGTGTTTCGCCATGATCTCGTTAAGACGCTGCTTCAGGAACAACGTTTCCTTGGCATGGATCGCAATGTCCGATGCCTGGCCACGGAAACCACCTGAAACCTGGTGAATCATGACGCGGGAATTCGGCAGGCACATGCGCTTTCCCTTGGTGCCCGCAGCCAACAGGAACGCGCCCATGCTGGCGGCGAATCCGGTGCAGAGTGTGGAAACGTCTGGCTTGATGAATTGCATTGTGTCGTACATCGCGAGGCCTGCCGTTACCGAACCGCCAGGGGAGTTGATGTACAGGGAAATATCCTTGTCCGGATTTTCCGATTCGAGGAACAGCATCTGCGCCACGATCAGGTTGGCCGTTGCATCATTGACTTCACCCACCAGGAAAATCACCCGTTCCTTGAGCAGGCGCGAATAGATATCAAATGCGCGTTCGCCGCGGCCCGATTGCTCGATGACCATGGGTACATAACCGAGGCCACGCGTTTCGTAGTAATCGCGATCCGCCGGCGCCATGCCGGTCAGATCGTGCGCCTGTGACTGGAAGCGGGTGAAGCTGTTCATGTGCGTTTGATCTCCATGATCTCGTCGAACGATTGAGTAGCGGTTGACACGTCCATCGCCTTTGCAGCCCATTCCACCACATTGTCTTCAAGCACCATCGCTTCGACTTCTGCCAGGCGCGATTGATCGCTGTAATACCAGCGAACCATCTGCTTGGGATCTTCGAAACTCTCGGCATGCTCTTCGACAATCGCACGAATCTGTTCCGGCTTCGCCTTCAGGTCGTTCTGCTTCACGACTTCACTCAGGATCAGGCCAAGCTTCACGCGCTTTTCGGCGCGCTCGACAAACAATTCCGGGGGCAATTGCAAATCCTTGGTGGTCATGCCGCGCGCTTCCAGGTCTTTTACCGCCTGCTCCTGTAAGCGCCCGATTTCCATGTCCACCAATGAACGCGGCAATTCAAGCTGGGAAACAGATGCCAATGCATCCATCACCTGGTCCTTAGTTTTGGACTGAACGCGTTTTTTCAACTCCCGTTCCAGATTTGCCTTGATTTCACCGCGCATCGTTGCGATATCGCCATCTGACACGCCGAGCGATTTTGCGAATTCAGCGTCGATCGGCGGCAGCTTGGGCGCATTCACCACTTTCACTGTCACCGCGAACTGCACGGTTTTGCCCGCCATGTCTTCCTGGTAATCCGCCGGGAAGGTCAGGTCAAATGTCTTGGCGTCGCCGCCTTTCATGCCGATCAGCGCAGCCTCGAAATCCGGCAGCATGCGGCGTTCGCCCAGCACCACGCCGAAATTTTCGGCCTCACCACCCTTGAATGTTTCGCCATTCAAGGTGCCGCGAAAATCCACCACCACAAAATCGCCATCTTCCGCAGCGCGATCGGTCTTGTCGTACGCGGCACGCTGCTTGCGCAGCGTGTCCAGCGTGTTGTCTACGTCCTTGTCGCTCACGTCGGCAGCAGGACGTACCAGCTTGGCGCCTGCGAGCGAGCCCAGCTTCACGTCCGGGTAAATTTCGAAGGTTGCCGTGAACTCAAACTTGTCCGCCGATTGCCCAGTATTCGCCGGCGCAAAACGCGGATAACCTGCCACGCGCAAATTCTGCCCCCTGACGGCATCATTGAATGACTTCTGGACCGAGTCGGACATCACTTCCTGGCGAACCTGGTAGCCGTACTGGTTGGCCACGATATTGAACGGCACCTTGCCAGGACGAAAGCCCGACATCTTTGCCGTGCGCGCGATCTGCTTCAGGCGCGAATTGATCTGTGATTCGATCTCGACCGCCGGCAGCGAAAGAAGGATGTTGCGCTCAAGCTGGCTGGCGGCCGGGTTGGCGGTGGCGGGTGTATTTGTTTGTGCTTGCATGACAGTCCTTATTGCGTCGGTATGGTCGCATGGTTGCATTGCGCCATGAATCCGTGGGCCAGCCTGAACGGCCGCCCTGAGAGAACGCTGAAAGTTGAAAAATAATTGTTGGTGCGAAAGAAGGGACTCGAACCCCCACGCCGTGAGGCGCTGGAACCTAAATCCAGTGCGTCTACCAATTCCGCCACTCTCGCCCAGATTTTGTGTACTGCCCGTTATGGCCCGTTATGAAAACCCGGCTGAAACTGTGCTGATACGCTTTTCCAAAACCTGATGCTCACATTTTACCGCAAACCGCCCTTGTCCGCGAACTGCAACGGGGGTTTTTTGTTGGGCCGTCCAGCGCGAAAGTGCTTGTTTTGCAAATATAATTCGGCAACTCTTTAAGCGCTCCCGCACGTGCCCGTCGATCATTACGAGAACTTCCCGGTAGCCTCCTGGCTGTTGCCGCCGCACCTGCGCAAGCCGATAGAAATCATCTACGCTTTCGCGCGTTCGGCTGACGATTTTGCCGACGAAGGCGACCTCACGATCGAACAGCGGCTGTCATTGCTGCATGGCTACCAGCGCGAGCTTGATGGCATCGCCACCAATACCGTTACGGATACCCCCTTGTTTGCGGCGCTGGCCGGCATCATCCGTGAATACGACTTGCCTCTCCAACTGTTCCGCGATCTGCTGGATGCCTTCGAGCAAGATGTGACGCAGACACGCTATGCAGACTTCCCCCAGCTGATGGACTACTGCCGGCGGTCGGCCAATCCCATCGGGCGCCTGTTATTGCAACTCTACCGTTTGGCCACCCCGCAAAATGTCGCCTGGAGCGACAATATCTGCTCGGCACTGCAGTTGATCAATCACTGGCAGGATGTCGCCATCGACTGGAAGAAAAATGACGGCGGCCGCGTCTATTTGCCGCAAGACGACTTGGCCCGGTTTGGTGTGAGCGAACGTGATATTGCCGGACAATCGAGCGACCCGGCATGGCAAAAAATGATGGCGTTCCAGTGTGCACGTGCACGCGCGATGATGCAGTCCGGCAAGCCGCTGGGACGGGTATTGCCGGGCCGCATGGGCGCGGAATTGCGCACCATGATGGCCGGCGGTTTGGCGATACTCGATAAAATCGATACGGTAAAGGGCGATGTCTTCCGTCATCGACCGCGCCTCACGAAATGGGATTGGATTAGGATCGGCCCGCGCGCGCTGATTTCTGGATGACATGACACCCGACGAATATTGCCAAAACAAGGCTGCGAAAAGCGGCTCGAGTTTCTACTACAGCTTCCGGTTCCTTCCGCCGGAGCGCCGGCGCGCAATCACCGCGCTGTACGCGTTTTGCCGCGAGGTCGATGATGTCGCCGACGAAGTGACGGACGTCAACATCGCGCGCGCGAAACTCGGCTGGTGGCGCTCCGAAGTGGCGAATCTGTTCGCCGGCCATCCACAGCATCCGGTCACGCAGGCGCTCGAGCCCGCGACCAAATCACTGGGCGTGGACCAGGCGCGCCTGAACGAAATTATCGACGGCATGGAAATGGACCTGACACGCCATCGCTACAGCGATTTCGAATCGCTGAAACTCTATTGCCATCGCGTCGCTGGAGTCGTCGGCCAGTTATCCGCGGGAATTTTCGGCTATACCAATCCCAACACGCTCGACTATGCCGAAAACCTTGGCCTCGCATTCCAGATGACCAACATCATTCGTGACGTCGGCGAAGACGCGCGCCGCGATCGCATCTACCTGCCGGCAGACGAGATGCAGCGTTTCAGTGTCACGATCGAAGATGTGCTGCGCGCGCGCCACACGCCCAACTTCGAAAAGCTGATGGCGTACCAGGCGCAAAGGGCAAAGTCCTTGTACGACGCGGCTTTCCAGGCACTTTCGCCTGAAGACCGGCGCCCACAGCGGCCCGGGCTCATCATGGCGGCCATTTATCGCACGCTGCTCGATGAAATCGAGCGTGATGGATTCACTGTCCTGAACCAGCGCATTTCGCTGACTCCCGTACGCAAATTGTGGATCGCCTGGCGCACCTGGGTCGCGTCGTGAGCGTCGCCGGTGCGGCACGGGTGGCAATTGTCGGCGGCGGTTACGCGGGGATGGCCACTGCCGTCGCGCTCGCCGAAAGCGGTATACCAACTACAGTATTCGAAGCCGGCAAAGAACTCGGTGGACGCGCCCGGCGCATCGATTATCGCGGTGAGGTGCTCGACAACGGCCAGCATATTCTTTCGGGCGCGTATTCTGCATTGCTCAGGATGATGGCGCTCACCGGCGTGCCGGAAACCGCTTCGACGCGCATCCCCCTGCGTCTTTCGCTACGCCCGGAATTTACCCTGCAGGCACCGCGCTGGATTGCCCCTTTGCATCTTGCCTGGGCCTTGCTGACGGCAAGAGGGCTGACGCTTCCAGAACGATACGCGGCCATTGCTTTCATGCAGTCGATGAAGGCGTGCCGATTCCAGGTTGATCCCGGCCAGACGGTGTCATTGTTGCTGGCGGCGCACCATCAGCCGGAAAAACTCAGCCGATATCTTTGGGAGCCGCTGACGATTTCAGCACTCAACACGCCGGTCAACGTTGCCTCCGCACAAGTGTTCGCCAGCGTCTTGCGCGACGCTCTGGCCGGCAAACGCGAATGCAGTGATCTCATCCTGCCACGCGCCGACCTGTCCGCACTTTTCCCCGACGCCGCTGCGCGCTGGCTCGCGGCAAAGGGCAGCAATGTCAGGGCCGGTGTGAAAATCAAATCGGTGAACGCGACTACGGCGACGCAACACAACGAAAGCAAATTCAATATCGAAACAAGCGATGGTGAAACGCTCCCCTTCGATGCCGTCGTGCTGGCCATCGGCCCTCATCAATTCGATTCAATGTCGCTTCCGCAAGCATTGAATCCCGCCATCCATTTCCAGTACGAACCGATTGTGACGGTCTACCTTAAATTCACCACAGCGGTTAATTTGCCGGAAACCATGTTCGGCCAGACCGGCGGCATCGCGCAGTGGTTTTTTGATCGGCGACAACTCAGCGAGCAGGCGGGCGGAGGAGAAAATCGCGGCGCATTGATTGCCGCCGTTATCTCAGCTTCAGGCGCACATGAAGAAATGACCCACGAGGTCCTCGCCTCCACTGTGTTGGCCGAACTCGCGCGCCATACCGGCCTGCTGCCGCCACTGGAATGGCATAAAGTGATCACCGAGAAATTCGCCACGTTCGCCTGCACACCCGAATTGCATCGCCGGCGTCCACCTGCCCTGACCGCAACGCCGGGGCTCTTCCTGGCCGGCGATTATGTCGCCGGCGATTATCCTGCGACACTGGAAG
Organism: Betaproteobacteria bacterium; assembly: GCA_040006575.1. GTDB lineage: Bacteria > Pseudomonadota > Gammaproteobacteria > Burkholderiales > Usitatibacteraceae > UKL13-2. The sequence goes on from JBDTWS010000001.1 coordinate 67,520, forward strand.
GCGCAGTCAGGAGCGGCGTTAACGCCGCCCGCCTCGTCGCATCTCATTTGTCAAAAACGGCCACCGCATGAATCTCTCCCGCGTAACCCCGCCCGCCCGCTACCTGCCTTCGCCCGAACTGTTGAAGGAGCGCGTGATCCTCGTCACCGGCGCGGGCCAGGGGCTGGGTCGTGTTGCTGCACTGGCGTTTGCACGCCATGGCGCGTCGGTGATATTACACGGCCGCCATGTTCCAAAGCTTGAAGGCGTTTACGACGCGATAGTGTCCGAGAACCTGGAACAACCGGCCATTCTCCCACTCGACTTTTCGAAGACCACGCAGCCTGAACTCGACGCATTCGCGCAGGCGATCCACACAACATTCGGCAGGCTCGACGGAATTTTCCATGGCGCCAGTCACTTCGTATCGCCCATGCCCATGGCGCTCAGCGACCTCGAGATGTGGCGCAAGCACACCTCAACCAACCTCGCCGTCCCCGCTGCATTGACGAAGGCATGCATGCCCATGCTGAAGCGTTCGGACGCGGCCTCGGTGGTGTTCCTCACCGAAACGCACGCCCTGCTTCCCAAGGCTTACTGGGGACCATTCGCCGTCACCAAAAGCGCGCTCTCAACGTTGGTGGCAATCCTCGCCGACGAGAGCAGTGCGGGCGGGCCACGCTTCAATCTTTACCTGCCCGGCCCCGTGGCATCACCCATGCGCGCCCAAAGCCATCCGGGCGAACTGGCCAGTGCCCTTCCTTCCGCAGAAAAATTAGCGCCGGATTTCCTCTACCTGATCGGCCGCGACAGCCTCGCCGTTAACGGCTGCCTACTGGAGAGTACCAGCCACAAAGCGGAAATTTGATGTCGCCCATGATGTCGCCTATACCGCGATCCGGCCGTCCTACACCCCGAAATTGCTGCTGAATATGTTCCGATTCCACCCCAGTTTTCGGTAACATATGGAAAATTATCAAGAACATCCGCCGCACACCTCCAATCGTAAGCAAGAGAATCGGTAAATCCATCGTGAGCGCCATGCTTGATCAGGGAAATCGGACGTTTATCGGCAGCGTCGTGTTCGTCGATATCGTCGGGTATTCAAAAAAATCGGTTTCCGAGCAGATCAGCGTCAAAGACCGCTTCACCGCGTTGCTGTCCGAATCGCTTACCGACATTCCACCCGAGCAGCGACTGATCCTCGACACCGGCGACGGGGCCGCGCTCAGTTTCCTGGGCGACCCTGAAGACGCGCTGTTCGTCAGCATGAATTTGCGCGACATGGTGGACCGCGCCATCGCCGAAGCCGGTGGACCATCCGTTGATAACGTCGACACAGAAGATAGCGCCAATTCCGAAGCGCCCGGTGGATTGCCGCTGCGTATCGGCATCAACCTGGGCCCGGTCAAGCTGGTGCGCGACATCAACGGCCATCCCAATATTGTCGGCGACGGCATCAACGTCGCGCAGCGCATCATGAGTTTTGCGCGGCCCGGGCAGATCGTGGTGTCTCGTTCGTTCTTCGACGTGGTGTCGGTGATCTCGGACGAGTACGCAAAACTGTTCAAGTACGAAGGCTCGCGTACCGACAAGCACGTACGCGAACATGAAATTTATATCGTGGGCGATTCCGACGCGGCATTCAAGAAAGCCAAGGCAGGCACCGTGGATCGCGCCGCTGCCACCAACCCCAACACGCGCGCGCAGCGCCAGGCCGGCGTGGGTACGGGGACTTACGGCGTGCGGCAACTGGGTGACGTGGAGCAGCTGCCGTTCCTGCAGGATAAACGCAAGTTGACCATGGCCGGTGGCGCGCTTGCGGCGCTCGTGCTGGTACTGGCGATGGTGTTGATCCTGAAAAAGCCAGCCGACAAAACGCCGCCAGTGGATCCTGCGGTCGTAGCAGCCGCCAATTCACCCGCAGGCACGCAGCCGACCAAAACAGACGCGCCAGGAACCGCCGCCACGCCAGTCGACAACAGCAAGCCTGCAGATGCAACCACGCCCGCAAATCCATCAGCGACCCCCGGTCCGGCATCGAGTACTGCGCCGGTCCCGGCCACCGGCGCGCCCGCAAACGGCACGGCAACGGCTACCCCGCCCGCCGATGGAAAGAGCACGCCCGCGGCCGGCAAAACCGAACCCGCAAAGGACACGGCCAAGGCAGAGGCAGCCAAAGCCGCGCTGCTTGAGGGCCGGCTCAATCTCAGCATCCAGCCGTGGGGCGATGTATTCGTGAATGGAAAGTCGATCGGCGTTTCGCCCCCGCTCAAACAGTTCAAACTGGCGCCAGGCAAATATCGCATCGAGGTGAAGAACACTTCCTTCACGCCGTACTCCCGAAGCATTGAAATAAAACCGAAGGAAGATGTCAGTATCACGCACAAATTCCAGTAACGATTGCCGCGTCCAGGCGCGTTCGCCTTCATCGGCTGATTGAAGTTACGCAGACAAGGTTGATACATGTCGCTATTCCCGCTCTCGCGCTTCCGCACACCGTTGTCCCGCTTGCCGAACCAGTTTCGCGCGCTTGCAGCGGGTTGTGCGCTGCTCGTTTTCGCGGGCTGTGCAGTCCCTCCTCCCGCCGCCCCCGTGGGGCCGGCGCCTGAAGAGGTGGCGCGAAAACAGCGTGTCGAACGTGCACAGAACAAGCTCAATGAAGGCCTGAAGCAATACGAGGCGGGCAATTACGCGGAAGCCATGAGCAACCTGCTGGTTGCACTCGACAGCGGCGTGCTGGCGGTGCCGCAGCAACTGGTCGCACGCAAGCACATGGCATTCATCCAGTGCGTCAACAATCGCGAACTCATCTGCAAGGAAGAATTTGAAAAAGCCTTCCTGCTCGATCCCAAATTCGATCTCACGCCCGCCGAGGCAGGCCATCCAACGTGGGGCCCGATCTTCCGGCTGGTGAAAACCGAAATTGAATTGCGGAAATCCGGAAAGTCACTGCCCGCGCCGGTCGTGAAGGTCCTGACGCCGGCAGATAAGGCGATGGCCGAGGGAATGAAGGCGTATGAAGAGGCCGACTATCCGAAAGCGATCAAGCACTACCAGGAAACGCTGAAGGAAAATCCGCCGCAGGCCGACCAGATCCAGGCGCTCAAGTACATGGCGTTCAGCTACTGCCTCACCAACAGGTTGACGTTGTGCCGCAGTGAATTCGAAAAGATCCTGCAGCTGAATCCCACATTCGAACTCGACGCGGCGGAAGCCGGCCACCCCTCGTGGGGTCCGCCGTTCCGTACGGTCAAGGCAAAACAAAAACAGGCTCCCGCCAAAAAATAACATGATCGAAACGCTAGGCCGCTACAAGATACTTTCCATCATCGGCCAAGGCGCGATGGGCGTCGTGTATAAGGCCGTCGATCCGATGATCGATCGAACTGTCGCCATCAAGACCGTAAACCTGTCGCTGAACAAGGATGAGCTGGCCGAATACGAACTGCGCTTCCAGCAGGAGATCAAGGCCGCCGGCCGCCTCAATCATCCCAACATCGTCACGATCTACGACGTCGGCCGCAACGACGACATGGCCTACATGGCCATGGAGTTCCTCGAAGGCAAGGAACTCAAGGACATCCTGGCTGATGACGGCCGCCCGCTGGTCACCGCCTCCGTCGACTGGATCTCGCAGATCGCGCAGGGGCTGGCGTTTGCGCACGACAACGACATCGTCCATCGCGATGTGAAACCGTCCAACATCATGATCGTGCGCGGCGGCCTCGCGAAGATCACCGATTTCGGTATCGCGCGCATGCCCGCATCGGCCGTAAAAACGATGACCGGATTAATCCTCGGCAGCCCGCGCTATATGTCGCCTGAACAGGTCATCGGCCGCAGCCTGGATCACCGCACTGATATTTTCTCGCTGGGCGTGGTGCTGTATGAAGCACTGACCGGCCTGCCGCCATTCGATGGCGACAATGTCAACGCCATCATGTACGCGACCGTAAATACCGCGCCGCCGGCACCCTCCAACAGCAATGCCACCGTGCCGACCATGCTGGATCTTATCGTCGCCAAGGCGCTGGCCAAGACGGTCGATGAACGCTACCAGACGATGCGCGAATTTTCAGACGACCTGAACCAGGTGAAGCGCATGCTGGTGTCGCGCCAACCCGCCGGCGAAGTGGTGGCCAAGCATTCGCCTCCCGCCGCGAAGTCGCTTTCCCTCGATGCGCTGGGGGTCGGTGTCGGGCTTTACCAAAAACCGGGTGTGACCGAGGAAACAAAGCCGCTCAAACTCGCGCGCGGATTCGATTCGTTCGACGCCACGCTGAAACTTGCCGCCATGACCAACCAGATCGGCGAATTCGGCGAGTACATTTCTGAAACGCAGAAAATGCGTGCGTACAAGGGCAAGATCAGCGGCGCGCTGGCCAATGATCCCGGCTCGTCAACGCAACCTCCGTCGGCCCGCAAGGGTTCTGCGTTGCCATCGGATGCCACGCTGACCAATGAGCAAATGCGCGACGCGGCAAATGCCGGGCCCGGTATTGGCGTGCCAAACCTGCTGCCGATCGTCATCATCATCCTGCTGGCCGCACTGGCAGTGGGATTAGCCGTTGCACTCGTGGTTCGCTAGCAGGCGTTCGACAAACTCCAGCACCGGCGCGGCTGACAGGGCATAACTGGCCTGGAAAGTGCACCAGTACTGGAGTTTCATCTTGAATTCACCCATATCTTGAAAATGATACGCGTCTCTTTTCGCATCGCGGCCATCGGTATTGTCATCGCCATCTGGATACTCTCACTGATACCGGGCAGCGATGTTCCCGACGTTCCCGGCAATGACAAATGGCATCACGCCCTGGCGTATTTCTCCTGCATGTTCTGCTGGGGCCAACTTTATGTGCGGCCATTGCAGCGGCTGAAACTCGCGATCGTGTTTATCGCAATGGGCGCACTGATCGAGTGCATCCAGTACCTCACGCCGACGCGTTCGTTCGAGTTGCTCGATATGCTGGCCAATGCGACCGGTGTCACGCTGGCGTGGATGGTCGTGACGCTGCAACTGGCCCTCCAGCGCGCGGTACAACGCCGTTTCCCGGGCTGACTTGCGCCGGCGGCCAGCACATCTCGCCCTGACATGACTGCGCCAGCCACAAGCACATTCGACCACCTGGTCCTCGGGACATCGAACCTTGAACGCGGCGCTGCCTGGCTCGAACGCTTTCTCGGCGTTACCCTTTCGGCCACAGGCACGCACGTGCGAATGGGCACGCACAACCGGCTGCTGTCGCTGGGACCGGAATGTTTCCTTGAATTGATCGCCATTGATCCACTGGGTGAACCGCCCTTCATGAAACGCTGGTTCGGCCTCGACAACGCCGATGTGCAGGAGCGTATCGCCATTCGACCCCGGCTGATCGGCTGGGTCGCGCGCACCACAGATATCTCCGCGCTGTCCGAAAAAACCGGCGGCATCCTCGGCAGCGTGCAGCCCATCGAGCGCGGTGATTTCAAATGGCGGATCACCATTCCGGAAGACGGCTACCCGGTCGAAGGTGGATTGGTGCCGAGCGTGATTCAATGGGACGTCGATGCGCATCCCTGTGACCGCCTTCCCGACCAGCAATGCCGTTTCGAGTGGATGGAAGCTGCGCATCCCAACCCGGCGAAGGTACAGTACCTGCTCGCGGAAATGGGCCTGCCAAAATCACTGGTGCTGACACCGACACCGCCGTACTCGGGCATGACCATGTGCGCCTACGTGCGCACGCCCGCGGGTACGAAAACCTTGATGAGCTGACGCTGGCCATGCGATACACTCTTCACCGACACATACTCACGCTCCGCCGCATCGCCTTGGTGGTACTGGCCATTTTGGCCGCACTGGCCATGCTGGTTGCCGTGGAAACTTTTGGAGGACAACCGATGGGACTTTTCGCAGGCAGCCGGCCCGGCAACCTTGGATTCCAGAATGGCGCGTTCGCACCGCCTTCCTGGAAGCCCAACTGCGTCTCATCGACAGTCGAGAAAAGCGACAAACACTACGTCGCGCCACTGCAGTTTTCCGGCACGCCGCAAGATTCATGGAAAACACTAAAGGCGCTCATTCGCAAATTCCCGCGCACCGGCGTCATTACCGAAACCGGGCAATACCTGTATGTCGAGTTCAAAAGTGCGGGCCTGGGATTTGTCGACGATGTGGAGTTCGCGCTGGACGAAAAAAACGGCGTCATCCAGGTACGTTCGGCGTCACGATTAGGTGTGCGCGATTTCGGTGTCAATCGCGAACGCGTGGAAAAAATCCGCGTCGAATTCGCAGCGAGCTGATCAGGGCAGCAGCGCGGCAGCCACCAGCGCCATGGCGACAATAGCCGCCTGGCGGTCAGCGTTGAAAAATGCCTTGGGTGACGCTTCCGCATCGATGATCCCCAGCACCGCGCCGGAATCATCGAGGATGGGTATGCAGATTTCCGATTGCACCGCATCGTCACAGACGTAAAACCCGCCGCCCTCTGCCGTATACGCCGCGACGTCGTCGATCACTTTCGCCTGGCCAGAAAGCCCCACCGTGCTGTTGGTGCTGCCCTTGGCAAATTCAGCTTTCAGCGGGAATTCCGCGCGGCTGGGTCGCCCGCGATAAGCCAGCTTCGCCAGCATCTCGTTACCGGAAGGGCCGCGCCTGCGCTGGTAAATACCGACCCAGTCGGTACCGGTCACCATCATCGCGCGCGTGACCATGATGTTGAGCATTTTCAGTTTGCGCGTGGTCGATTCGTTCTCGCCACCCAGTGTTTTTGCCAGGTCATGCAGCAACGGATCCATTTCCTCGATGAGGGAACAGGAACCGTCTTCGGAGAGCAGCGGCACTTCGTAGCGATAGAGCGCATCGTTGGAGACCTCCATCGGCGTGCCCAGCTGGGCGATGAAATCGTGAATGGCTTTTTCGACGACCGGGATGTGATCCGCCAACGCATCCAGGCCGCAGGCAAACAGGTAGCTGCGAATTTTTTCCGGTGTACTCATCAAGCGTGTCCCTGGATCAGCGCGTGGTCGAGATCCTCAATAAGGTCGTCAACGTTTTCGATTCCCACCGACAGTCGCAGCAAGTCCGGCGGCACCGGCGAGCCCGCGCCTTCCACGCTGGCGCGATGTTCGATGAGGCTCTCCACGCCTCCCAGCGACGTTGCGCGCTTCCAGATCTCGACACGGGCCGCCGTTTTGATGGCCGCAGCTTCGCCGCCCTTCACGCGAAGGGACAGCATGCCGCCGAAACCGTCGATCATCTGCGCGGCCGCCACATCATGGCCGGGAAAATCTTCCAGGCCCGGATAGAGCACCACTTCAACCAGCGAATGATTGTCGAAAAAATCGGCGATGCGCTGTGCCGACCGGCAGGCTGCATCCACCCGCAGGAACAGCGTACGCATGCCGCGCAACAGCAGCCATGCTTCAAACGACCCCATGGTGCCACCCAGCTGTGCGCGCACCGCTTTCACGCGGCTCCAGTAATCCGATGGTTCGCGTGCGACCAGTGCGCCGGCGATCAGGTCCGAATGGCCATTGAGATATTTGGTGGCCGAGTGCATGACGATGTCCGCACCCAACTTAAGCGGCCGTGTCAGCACCGGAGACGCAGTCGTGGAATCCACCGCCAGCAAGGCGCCACCCGCATGCGTGATTTCAGCTGCGGCGGCGATGTCGGTGATTGTCCACAGCGGATTGGCCGGCGTCTCGATCCACACCAGTTTGGTCTTGCCGAAACGAAGACTGCGCTTCAGTTCGTCGAGGTTGGAGGTGTCGATGAACTCGACTTGCAGTCCCCATTGCGTCGCGAAGTTGGCCAGCCAATTGCGCAGCGACCAGTACATGACCTTCGGCGCGATGACATGATTGCCCGGTTTCAGCGCCAGGAAGCAGGCAGTCGCCGCGGCCATCCCGGAGGCAAACAGCGCGGCGTGTGCGCCCTTCTCCAGCGCGCACAAAACGGCCTCAGCCTGGTCGAACGTAGGATTGTGGTCGCGCGCATAGACGCGGCCACTGCGATATTGATTGTCTTCGTCGCGCACGAAAGTAGTCGCCGTGTGAATCGGTGGCGCAATCGCCCTGGTCGCCTCGTCGACCCAACCCAGGCCCTGGGCGGCAATGGTTTCCGGCATCACGCGCTTGGGATCCATGTCAGCTTTTCTTTTCCACGGGCGAAACATTGATGGGCGGCCGGTCGATGAACGTCACTTCCAGTCCGCGCGATTTCATCCAGTCCGCCACGGCGAATCCGGTGGCGCGCGGCCATGGGCGCAGTTCGTGCGGCTGGTAGCGGCGGTAGTCGATCAGCTCCGGGCTGAGTTTGACTTCACCCTTCGCCACCACGTGATAGCAGAGCATGATCTCGTTCTTGCGCTCGAAAATATAGTTGCCGATCAGGTTGATCTCCACCACATCGAGGTCGAGCTCTTCCTTCACTTCGCGCGCCACGCCGATCTTCGGGTCTTCGTGTTTTTCGAGATATCCGGTGACCAGCGCGAACGCGCCTTCGGGCCAGCCGGCACCGCGCGCAAGGATGATTTCGCCGTTGTGTTCAACCAGCGCGCCAACTGCGGGCGTCGGGTTTTGCCATTGCACAAACCCACAGCTTTCATCCGGACAGGCACGGCGCAGGCGCGCGCCGCTGTCATCCTGGATTTCGCGCTCGACCAGTTCGGTTGCGCAGCGCGGGCAGTATTTGAAAATCTCGAACAAGTTGAATGGTTCCGTGTGTTGCGTTAAAGATTTACGCGCGTGGCTCAGGCTCGTGGATTACGCACGTGAGGCCATCTGTGCGACCCAGTCCTTGACACTGGCCAGCGCCGCCGGCAAACCTGCCGCATTGGTCCCGCCCGCCATGGCCATGTCTGGCTTGCCGCCGCCCTTGCCGCCGACCTGCTGTGCCACGTGATTCACCAGCTCACCCGCCTTGAATTTCCCAATGAGGTCGCCGGTCACGCCTGCCGCCAGGCTGACCTTGTCGCCATCGGCCACGGCCAGCACGATCACGCCCGACTTCAATTTGTTTTTCAATTGATCGAGCGTTTCGCGAAGCGATTTGGCGTCCGTCCCCTCAAGCTTTGCAGCAAGCACTTTCACGCCGCTCACATCGGTTGCGCTGTTGGCAAGGTCGTCGCCCTGTGATGCAGCCAGCTTCGATTTGAATTGCGCCAGCTGTTTTTCCAACAACCTGACGTTCTCGACGATCTGCTCGATCTTGACGGAAACTTCCAGCGGCTGCGACTTCAACAACGACGCAGCGTGCGTGAGTTGCTTTTCAAGGGCCTGCACGTAGTCGAACGCCACCGAACCCGCCACCGCTTCGACGCGGCGCACGCCGGCCGCGACGCCGCCTTCCGCGACGATCTTGAACAGCCCGATATCGCCGGTGCGCGACACGTGGGTGCCGCCGCAAAATTCGCGCGAGGAACCGATGTCCAGCACGCGCACGACGTCGCCGTACTTTTCACCGAACAGCATGACCGCGCCCGATTTCTGCGCTTCTTCAATCGGCATCACGCGCGATTGCACCGGCTCGTTCTTCAGCACCTCGGCATTGACCAGGGCCTCGACACGCGCGAGTTCATCCGCACTCATCGGTGAGTTGTGCGCGAAGTCGAAGCGCGTCTTGTCCGCATCGACCAACGAGCCTTTTTGTTGCACATGCGAACCCAATACTTCACGCAGCGCCTTGTGCATCAGGTGCGTTGCCGAGTGATGGCGCATGGTGCGCATGCGTTTTGGCAGGTCCACATGTGCCGCTACTGTATCGCCGACCGTGAGTTCGCCCGTGGTCAATACGCCGTAATGGCCGAACACGTCGGCCTGGATTTTCTGCGTGTCCTGCACCGTGAACAGTGTGAGGCAGGTGCCACCTTTGGAGAGTTCGCCGGCATCGCCGACCTGGCCACCGGATTCGGCATAGAACGGCGTGCGGTCGAGCACCACCACGCCCTCCTCACCTGTCGACAAACTTTCCACCGCCGCGCCGCCGCGATAAAGCGCCACAATGCGGCCTTCCTCTGACATCGTGTCGTAACCGCGAAACTGCGTTTTTGCGCCTTCATACGCGAGTGCCGCGCCGGCCTTGAATTTCGAGCCCGCACGCGAACGTTCCTGCTGGCTCGCCATGGCTTTCTCAAAGCCGGACATGTCAACTTCAAAGCCGCGCTCTCGGCCAATGTCTGCAGTCAGGTCGATCGGGAAACCGTAGGTATCCGACAATTTAAATGCCGTATCGCCATCCAGTTTTTTGGGATTGGCCTTCAACGCACCTTCAAGAATCTCCATGCCTTTTTCCAGCGTCTCGCCGAAGCGTTCTTCTTCCTGCTTCAACACCGCCTTCACGCGATCTTTCGACTGCACGATTTCGGGAAACGCATCGCCCATCACGCCGGCCAGGTCATCAACGAGTTTGTAGAAAAACGGTTTCTTCTGGCCCAGCTTGTAACCGTGGCGCATGGCGCGGCGGGCGATGCGGCGCAGTACGTAACCACGGCCGGCATTCTCGGGAATCACGCCGTCGCACACCAGGAACGCACAGGCGCGAATATGGTCGGCAATCACGCGCAGGCTCGGTAACGCCAGGTCGGTCACGCCGGTTTCGCGCGCCGCACCCTTGATCAACACCTGGAACAGATCGATTTCGTAATTGGCGTGCACATGCTGCAGCACGGCCGACAGGCGCTCCAGCCCCATGCCGGTATCCACTGACGGCTTCGGCAGCGGAATCATCGGGCCATCTGCAACCTCGCGATTGAACTGCATGAACACCAGGTTCCAGATTTCGATAAAACGGTCACCGTCTTCATCGGGCGAACCGGGTGGACCGCCGGCGATGTGCGCGCCGTGATCGTAGAAAATTTCGCTGCACGGACCGCAGGGGCCGGTGTCGCCCATCATCCAGAAATTATCGGACGCGTATTTGCCACCCTTGTTGTCGCCGATACGGACAATGCGGTCTACCGGTACACCGATTTCCTTCGCCCAGATATCGTAGGCTTCGTTGTCATCCGCATAGACCGTTACCAGCAGCTTTTCCTTCGGCAGCTTGTAAACCTCGGTCAGCAGTTCCCAGGCGTATTGGATCGCGTCGCGCTTGAAGTAGTCGCCGAAACTGAAATTGCCCAGCATTTCAAAAAACGTGTGGTGGCGCGCGGTGTAGCCGACATTCTCGAGGTCATTATGCTTGCCGCCCGCGCGCACGCAGCGCTGCGAGCTCACGGCGCGAACGTAGGCGCGCTTTTCCTTGCCCAGGAAACAGTCCTTGAACTGGTTCATCCCGGCGTTGGTGAATAGCAGCGTGGGATCGTCGCCCGGTACCAGCGAGCTGGATGGCACGTGCGTGTGCCCCTTGGAGACAAAATAATCGATGAAAGCCTGGCGGATGCCGGAAACGGTAGTGAGGTTCATGGGGTCACGAGCTGAGCGGATTTGAATAGCGAACGCGTAGCGGTCATTGCCTGGAAATCGGGGCAAAAACGCGCAAAAAAATAGCGATTCGCAAAGAATCGCTATTTTAGCGTACCGATCACTTATTCCCTATACGGCCATGCATGGATGCATGGCGTCGGCAACTTTCAACCCACGTCAAAACCCAGCCGCAATTTGACCACCTCATACTTTTCATTGAGATGCTGCTCGGAATGCCCGCCCATGTTCAGCGTGGCGTAACGATGGCTGCCCAGCCATTTCATTTCGCGATCCAGCCCACCGCCGGTCTTGATAAACAGCGCGAGGAACGCGTCAGGATCGAATTCCTGCAGCCATTTGAGCTTTTCGTGCCCCGGCGGATTGGCCAGTGGCGTGCCATCGAATTTGCGGAACACAAAGCTGGTCGCCATCTTGTACTTGCCGCGGCCCTGCGTCAGGTCCGGCATTTCGTCGACGGCAATCTTCAGTGCCACATCGTGCAGATTGATACCGTCGACCTTCTCGTAAAGATCGGAAAACTGTGCGGCCATGCGCGGGTTGACTTCGATCATGCGGCAGGCGCCGGTCGTGCGGTTGACGCGCATCTCAACGTTGAACAGGCCGTGATCAATGCCCAGCGCTGCGATAATCTTGCGTGCGGTATCGAGCGCATTTTTCGCGTGCGGCGGCGGCAACCGGGTCGGATATTCAAAACGCATGAACTGGTCGGTGCCCGGGTACATCACGGCGTCCACAATACCCAGCATGTGGATTTCCCCATTGATCACTACACCGTCAACATTGATCTGGTCGCCATCGATCAATTCCTCGGCCAGCATCCAGTGAGCATCGACATCGAAATCAGTGAGCTTGCGCACCACGTCATTGAAGGGCCTGACGAGGCGTTTGATGATGTATTTTTCCCAGGGATGGAACGTCATGTGCTGCTTGAGTTCAGCGAAATTATCAACCCGCCGCGCCAGCACCGAGTAGGCGGCCTTGACCGGTTTCACATAGAACGGGAATCGCAGCGGGATTTCGTCCGGCGATTCAAATGTATAGGGAAAGGCGTGGAAGGCCACGTTGGCCTCCGGCACGTCGCGCTCCAGGATCCGCCGCGCCACATATTTGTGCTGCGCGGCAATCAGCGATTTGGGATCCGCTCCTGGCAACCCCAGCTTTTTCGCCAGCAGTGCACCGACCAGCGCGCCGAACTGCTCATTGCTCGAGGTAATGCCGTGCAACGGCAGGCCGCGATATTTCTTGACCAGTTTATCGACGAAGCGAAACACGTCGAACGTCAGCAAGCGGGCGTTGCTGGGAAAGCTGAACAGGTCGAAACCTTCAAAGAAAAAACGGTAGTCGATCCCTTCGCCATCACTGGCTGAGCCGTTTTGCGATGCCTTGTGCAGTTGGCCCCGGTCCCAATCTGCGTCAAACAAAATTAGAATGTTTTTTATCGTTTTAGCCATGATTTTCCGATGTCAGTCTGAGCTTGTACGACTCAAACTGACAGGCGGATTCTAACAGTCATCATCGGCCAATTAATATTCCGATACAAACAGTTACGCGAGGATTCATGTCGAAATTCTCGGGTACGCAAATGTTTTTACAGGCAATTTCGCCTTGTCCAGGCATAAGCGCCCGACGCGCACGCTACGCCGCCTGCGCCAGAGGCGTCGAAGGAACGAGCGTTTCCTGATCGTTCGCCGCGCTGTCCAGAAGCACCGCCGCGCGTGACCGCGCCGCGGCCAGACTGGGCGCCTTGACGATATCGCCCATGCTTAATCCTTCCGCATAGACCACCTCGACTTCGGTAATGCCCAGCAACCCGAGGAAATGGCGCACCTGGCTGATCTGAGCATCGCGCGAGGTGCCGGCGTGTACGCCACCGCGGGTGGTGAATACATAGGCTTTCTTGCCGGTCAGCAGGCCCACCGGACCCGTTTCCGTGTAACGAAAGGTCACGCCCGCCCGCGCAATGTGGTCGAAGTACGATTGCAACATGGAAGGAATGCCAAAGTTGTACATCGGCACACCGATGACGATCTCGTCAGCTGCACGAATTTCAGCGATGAGCGCGTCCGAGAACTCAATGATTTCGCGTTGCACGGCATTGCGATCTTCGGGTTTGGCCAGGAATGACTGGAAACGCTCAGCCGTCAGATGCGGCATTGGTGAGACCGAAAAATCACGCACCACCACCTTGCCGCCAGGATGGGCCGCCAACCATGCGCGGGCGAAATCTGTATTCAGCGTGCTGGATTGGCCGTGGCTGGAAAACAGGCTGGCGTTGATTTGCAAAAGGGTTTTCATGGTGAGCTACTGAACTAGTGGAAGGAAAGCCACCATTTAAATATTGATTCATTCGATTGAAAAGCGGAATAATTGTGCGTTA
>JBDTWS010000002.1:0-67921 GCA_040006575.1 Betaproteobacteria bacterium
CGTATCCAGGCCGATAGCCCGCAGCCTGTTTCCCAATTCTATCCAGTGGTCGTTCGGCCACATCTTGTTGTCGCGACTCGTGGCGTGCAAGAAGACCGCGTACGGTTTTGTGGGTAGCCAGCCAGGTGCCTTGCCTTTCATGGAAATTCCATAGTCGACACGATCCTCAATCGCGTAGCCGAGTGCGCGCGACGCCAGCAGGCGATTGCGCGTTACCGCGTGCAGATCGCGAGGCACATCGATCGGGCTGTCGTAAAAACGCGATGCCAGCGGCTCGCGCGCCGACGCAGCTGAATAACCTGCCACCGGACCATCTGCCCAGCGCGCCACCCAGGCGCTCTTGAGCAGGCCCTGCGTATCGAGTATGTGATCGTAACGCCGGGCCGAAATGGCCGAGCGGCGCGCGAGGAATTCACGCCACGCAGCGGCAGAGTGCCATTTCTTTTTCAGCCGCCGCAAGGGAACAGGCAATACGTCGCCAATCGCCGGATGCATAGCAGCGATTTCTGCGTACGGGGCCTCGACGGCCCAATCAATCCTGATATCCGGACGGGCGCGCGCCAGGTCGCTGACGACAGGCAGGTTATGGATCACATCGCCCAATGAGGAAAGCTTGACCAACAATACGCGCATCGCCGGATTGTAACGGAGCGGGTACGGTCGATTACAATTCATGTGTCCCCAAGCAGTTGCCCCCACACGACACTTCAACGTGCCCGATCAAAAAATCCCGCTCTCTGTCGTCATCATCGCCAAGAATGCAGCGACACAGATCGGCCTGTGCCTCGACAGTGTCAACTTTGCGCAAGAGGTGCTAGTGGTGGATTCGGGCTCGGAAGACGAAACGCGCGCGATCGCCGATGTGAAGGGCGCGCGAGTTATCGAGAAAGCATGGCTGGGGTTTGGCCAGCAAAAACAGTTCGCCGTCACGCAGGCGGCGAACGACTGGGTATTGTGTCTCGACGTAGACGAGCGGGTGACGCTTGAACTCGAGGCCAGCATCCGCGCCGCGCTGGCTGAGCCGAAAAACATGGCTTACCGCATGCCACGCCGCAATCGCTTCCTGGGGCGGTGGCTGGCTCACGGGGAGGGTTATCCCGACTGGTCGCTTAGGCTGTTTCACCGCCAGCACGCCAGCTGGAGCAATGATCCGGTGCATGAAGCCGTTATCACCACGGCCACGGTCGGGCAATTGAAAGGTGATCTGCTGCATGACTCTGCCGAGGACGTCACCACTTATCTGCAAAAGCAGAATCGTTATTCGTCGCTGCATGCGGAAGCGCTGTTCCAGCAGGGCGTGCGTACGGGGTATGCAAAACTATTCTTAAGTCCACTGGCGCGATTTATCAAATTCTATTTCCTGCGGCTGGGGTTCCTGGACGGCGGGCCCGGATTCGCGCACGTGGCCGTAGGCTGTTTTGCGGCCTTCGCTAAATATGCCAAGCTCATTGAGCTTAAGAACAAAGGTTTGTGAGCCGCTTGGCGCCGCCTCGCCGGATGCGCGCTGGTAAAATAGCCGATTAACGATTGATGCCGCCGAATGCGCGGCCCGGGATTTGTCATGATCATCGTCACCGGCGGCGCCGGATTTATCGGTTCTAATTTCATTCACGCCTGGCTGGCCGCAGGCCTGGGTCCAGTCGTCAACCTCGACAAGCTGACCTACGCGGGCAACCTCCAGTCACTGGCGGATATCTCGCACCATCCCGACTATCGATTTGTCCACGCCGACATCGGTGATCGCACGCGCATTCACGCGCTGCTGCGGGAAGCGCGACCGACCGCCATCCTCAATTTCGCTGCCGAAAGCCATGTGGATCGCTCAATTCACAGCGCCGGCGATTTCATCCAGACCAACATCGTCAGTACCTTCAACCTGCTGGAGGAGGTGAGGGCGTATTGGGGAGAGCTTGCCGATAGCGAGAAGGCCGATTTTCGTTTCCTGCACGTGTCCACCGATGAGGTTTACGGCTCGCTGGGTGCGGACGATGCGGCGTTCACGGAACAACACCGGTATGAGCCGAACAGCCCGTATTCAGCATCGAAGGCCGCGTCGGATCACCTGGTGCGCGCCTATCACCACACCTACCATTTGCCGGTGCTGACCACCAATTGTTCAAACAATTACGGGCCCTATCACTTCCCCGAAAAATTGATTCCGCTGGTGATCCTTAACGCGCTGGCCGGCAAGCCGCTGCCGGTCTATGGCGACGGACAAAATGTACGCGACTGGCTGTATGTCAGCGATCATTGCGCGGCTATCCGCATGGTGCTGGCCGGCGGAAAACCGGGTGAGACGTACAACGTGGGCGGGCGCAATGAGCGAACCAATCTTGAGGTGGTCAATGTGATTTGCACATTGCTCGATGAGCTGCAACCGCGTGTGGATGGCAAGCGTTATGCGGCGCAGATCACTTTCGTTGCCGATCGCCCGGGCCATGACCGCCGTTACGCGATCGACGCATCGCGCCTCGAGTCCGAGCTGGGCTGGCGCGCGCAGGAAAATTTCGAGAGCGGAATTCGCAAAACAGTCGAGTGGTACCTTGCCAACCCGGAATGGGTGCGGTCCGTGACGAGCGGCGATTACCGGCAGTGGATGCAGCAACAATATGGAACGAAGGCTGCGGCATGAAGCGCAAAGGAATCATCCTGGCTGGTGGCAGCGGCACGCGCCTGTACCCGGTAACCCAAGTTGTTTCAAAACAACTGCTGCCGATTTACGACAAGCCGATGGTGTACTACCCGTTGTCCACCCTGATGCTCGCGGGCATACAGGACATCCTGATCATCTCGACGCCGCACGATATGCCGCAATTCCAGGAATTGCTCGGTGATGGAAAGAAGTGGGGTCTTTCGCTTTCCTATGCGGTGCAGCCCTCGCCCGACGGACTCGCGCAGGCATTTCACATCGGCAAGGATTTTGTCGGCAACGCTGATTCAGCGCTGATACTGGGCGACAACATTTTCTATGGCCATGACCTCTCCGTATCGCTGCAGCGTGCGCACGAAAAATCAACGGGCGCCACGGTGTTCGCCTATCCCGTCCATGATCCGGAACGCTATGGCGTCGCCGAATTCGATGCCGCGGGCAAAGTCATTTCGCTGGAGGAAAAGCCGGCAAAGCCGAAATCGCGCTATGCGGTTACGGGCATTTATTTTTACGATAACCAGGTGTGTGACCTCGCGCGTTCGTTGAAACCTTCCACGCGCGGCGAACTGGAAATCACCGACCTGAACCGTCTTTATCTCGAACAAGGTTCGCTGACCTGCGAGGTCATGGGACGCGGCATGGCGTGGCTGGATACCGGCACGCATGAGTCGCTGCTGGAAGCCTCGCAATACATCGCTACCATCGAGCGGCGCCAGGGCCTCAAGGTCGCGTGCCCCGAGGAAATCGCATTTCGCCAGGGTTGGATTTCAGCAGAGGACATCCAGGCGCTCGCCAAGCCCATGTTGAAAAACGGTTACGGGCAATACCTGATGCAGATGCTCGCTGAGCGCGTGTTCTAGGGTTACGTTGCATGAATGTCATCGACACGGCGATCGCCGATGTAAAGATTCTTGAGCCCAAAGTGTTTGGCGATGAACGCGGTTTCTTTTTTGAAAGTTTCAACGAACAGAATTTTCGCAATGCAATCGGCACCGATGCTGTTTTTGTCCAGGACAATCATTCGAAGTCGGTCAAGGGCGTGTTGCGCGGCCTGCACTACCAGATCCAGCAGTCGCAGGGAAAATTGGTGAGGGTCGTCGCGGGCGAAGTGTTCGACGTGGCGGTGGATATTCGACGCAGTTCGCCCACATTTGGCCGGCATGTCGCCCTGCGCCTGTCGGCCGAAAACAAACGCATGCTCTGGGTTCCCGCCGGTTTTGCACACGGCTTCGTGGTGACGTCCGACAGCGCGGAATTCCTGTACAAAACCACGGACTACTACGCCCCGCAGCACGATCGCAGCCTGCTCTGGAACGACCCGGCGCTGGCCATCGACTGGCCGATCGCGGAAACAGGCACACCGCAACTCAAGCCCGCGGACATCAACGGCAAGCGGCTCGCCGAGGCTGAGCTGTTCGACTGATGGGCATTGCAGCAGACACGCCACGCATCTTGATCACGGGAGCCGATGGGCAGCTGGGTTGGGAGCTACAGCGTTCATTCGCATCGGAAGGCGAAATATTTGCCTTTGACCGTTCGGCGATGGACCTGTCATCACCCGACGCTATCCGTTCCCGTTGCCGTGAAATCCGGCCCACGCTGATCCTGAATGCGGGCGCATATACCGCCGTGGACAAGGCTGAGTCTGAGCCGGACATGGCCATGCGCATCAATGGTGAAGCGCCCGGAATACTTGCCGAAGAGGCGAACAAACTCAATGCCGTGCTGGTCCATTACTCAACCGATTATGTTTTCGACGGAACCGCAGGCTCGCCGTACCGGGAGACAGACACTACTGCACCGCAAAACGTTTACGGCCGAACCAAGCTCGCCGGTGAACAAGCCGTAAGCACAATGGCGAAGCGCTTTGCCACATTCCGCACGAGCTGGCTGTACGGAAACCGTCGTCACAATTTCATGCTCACCATGTTGCGTCTTGCGCGGGAGCGCGAAGAGCTGCGCGTGGTGGCCGATCAAACCGGTTCGCCAACCTGGGTGCGCGCTGTCGCCGAAGCGACACGAGAATGCGTGCAGTCAGGCGCGTTGCGCATTGAGCCGGGCATCTATCACCTCACTGCAAACGGCCAAACGACCTGGCACGGTTTTGCGACTGCGATCCTGGATGGGACCGCCGGTGAGCCACGCCTCGCGCAGCGCGTGGTGGCCATCAACAGCGGTGAACTCGCGATGCCGGCCAAGCGACCGAGCTACTCGGTTTTGTCACTAAGCAAACTGGAACTTGCCCTGGGCCATGAAATGACTGACTGGCAAGAGCAACTGCGGCGGTGCATTGCGGAGAGAAAATCGATAGACTCCAGCACCGGGGCGGCTTCCGTGGCATAAATGGCCTGCGGGCCGCCATAGTGCTGGAGTTTGACGGAATATTTCGAGTTTGGCTGGAGAATGTTGTAGGACAATCCCCAAAGTATCGCTTTTTGCATGCGAATGTAATTGTCGCGAACTCCTTCGCGCCTACGGGAGTCTTTAGTGGGCTCTGTGAGTTCTTATCCATCCGCAGCGCCAATCGACCCCGGCCGCCAAGTGCGTCACTGCTATACTCGCTGTCCCGTATTTTGGCTTAATAATCAAAGGCATCGTTTTGCTTAACCCTGTTGAAAATCCTGTAGACCCGATTGGCGAAAGCGCGCCGGTGCCGATGCTCAAGCTCGGCGAGACGCTCATGTCGCAAGGCAAGCTGGACATCGCCAACCTGGACCGCGCGCTGAAGGTGCAGGAGTCGGCAAGCATTGCCGGTTCAACGCACGAAAAACTGGGCTCCATCCTGACTCGCATGGGCATGATCTCGGGCCGTGACCTGGCGGAAGCATTGGCACGCCAGCGCGGCTGGACCATCGTTGAGTCCACCGAATTTCCCGAGCTGCCGATACTGGAAGAAACGGTCTCATCGCGTTTCCTGCAGGAAGCGCGCGCCATCCCGGTTACCGAAACGGAAAGTGAAGTTGTGCTGGCGATGACCGATCCGGCGGATCAATTCACCTTGCGCGCCCTGGCGGCCGCAACCCGCAAAACCATCGTGCCGAAACTGCTTTCCTCCACCGATTTCGATGCGGTGTATGAGCGTTTGTACGGTAGCGGAAAATCATCGATGGGCCAGATCGTCGACAACATCGCCACGCGCGATGATGAACAGGATTTTGGCGATATCGAGCAACTGAAAGACCTGGCGTCGGAAGCGCCCGTTATCCGGCTGGTAAACCTGATCATCAATCACGCGCTGGAACGGCGCGCGTCTGATATTCATATCGAGCCGTTCGAGAACCGCCTCATCGTGCGCTACCGCATCGACGGCGTATTGCACGAAACCGAATCGCCGCCGCGCCGCCTATCCGCGGCCGTGATTTCGCGCATCAAGATCATGGCGACGCTGGATATCGCCGAACGCCGCCTGCCGCAGGACGGACGCATCAAGCTGCGCATCCAGGGCAAGGAAATCGATTTGCGCGTTTCCACCGTGCCCACCATGCACGGTGAAAGTGTGGTGATGCGTATTCTCGACAAGGGCGGCGTGGCGCTGGATTTCCATGCGCTTGGATTCGACGAAGACAACCTTAAAGTTTTCATTTCGATCCTCGAGCAGCCGCACGGCATCCTGCTGGTGACCGGCCCGACTGGTAGCGGTAAAACCACGACGCTGTACACGGCGCTGGATCGCCTCAACAAGCCCGACGTAAAAATTCTCACCGTCGAGGACCCGGTCGAATACCAGATGGCCGGTATCAACCAGATCCAGGTGAAGCCGCAAATCGATCTCACCTTCGCCAACGCGCTTCGCTCCATCGTGCGGCAGGATCCCGACGTCATCATGATCGGTGAAATTCGCGATCTGGAAACGGCCCAGATTGCGGTGCAGTCCGCCCTCACGGGACATATGGTGCTGTCCACCATCCACACCAACGATGCGGCGGCGACGATTAACCGCCTGCTCGACATGGGCGTGGAAGATTACCTGTTGACGTCGACCATCGTCGGCATCCAGGCGCAGCGGCTGGTGCGCACGCTGTGCCCACATTGCAAGGAGGCGTATCACCCTGTCGATGAACTGGTGCAACAGCTGAACCTGAAGCGCTTTGTGCGCAAACCCCAGGCGGAATCCGGTAAACCGCTGTCGCTTTTTCATGCCAAGGGATGCGAGCACTGCGCGCATACCGGCTACTTCGGCCGCCAGTCGATCATGGAAGTTTTGCCGATGACCGATAGTTTGAGGAGCCTCATCATGCGGCACGCCACGTCGTCTGAATTGCGTTCCGCCGCCATTGCCGAGGGCATGGAGACCATGTACGAAAACGGTCTCAAGCAGGCCGTCGGCGGCATCACCACGATTGAAGAAGTCTTGCGCGTCACGCGCGAAGACTAGGCGCGGAACCCCTCATGCCGATGTACCAGTACAAGGCGGTATCGCCTGCCGGTGAAATCAAGGAAGGTGTGCTCGAGGGCGTCACGCACTCAGGCGTCATTGCGCACCTGCAATCGCTGGGGCTGATACCGATTCGCGCGGCGGAAGTGGGTGTGGATGGCGTGGGCGCACCCGCTTTTTCGGCGACAGCGCCTGGAACATCGAAACCAGCATTTACGCTTGGTGGTCGAGGCAAGGTCAGCCAGGGCGATCTGCGCCTGATTACGCGCGAACTTGCCACGCTGCTGCGTGCCGGACTCGCGCTCGATCGCAGCATGGAAATCCTGATTCGCCTCTCCGAAAAGAAAAATGCCTCGGAGTTGCTGACTGAAATTCGCAATGACGTTCGCGGTGGTTCTTCGCTGTCGAAAGCGCTCGACAAGCATCGCGACGTGTTTTCACGTTTCTATATCAACATGGTGAGAGCGGGCGAAGCGGGTGGATCGCTCGCCAATGTGCTGCTGCGGCTGGCCGACTACATGGAGAGCGCATCGGAGTTGAAAGAGAGTGTGATCTCGGCGCTGATCTATCCGGCCATCCTTTTTTTCGTGGCGGTGTCTTCCGTTCTCGTGCTGGTTATCTTTGTCGTGCCGCAGTTCAAGCAGATTTTCGATCAGTCCGGCAAAGCGCTGCCGATCGTGACGGACATGGTGCTGACGACCGGTGTGTTCCTGCGTCACAACTGGCCCATCATTCTCGCCGGTGTAGTGCTGGCTATCTGGCTGTTTGCACGTTCATTTGCAAAACCGGAAAACCGTGCGCGATGGGATGCGAGATTTTTGGGCTGGCCCGTCGCAGGCAACCTGATTGCCAAGGTGGAAATGGCGCGCTTCTCGCGTTCACTGGCGACGCTGCTGCAAAACGGCGTGCCATTGCTGACGGGGCTCGCGATTCTCAAGGACACACTGGGCAATGCGGTGTTTCGCAATGCCGTCGAAATCATCTCGCGCGATCTCAAGGAAGGCCGCGGCATGACCAAGCCGATGATGGAAGCCGGCGTTTTTCCCAAGCTGGCCGTGCAGATGATCGGCGTGGGTGAAGAAACCGGCAAGCTCGATGAAATGCTTTACCAGGTGGCGGAAGTGTATGACCGCGAAGTCGCGGCCGCCGTAAAGCGCGCTCTCGCGCTGATCGAGCCGGTGATGATCGTCGGGCTCGCGTTATTGATCGGCGGCATCATCATGTCCCTGCTGGTTGCCATGTTCGGTTTGATGGACATACCGCTTTAATCGTTTCCTTTTTTTGCCGGAGTAATCGTCATGAAAAAAACTATGCATCGCAAGGGCTCGCAGGGTTTTTCCCTGATCGAAATCATCGTTGTCATCACCATCATCGGTCTGATCGTCGGCTGGGCTGCGACACAGATTTTTGGCAAGGGCGATATGGCGCAAGCAAGAATCGCCAAAAGCAAAATCGTCGGGATGAGTGGCCCACTGGACTTGTACAAACTCGATACTGGCAAATTTCCAAATACGAGCGATGGTTTGAAGGCGCTGATTACGGCCCCGAGCGGCGTTACCAACTGGAACGGCCCATACGTGCGCAACGCCGACGAACTGAAGGACCCATGGAAAAACGATCTCATTTATCGTTCACCGGGCGCTGACAACCGCCCTTGGGAAATCGTTTCGCTGGGCTCCGACGGCCAGGAGGGTGGCGAAGGCGCCGCCCGTGACATCAAGTCCTGGGAATAAATAGTCCTCTCGATGCAAATCATGCGCCAACGCGGTTTCTCCCTGCTCGAAATGGTCGTGGTGATCGTTATCATCGGCCTTTCGTACACCTTGCTGCCCAAGATGGTTTTCTCGGGCGTTTCGGGTGCGGACCTGCGTTCAAATGCGCGCGCCGTTGCGAGTGGGTTGAGGATCACACGCGATACCGCGATCAACACACGGCGCGAAGCAGTAATGTCGCTTGATCTTGAAAACCGCCAGTTCACAGTGCAAAACGACACGACCGTTCACAAGCTGCATGAACTGCTGGATGTAAAGCTCTACACCTCACAAGCTGATCTGATCACCGACAAGATGGGCAGCATTCGCTTCTACCCGGATGGGTCCTCGAACGGGGGACGCGTGACCGTGGCCGCTGGCGGGCGCGGTTTTGAAGTGGATGTTGATTGGCTGACAGGACGCGTCACCATTAAAGATGCTGCACCCGGAGATGGCCGTGGATAGGGCGTCTCGGAGGCATTTCGCTTGAAGAAGCGCGTAAACAGTGCGTCTTGGCATCGCCGCCCAGCACGGGCGGGAATTTCTGCGCGCGTGCGTGGCGCGCACGGATTCTCGTTGCTGGAAGTGCTGGTGGCGTTCACGCTTTTTTCCGTCGCGCTGGGTGTGCTGATGCAAATATTTTCCCGCGGCGTAAATGGCGCGTCGATCGCAGACCATTACGCGAAGGCAACCATGTACGCGGAATCCAAACTCGCTGCGGTGGGTCTGGAAGAAGTAATCAAGGAAGGTACAACAAGCGGAAAGTTCGATGACGAAACTTATGCCTGGCAGGTGACGGTCAAGGCGTACACCGACCCCGCTCCGCGTGACCAGCTGGCGCTGGATTTTGAGAAACAGTATTACGCACAGTTGTACGAGATCGAAGCGAAGGTCACGTTCGCCACTGATGACAGGAAAGAACGTGTCGTAAGTTTGTCCACGCTGCAGTTCGGGCCGCGAAGCAGTAATCCATCATGAAGAACCTGTTCCGCGTCCGTCGCGATCATTGCGTTCAAGGATTTACGCTGCTGGAACTGCTGGTCGGGCTGACGCTGCTGGGCGTCTTGCTGATCCTGATTTATTCCGCACTCAATGTCGGCTTGCGCGCGTGGGACACGGGAGAGCATCGTGCCGGTGAGGCGAGTCACCAGCGCATCGTGCAGAGTTTTTTGAGGCGCGAGCTGGGACAGGTTTTTCCGGTTCGCTGGCGCGGAATCGCGGAATCGAAAATCGCCTTTGAGGGCGCAAAAAGTGAAATCAAATTTGTTACTGCATTGAATCTCGGGGCTTCAATCAAGGAGGGCGGCCTGCAGTGGGGCCATCTGTATGTGGCTGACGATCCCGAGCAAGGTCCCGATGGCAAAAGGCGGCAGTCACTGTTCCTGAAGCGGGAGGTGTTTGATCTTCAGGCAAAGGACTGGGGCGGGCTGGATGAAGCAAAACCGACGCGCCTGATCGCCGGTGTGAAGGAAATTGAAATCTCGTATTTTGGTTCGGAAAACGACAACACCGATCCGAAGTGGGCAAGCGAATGGGCGTTTCCACTTCGCGTGCCGACGCTTATCAAATTCGTTGTAAAGACCGACACGGGTCGGGAAGTCCCCGACCTGGTAGTGGCGCTGAAGCTGGGTGAAGAGGCCGGCTGCTATGACAATGCTTTCCAGCGCCAGTGCGCCCCGCGGAGAGCGTGATGTCGATTTCACTGCGCCCACGCCCGCGAATGCTGCACATTGCCAAACGCCAGTCGGGCATCGCATTGATCATTGTGCTGTGGATCATGACGCTGCTGATGTTGATCGCATCTTCATTCATACAGTCCATGCGCACGGAAATTAATATTGTCGGCAACTCGGTCACGCGGGCGAAGCTGGAAGCGGTGGCCAATGCCGGCGTCCAACGCGCCATTCTTGAAATGGTGAAACCGCCGCAAATGACCGACCGCTGGAATGTTTATGGCGTGCCGCAGGAATGGAACTTCCAGGGCCAAACGGTGAAAGTCAGCATGCTGGATGAATCGGGCAAGATCGATATCAATGTCGGCAACGAAGGGTTGCTGCGCGGCTTGTTTCGTTCGCAAGGTCTATCTGAAGAGGAGGCGGCCGCATTGATGGATGCGATCCTCGACTGGCGCGACCTGGATACAATCAAACGCCTGCATGGCGCCGAGGAAGAGGAATACAAGGCCGCCGGCCTCACGTACAAGCCGGCGAACGCAGCCTTCCAGTCGATCGAGGAACTGCGCCTGGTCCTGGGAATGACGCCGGCACTTTTTCAGCGCATTGCGCCACTGATAACAATTTATTCCCGCCAGCCTGGCATCAATTCCCAGATAGCCTCCCGTGAAGTGCTGCGGGCGATTCCAGGCGTTTTGGAAGAGCAGATCGATGAATACATCAAGCAACGTGAGCTGGCCCGTGCCAGCAAACTTCCTGTTCCCGCGTTCGGGCCTGCAGCGCTGTTACCCAGTTTCGGGAACGGTGTCATGAATGTAAGGGTCGAAGCCAGCAGCGAAGATGGAACGACATTCGTTCGGGAAGCGGTAGTGCTGCGCTTGCCCTTTCCCAAGCGTTCCTATACCTTCCTGCGCTGGCAGGAAGGCGCTCCCCTCGATAACTCAATCATCCCCTCTACCGCTATCCCGCCGGCAACGGCGTCCGGGATTGGCAAGGTTGCTGTCAATGACGGCAAGAGCCGGTAATCCCGCAGCCCATTTCCTATGAACGATTCCATGACAGCAAGCAGTACCGTCGTCCCCGCGCCACGCACCGCACGGCTCAATGAATTCTGGCGCTGGTGGACGGGAGAATTGCGCGCACTGGTGCCCTCGCGCGTAGTTGGCTGGGTGGTCGGCGAAGTCGCTGTGACCGACGTCGTCGTCGACGATGTGTCGATCAGGCTACTTGGCGTGGAATCCGGCAAGCCCAGGGTATTTGCCGAGGTGCCGATTGCAGAAATCGCGGCGCATCCACGCTTTCGTGAAATGCGCGCGAAGGGAAATGACCACGTCAGGGTAATTCTTTCGAGCGGGCAGGTATTGCTCAAGACCATTACGCTGCCGGCGGCGATTGAAGAGAATCTGCGCGAGGTTATGGGCTTTGAACTGGACAAGCACACGCCGTTTACGGCAAGCCAAGCCTATTACGACGTGAAATTACTGCGCCGGGACGCCCAACGTGAATCGATCGATGTGATTCTCGCTGCGGCGGCACGCGCAACGGTTGATCCATTGCTGGTCACGCTTCGCCAGGCAGGTTTGTCGGTGGATGCGATTACCGTGGCCGATATTGACGCTGGCGGTCAATCAATGGAGTTGTTGCCCGCATCGGAAAAGCCCGCGCGAAAATGGGGTCAGTTGCTAAAGCTCAATCTGGCGTTGCTGGGGTTGGCGGTGGCGCTCGGTTTGCTGGCCCTGTTGCTGCCAATCTGGCAAAAACGCGAACAAGTCATCGAGCTCAGTCCGCTGGTCGGCAAGGCCAGTGCCGAGTTTGAGATCAACCAGCGTGTGTTTGACGAGTACACGAAGCTGGCCAACGAATACAACTACATCACGGGCAAGAAAGAAAGCCAACATCCGTCGCTGGCGATCCTTGAAGAACTGACCAGGATTTCGCCCGATACGACCTTCGTGCAATCGCTGGAAATGAAGAGCAGTCCCAAGACGCGCGAGATTACGCTGACCGGTGAGGCGCAAGCGGCTTCGCGGGTGATCGAAGTTCTGGAACAATCGCCGATGTTTCAGAACGCTTCGCAGAAATCCCCTACGCGCCGCGGCAGCCTTGGCACCAACGAATGGTTCAACATAGCAACCGAACTGAAACCCAAGGCTTTGCCGGCCGCTGTCGTACAGGATGGGAAAATCCCGGAAGTCGTTCCTCCTGCGCCCGCTTTAGTAGCGCCGCCGGTGTCCGTACCCGCGCCCATTCCTGTACAAACGCCAGCGCTTCCCGTCGCACCGCAAACCATGCCCGGAAAAATGGCGCCGGCCAACGCAGCGTCGCCAGTGGGCGCACTTGACAAGCCCCAGCAACCCGCTCCGCAACCTACAGCCACGGTCACCGTACCTGCGCCCAAGCCAGCACCTGTCGACGTGCCGCCAAAAGCCGCATCCACGCCGGGGAAACAGCCATGACCAAGACGAGCACCCGGTCGTGGATCCCCAATAACCCGCGCGATCGCCGGATCATGGCGGTGACAATTTTGGCGCTGGTTGTTGCGCTGATTGTTGCCGCGATCGTCGTCCCCGTCGTGATGCTGAATCGCCACTACGATCAAAACATTGCCAGGATGACCCGGCAATGGAAAAACCAATCCGCGTTCAATGAGTTGCGCCCGCAAGTCACGCGCGCACTGGATCAGCTCAAATCCAGGGATGTACGAAAACTCTTTCTGAAGGGCACCACCGTTGCATTGGGCTCCGCTGAATTGCAGGATCATGTTGCGCAGGTGATCGAAGGAAATGGTGGCCGGCTCATCGCGCGCAACGTGAGTCCCCACAAGGATGACGGCCCATATCGCTTGGTCTCAGCGAATTTTGCCTTCAACATCAGCAATGTGAATCTGCGCCGGATGATGCATGCCCTTGAGACGAGGGAACCCTATTTGTTCAATGACAATCTGATGATCCGCTCACAGATAGCCCCGGGCTATCGGTTGCCTGTCGGTGCTGTCGAACCTGATTTGTATGTGTCGATGGACGTATCAAGCGTTGCATATGTCGGCTCAGAGTCAGCGCCCGCGACGGCCGGTGTACCGGCGTCAGCAAAGCCGGTAGCAGGTGGAAAATCATGAAGATGACCCCGCGCGTTTTTTGGCAACGTCACGGCTTGACCGCATTATTGATTTTGATTTCCCTTGGATGCCTAGCTGCTCTCGGACTTGAGACGGGATGGGGGCGGTCGTTGCGAACAACCTTGCCCGTTGCCAACAATTCATCGCGTGCAGGAGAAATTGTCCCGACATTGCCGCCGTTTTCATTGCAACCGCTGGAAGTCGCCTTCAAGGAAACGGGTGAACGCCCACTGTTTACGCCGACACGCCGTCCCCAGGCGCTGGCCGCAGCGACCGTTCCCACCATGAAAAAAGGCCAATTCAAATTGAGCGGTACGTCGGTCAGCGGTGAACTCACCGTGGCATTCCTCGTCGAACTTTCGTCGGGCAAGACCGTGCGCGTAACGAAGGGCAAGGAAATAAATGGCATTACGCTCGATACCGTCGAAGGTAATCGCGTAGTCCTGAAGCAGGGCGATGAGACCGAGGAACTGGTGCTGCGTACCGCCGCATCTCCTCCAGTAAGAACACCTCCACCTGCCCCGCCTGGTCCCGTTCCGGCATTTTCACCTGTGCCGGGACAACCGGGCATGCAACGGCCGCCCCCCGTTGCCAGCGTAGTTCCCGTGCCACCAGGTGTGATGCCGCCTGCACCGACAGTGCCAAATCCGGGCTCGTCCCAGTTGCCAGGATTTGTCATGCCTTCCGCTGCGGCAGGTCAAGCACCAGGTGCGGCGCCGACTGTGGATCCGGCAAACGCCGCGCAGCAACGACGCAGGAGAATCCAGGCTCAACCGCAACAGTGATCCCGATAGTCGATGACTGATTGCATGAAGTGAAAGACAGAATCGCGGCCGCGTTTTAGGTTGGCAGAAGTCCACTTTATGAAATGAATGCAGTGAAACTTTTTTGAATTGAAAACATGATGCCTATCCAGACCAAACTAATTTCCGCCATGCTAGTGACGGTGGCCGCGCTCAGTGCGTGCTCAACTTTGCCAGGCGGGGGGGAACAACAGCCGCTTCCCGCACCGGGAACCGGGACGACTGCGGCAGGACGCATCCTAGCGGGACCTGTGCCGCCATTCCCGCAGCAGTCCCAGGTCGTGCAGCCGAAAGATGCACCCACCCCAAAAACAGGTGATGCTTTTGTTGTTCAGGGCTCTGGCAATTTCGTCAAGACGACTCCCACCGCGCCAGTACTTCCATCGGGTCCGGAGGAATTCAGCCTGAATTTTGAAGCGACCGATATTCGCGCCATCGTCCAATCGATCATGGGCGATTATTTGCGCGAAGCATTCACTATTCATCCCCTAACTACCGGAACCGGCACCATCCGGTTGTCGAAGCCGGTCTCACGAAAAGACCTTATTCCAATACTTGAAATGATGCTTCGCCAGAACGGCCAGATCATGGTGCGGGAAGAAGGGCTCTATAAAATCATGCCGGCGACGTTGGGAACGCGCGGCTCAGTAACGCCACAGGTCGGTACAACGGCGGCGCCGTTGCCGGCGGGATTTTCAGTGCAAATCGTACAGCTCAAATTTGTTGGCGCGTTGGACATGCAACGAATCCTCGCGCCGTATGTAACTGATCCGGCAGCGTCGGTGCAGATCGATCCAATAAGAAACCTGGTTATCGTTTCCGGCACGCAGCGCGAGCTTAGGCATTTGTTCGACATCATTGATTTGTTCGATGTTGACTTCCTGTCAGGTTATTCGGTTGGGCTCTTCCAGATGTCCACGGATGTGAAAGCGCTTAGTGCCGACCTGGACAAGATTTTTGGAACCGCCGCGCAAAGTCCGCTTGCCGGAATTGTCCGCATTATTCCGATTGAGCGCATGAATGGACTGTTGGTTGTGACCACGCAACCTAAATACCTGGAAGAGGCGAAGAAGTGGATTGAACGCCTTGACCGCGCCGGGGGAGTCTCCGGGGGGATGCGGCTGAATGTCTACGCTGTCCAGCATGGGAAGGCAGAGAAGTTGGCACAGTTGCTGAGTGAAATTTATGGCAAGCAGCAGTCTTCTACCGGGCCGACGTTGGCGCCGGGTCAGCGTCCGGCGCAGATCGGTACGACCCCGGGCACACCGTTGCCCGGCCAGAACGCCGTATCGCCGGCGCAGTCCGCTATACAGGCCCTGGTGGCGTTTGCAGGCAGCGGCGGCGCGGTTTCAAAGGACGTCCGCATCATTGCGGACAATGACAATAATGCCCTCTTGATACTGGCATCGCCGTCCGACTACGAGACGATACAAAATGCACTGCGCCAGTTGGACGTACCGCGACGCCAGGTTTCTGTTGAGGTACTTGTTGCTGAAGTTGTGTTGGATGATTCGCTGAAATTCGGTATCGAATGGTTCGTCAATGCGAGGAACAACACGGTGGGCGCGATGCGCAGCAGCATAAACGCGTTGCCTACGTTGCCCGGCCTGGCTACAACGGGAGGTGTCGCTGTTACAGATCCACGGGCACTCATCGCGCCGTCGTCCGGTTTGCAACTGATCAATCTAGGTCCCGGTGGTGACATTCGTGCCGTGCTGCAAGCGCTTGGCACGGACGGCCGCTCGAAAGTAATTTCCACGCCCAGGGTAATGGTGCTCGATAACGAAAAGGCGACGATCAATGTGGGCGACCAGATATCGGTCGACACGGGCTCATCTACAGGAACCGGCACTGGCGGAAACGTCGTCACAACGCGTCAATACCTTAGTACCGGGATTATCCTCACCGTGACACCTCGAATCAACGCAGGTGGCCGCGTGACACTGGATGTGAATCAGGAAGTCAGCAGCCCGATCGGCGATGGCACGAATCCAAACATTGCTACCCGCAAAGCGCAGACTGTCGTAACTGTCAGCTCGGGTGAGACTATGGTTTTGGCTGGGCTAATAAGGGATGTCAACAATACCGTTTCGTCCGGCTTGCCGTTGCTATCCAAAATTCCTATCGTCGGCGCATTGTTCGGTTCACAAAGCTTGATCAAGCAGCGCACGGAGCTTGTCTTGCTGATCACACCAACAGTGGTAACCAGCCCTGAGGACTCGCGCGCGGTGACCGAAGAAATCCGGAAGAAGCTACCTTCACTCCAAGAGTTCCTGCCAAAACCCACAAAGTGATACCGTCGGTATCAATAATGGATAACAAATGTGGTGAAAACGACACATACGCCGACTATCAAGTTTAAATTATTGACGCAAGAATAGGAATTCTCTACGCTTTGGATGTAAACTTTCAACTTAATGCTTTACATTAACTGCTTCTTGGAAGAATTGGATTTGTTGTGCAATTTGCTTTTGTAATTCGGACGTTGGTCTTTGTGATTCTGGTTGTCACAGCGGGGTGCGCTAACCAGGCGCCTTCAAGTTCAGCTGCAGCTCAGACGCCGGAACAACTCGTTGCTTCGCGGGCTCAAGCGCGCTGGGACGCACTAAGGGCCGCGCAGTTTGACAAGGCATACGCATTCGTTTCACCCACTACCCGTCAAACGCTTACGATGGAAATTTATCGCGGGAGACTGGGTGGCGCCAGCTGGCTGGGGGCGCAAGTGGTGAAAGCGGTTTGCGAGCCCGAAATTTGTGATGTGTCTATCAAGTTGGAGTATTACGTTTTGCCAAATTTGAAAGACACACAGGTAGTTGAGGAAAAATGGATTTTGGACGGCGGAAACTGGTGGTTCGTCTACCGGGGCTAGTCCTACAGGTGTTGGTAACAGTACGAAAATGCAGAAAGTAATACTAAAGTAGCAATAAAAAGACACCGAGCAAATTGATTGAAAAACGGTGTTGGCTGGTATAAACTTGATTTGTTGTAGCTTCTAAAGTGATCACTTTATTCTCTAAAAGGAGTAACCTAAAAAATGAATACGTTTAAAATGAAGTCAATGCACGTTGCAGTGCTCGCGGGTTTGGCGGCTATCGGAGCTGCTGGAACTGCTGAAGCCGTGCACATCAATCCTGATGGCACCGGCCAGGTTTTGGTATACCCGTACTACACGGCGCGTGCTGGTCAAGCAACTTTGATCACCATCATCAACGTCCAGAACAACACCAAGATCGTTAAAGTCCGCTTCCTGGAAGGCAAGAACAGCCGCGAAGTACTTGACTTTAACTTGTTCCTCTCCCCAAGCGACGTTTGGACCGGTGCTATCGTTGGAACGACCAACGGTGCCCGTGTTGTCACCAATGACAACTCCTGCGTAACGCCTAGCGACTTGTTCGTTGAAACCCGTACCGACGGCGCAAACCCGTTGAACGATTTCAAGAACTACACGTACACCGGCGCGTTTGTTGATTCCGCATCGTTCGCTTCGCTGGATCGTACCCGTGAAGGCTATTTCGAAGTTATCGAAATGGGCGTAGTGGATGACGACACAATCGACGGCAATCCTATCGTTGGTGCTACTGCAGTCGCTGTGACCGGATTCATCCGTCACAACACCGCTGGCGTTCCTGCCAACTGTCGCGCTCTGGACAGCTTCGACAACTTCGCTGGCAACCCTGCAACGACGAAATTCCCGAACCAAGGGACGTCGCCTGTAAGCGTGCCGCCCGCTGGTACCCTGACACAGCCGCCGCGCGGTGGTTTGACTGGTCGCGCCAGCATTATCAGCTCGACAACTGGTTCAAACTACACGTACAGCCCGACCGCATTTGATGCATGGTCTGTCACGCAACAGTATTCGGAATCCGGTAACCTGGCTCCGTCGATCACCGCAGTTGATTCGGGCAATGCAGCTCTGGTTGGCCCGACCAGCAACGTGTTCACCTCCGCTGGTATCGTTACAACCGTCTGGCCAATTAGCGCGGCTGGTTCGCGTGACGCTATGTCGGCAACGATGATGCGCAACAGCGTGATCAACGAGTACATCCTTGACGCAGCTACTGCATCGCAAACCGACTGGGTTGTTACCTTCCCAACGAAGCGTGCCTATGTGTCAGTTGGTGGCGGAGCAGCTATTGCACCGTTCGCACAAAACTTCCCGAACTCGACAGCCGGCTCTTGCGATCCTTATGGCTTCTCGGTGCTGAATCGTGAAGAAGGCGTACCTGGTTCGATCACCCTGATCCCGAATCCTTCACCGCTGCCCCCGGGCGTAACGGTGGCTGGTGCAACCCTGTGTTGGGAAGCTAACGTTGTACCGTTCGCTGGTACAAGCTTGCTGTCCTCGCAGAACACCAACCCACTGATCACGTCGCTGCAACAGTTCGTGAACGGTGCAACCACCACACCGGCCAGCCTGACAACGCCGACCCTGCGCGCAACACAAGGCCCGAACGGCTTCATGTCCATGTTCTTCAACAGCGGTACGCAAGTTTTGGCCACCACCGGTGCCACGACAACCCGTACACCGTTGGGTCAAGCTCCAGTTGCAGTTGTCAACGCTGTGTATAACGGTCTGCCAGTTATCGGCACGATGATGCATAACTACCAAAACACCGGTGTTGTGTCACGCTTCGGCGGTACGGTTGATCACAAGTTCACACGTAGCATCACACCGTAATCGATTCAAATTGCCACACGCAACAAACAAAAAGGGGTGCAGTTGCACCCCTTTTTGTCGTTTGAAGATGCAATCTGTATGCAAGAGTTTACATTCTTGGGTGGCCTCGCCTGCTAGCATCGGTTGCACTAATAAGAAAAAATATCTTCACTCTGCCGGGACCATTACGTGATTTATGTTGGACTTAAGAGGAACAAAATGAATATTCAAAATTTAAAGATAGTGCTGGCATCAGCGCTACTCTCAATCTGTACTTTTAGCAGCGTGCAAGCGCAAACGGCCGTATCCATAAATGGCACAGTGTGCGCCGGCGCCACGATTGTTTTCGGTGCGGGTGGAATCAATGTGAACGCAGCCGCGAATTGCGTCGGCACGACGGGACAAGTTCCATCGATCAACAACAGCACGCCAGCGAACGCCGACCAAGGGGCCTTCTATAGCCATTCCTTCTCGGCTAACGGATCTACGCCACTTTCCTGGGCCGTTACAAGTGGCGCTCTACCTGCCGGAATGGGAATCAACGCAACAACGGGGGTCGTAAGCGGGACACCGACGACAATCCAGACATACTCATTTTCTGTAACAGCATCCAACACCTTCGGTACCAGTGCGCCGCTCTCGACGTCCATCAATGTTGTCGCCCCAAGTGGCCCGCCCGTATTTGGAAATTCTCCACCTACAACTGCCAGCATCGGCACAGCGTATAGTCATCAGTACACGGCAACCGGCGCCGCTCCCATTGCGTACTCCATAGTCTCTGGAGTTCCTCCATCTGGAATAACGTTGAGCCCCACAGGTCTGCTGGCGGGAGCGCCACTTGCAGGTGCGGTCACTTCAGCGTTTACAGTGCAAGCGTCGAATAGTGTTTCCACAACGACGCAAGCCGTCAACATCGCAATCATTGCTTTGGTGGGACCGACGATTACCAGCTTTGCACCGCCCGCGGGAACTGTGAATGCCGCCTACACGTACACATTTGCAGCGAGTGGTTCTGCACCAATTACGTGGGACAAGGCCACTGGCACATTGCCCCCTGGCTTGACGATCTCGGCAGCTGGAGTACTTAGCGGGACGCCCACGACAGCAGGTACTTACACCTTCACAGCAAGGGCCACAAATTCGGTAACAAATGCGGTGTCTGCGAACATTAGCATTACAATTTCCCCACCAATTAGCAGCGGTGGGTTCGGCTCAGCCGACATTAACGGCAACCCGATCCCAGCGCCAGTGTCACGCGTAGCCAAAGCGATTCTGGCGCCTCACGCAGGACCTAACGGCGGTGGCGGACAAGGCGGGCTTGATGCCAATACAATCAATGCTTGGTCTGTCGATCCAACGGTATGCTCCAACGCGACACCCGGCATCAGCACACTGTGGTATCACAATGTTAGCCTGCTTGACTACGGCAGCCAATCCGCAATCGAATACTTTGACTTCCAACCCAATCAGGCGATTACCTACGCATTTATGTCGCCACAACCCACGACAACCCAGGAAGCCGCAAACGGGCAGGTCGGACGTCTCTTTATCACGCAAGGTCCTAGCGGTACACCTGCATCTTCGTTTGTATCTGTGTCAACCTCTCCATGCGATTTTGATGTCACAAAGATCGCATCCGGAAACAAATGCTACGCAACCGGGTCAAACGAGAATGGCTTTACATTCCAGGTTACCGGCGGTGTTGGCGTTGGCACGGTGTGCAAAATGGCGCCGAACACCAAGTACTATTTGAATATTCGCTTCCAGGATGCGCGTCCCGCACCAACAGGAACACCAACGCTAGATGCATGTACGACGCAACTGTCGACGCGGCCGGGTTCAAGTACCTGCGGAGTATTGCTGCAAATCCAAACTTACTAATACTGCCGTAAGTTTTACAAACTCGCAGGCGGAATTTATTTCCGCCTGCGTTTTTTCATAAAGACGTCCATGAAACTCGCAAAAAAAATTCTGTTCCTCGCATTTACCACATTGCTGCCAATTGCCGCATATTCACAGACCCCCCTTCCCAGGGACAAGGTGCTCGCATCAAACCCGCGCGCCACAGTGACATACGCTGATTTTGAAGCGGAGATGGCTCGCATTCCGCAAAGGGATCAATACGAATTCATGATGGACAAGGATCGCATCGCGACCCTGGTCGACAATATTCTGATCAACAAGACACTGGCAATTGAGGCTCGCGAAAACAAGCTCGAAAACAATGTGCAGGCCCAGGCTGAAATTAGCAATCACACTGACAAGGTGCTGGCTAAATATCGCGGCCTGCAAATCCAGAACTCCGCTCCAAAGATCGATTACCTGCCACGCGCCCGCGAAATATATCTCGCTAACCCGGAGCGATTCACGTCTGCGCCGCTATATGACGTTTGGCATGTCCTGGTCAATTTCACCGGACGGACCAAGGAGCAGGCAAAAGTTCGGGCTGATGAACTGCGCGCCAGACTCGTCGCTGGAGAGTCTCCCGAAAAAATAGCAGCCGAGAACTCGGACGATGGCTTCGCAAAAACCGACAAGGGCAATCTCGGACCTTCCGACCTGAAGACCTATGACGTGAGATTTGCCGCGGCCGTCCGTAAGCTGAAACCAGGTGAGTTTTCCCCGGTTTTTGAATCGGAGTTTGGGTTTCATGTCGCCAAGCTCCGCGCTTACAAAGCAGCGGTAAAGCTCCCGTTTGAAACGGTAAAAGCAGCGCTTATTAATGAGGCAGAGGACCAGTATCTCAACTCCGTTTGGGAAGCGCACCTGCGAAAGATCCGGAACGATCCCAAGCTTTTTGTAGACGTCGAAGCGCTTGAACAGTTGCGCCCGAAGGTCGCGCCCGTACCATCCGCCCTGCCGTTGCCCGGCGCGTCGCCAAAATCGAAGTGACCCACAATTGCTCGCAAAGGGAAACTCACTGCTGCTGGCGCGCTTCACCGAGCGTGAAATCTTCACGCGCTTCGCCGGCAGCACCCTAGGGTTTCTCTGGGCGCTGCTGGGCCCTTTGCTGCTGCTCGGAATCTATTCGTTCGTATTCGGTCAGTTATTCCAGCAACGCCAAGGTGACCTGGCCACGGACAGCTACACGCTTTTCGTAGCCATTGCACTCTGGCCGTGGATGATGTTTTCCGATGGCGTGCTGCGCTGCATGCAGAGTATCCACACCAACGCAGCGTTGGTGAAGAAAGTAGCATTTCCGCACTTGCTGCTCGTCCTTGCAGCCAATAACAGCGTGTTTCTAGTCCATCTGGCCGGCTACGTCGCCGTACTGGCGGTGCTGGCTCTTGCAGGTTCCAGCATCGATCTGGCCGGCATCCCCGTCGTCCTGATGTCAATCATCACGCTATACCTTTTCTCGCTTGCGTTGGGCGCGATACTCGCCGCCATGCAAACGCTGTTGAGGGATGTTGAACAGGCTATAGCGCCCGCAATGATGATGCTCTATTACCTGACGCCAGTTTTGTATCCGATAACTTTGATTCCGATGCAATATCGCCACTGGCTAACCTGGAATCCATTGGCATACGTCATTCAGCGCATGCGTGATGGCCTTCTATTGGGACAAGGGTTGCAAATGGGTGACTTCGGCATGCTTTTCGCCGGCGTTGTCGCAGCGATCCTGGGCGTTGCATTCTTCATCCGACTCTCACCGTACTTCGAAGATTTCCTGTAGCGCGAGCATCGAAGCGCCATCAAACACGCTGACGTAGCACCAGGGCTCAACGCCAGCCAACGTAGGCCCTCGTTTATAATTGCGGCCACAGCACTACTCCCAATCCCGCCAATCCCGCCAGGGCATTTTCACTATTTCCGTTTGTTACATTGTCAACCTCAACCACAGACAAACTTGTCCGGATAGTCGGCATCGGCAAGGACTATCCCATCATCCGTACCGGTTCCGGCCGGCTGCAAACGATATTTGAGCTGCTCAGCGGTCGCGCAGTCCATGAGTACTACCGCGCGCTAAACGACGTCTCACTCACGATTGTGCGAGGAGAGTCGTGGGGCATCATCGGCGAAAACGGAGCGGGGAAATCGACGCTCATGAAAATCATCGCGGGCGTCGTCAAGCCATCGCGAGGCACCGTCGAAGTGCGCGGTCGGATCAGCGCCTTGCTAGAACTGGGAACCGGCTTCCACCCTGAATATACCGGGCGCGACAATATATTCCTTGCCTCAGCCCTGATGGGTTGGAGCCGGGCAGAAACCAGCGCTCGCATTGAAGAAATTCTCGAGTTCGCCGATATCGGCACGCACGTGGACCAGCCTGTGAAAACCTATTCCTCCGGGATGGTCGTGCGACTCGGATTTGCGGTCGCCACCGCGCTTACGCCGGAGCTGCTTGTTACCGACGAAGTCCTCGCAGTGGGCGACGAATCGTTCCAGAAAAAATGCCTTCGATGGATGGAAAATTTCCGTGCGCGCGGCGGCACGCTGCTGCTGTGCTCACACAGCATGTATCACATCCAGTCGCTTTGCCAGAACGCCATCTGGATCCATGAAGGTCGCGTTCACATGCAGGGCGAGTCTTTCGCCGTCACACAGGCATATCTCGCGTACCACGAAGCAAAGAATCGCCGAGAAGCTACTCCCGTCGCCAGCGAGCTCGCCCAAGGCTCACCCTATCCCATGCTGGAATCGGTCTGGGTGGAAGATGCCAACGTGGCGGAACGCAACATTTTTGAAATGGGTGAAAACATTTCACTGTGTGGAATTTTCACCAACCCGGATGACCAGGCCACAGTCATCATGACTGGAATCACCCGAATGGATGGCACGCCCGTGTTCGGTACGTTTTCCAACGATGCCGGGTTTGCCGCCAATCGACTGTCGGCCGGCCGCTTTGGTTTCCGTTTAACCCTCGATGCGCAGACCCTGCTGCCGGGTGTGTACCAGCTTCGCGCGCACACGCTGGATGAACATGGTCTCCGTCTCTTCGATACGCGGGAAGTCCAGATCACGGTGAGTGGCAAGACTCGCGATCATGGCCTCGTTCGACTTTCACATCAATGGTGCCCAGGGCACGAACGCAAATCCGCATGAGCAGCAACCCGCTGACATTCGAACAAAAGCAACTCGCCAATGGCGCACTGGCACACCAGAATGCCGGACGCTACGCCGATGCAGCCCAGGCGTACGCGGCGCTGCTATCCCAGGTGCCACACCTGTGGCCAGCCTGTTACAACCTCGGGCTCGTATACCAGCATCTCGGCCGGCTACCCGAAGCAGCCGAAATGTACGCCCGTGCCGTACAACTGAATCCCAATCTGGCCGAAGGCTACAACAACCTGGGAAACGTCCTCAAGTCGCTCAAGAACACGGATGCAGCCATCGAGGCCTATCGCCAGGCACTCGCCCTTAATGCCGGGCTGTCGGAGGCCGCATATAACCTCGCGACAATGTTGCAGGCCGGCGGAGAACACCAGCAAGCCATCGACTCACTGCGACAGGCGACCGCCGTCAATCCCGCGCACGGAAATGCGTGGGATGCGCTATACCGGGGCCTCCTGGCCGGCGGGCGCACAGACGATGCGGTACTGGCATTCCTCGAATGGGAAAAGTCGGCGGAACTGTCGCCGGAAATGGTCGTGGCGGGCCTGGCGCTATGCCGTCCGATGGGGGACACGGAACGGGAGACAAAATACGTCGAACTCGCCCTGGCGTGGCCGTTTGCTGAATTCACGCCGGACCAGTACGCGCCGATCGTCGGCATGATCCAATACTTCGACGTCACGCGGGAATCCATCCTGCTGTGCTATCGCCGTTTCGACAGTGCCGTTAATGAACAGCATGTCCCGGTCGTGCCGTTGCTTCCGCGCCGTAGCGCGGATACTCGCTTGCGAGTGGGCTACGTCTCAGGTGATTTCCGCCAGCATGTGATGGGACGCATGATGCTGGATGTCATCGCGCGACATGATCGCTCGCGTTTCGGCGTGCTTCTCATTTCAACTTGCGCACCGGCGCAGCACGATGCCACAACGACGCAGTTTCGCTCGATGGTCGACGGTTTTGCCGACATCAGCCACCTTGATGATTTTTCGGCCGCCAAAATCATTGCCGAAGCAGACATCGACGTCCTGGTGGACCTGGGAGGTCAAACGAACAGCGCCCGCCCTGGCATCTACGCATACCGCCCCGCGCGATCCATCGTTACGCACCTCGGCTATCACGGTTGCCTGGGAATGAGCTCGGTCGATTACAAATTTACCGACCGCATCGCCGATTTGCCCGATGCGGCAATTTTCCAGATCGAAAAACCCTACGCCCTTCAGTCCTGCATTTTTCCGTTTGTGCGTGTTCCACCATTGCGCCAGGCGCCCGAACTGGTGCCGGACAAAGACCTTGATGGAAAATTTGTTTTTGCGGCGTTCCTGAATGTATTGAAACTCTCGCCGCGCTGC
The DNA here is from genome assembly GCA_040006575.1 of Betaproteobacteria bacterium. GTDB lineage: Bacteria > Pseudomonadota > Gammaproteobacteria > Burkholderiales > Usitatibacteraceae > UKL13-2. Next base: position 25,429 of record JBDTWS010000002.1, read on the forward strand.
CTGCGCATGTGGCGGCGCGTACTGGATGCCGTGCCTGAAGCAATGCTCCTTTTTTCGCCGCTGGATGCGGCCGAGAAAAATTCAATTGCACGCGTTACCGACAGTGCCGGCATTGATGCAAACAGGATCGCCGTTCTTGAGCCAGTACGGGGCGATGCAGCACTGCGCTCACGCTATCGTATCGCCAACGCGGTGATGGATACATCGCCCTACGCTGGTGGCGACACCACACTGGCTGCGCTGGACATGGGCGTGCCGGTCGTTACGTTGGCCGGACAGCGGCAGAGCGAAAGGGTCGGCGCCAGCATTCTCGGCCACCTGAATTTGCAGGAACTGGTTGCCGCGTCCGAAGACGATTTCGTCGCACTCGCCGTGAAACTTGCACGCGACACGCAGTTCATGGAAGCGTGCCGGAAAAAAATCGCACAGGAATTCGAAACCGCACTAGCAAGGGCGGACGATCATACGCGCGCACTTGAGGCCGCCTTCATCGACATCGCGTCGCGTAGCCCGGTAACCGCATCGATGTCACTCACAGCACGACAGTTTTTCACCACGCTTCACGACGCCATGCGCCGCCAGGAAAAAGCGTCCGGCGATACTGAAAAACGTGCAATCGCGGCCGTATTTGCTGCGTTACGCGTCGAGCAACCCGACTATCCGCCTTTGCTGCGAGCACAGGGGCAGCTCGCGCAAGACATGAGGGATCTTGCGCTGGCTTCCGACTGCCTTGGCACGCTGCTCAAGTATTTGCCGGGAGATGTCGACACACGTCTCACGCTGGCCGGATTCCTGATCGACCGGGGAAACGCAAAAGATGCACTGGACATCCTCGAGGATGCATCCACCGTGGGCAGCAATGTTCGTAGCCTGCTGCTGCAGACACGCGCATACAGCCAGTTGCGGCAATGGGAGAGTGCACTCAAATGCAGTGAACCCGCAATTGCCCTGGAACCTGCAAATACCCAGGCACTGTTCTGGCACGGCACCGTTCTCTCGCACGTTGGCGAAGTCAATGCCGCACTCACTTACCTGAACCAGGCGCTCATTCTTGCGCCATCTCATACCGACGTGGCCTCTGCGGCTTACAACGCAGGTGTCCTGCTAAGCGAATCAGGAAACCACGTCGATGCAGAAAAAGTATTCCGTCGTGCGATGGCCGCCGACCCATCGCCGCCTGTACAGCTGCGACTGCTGCAAACCCTCAACATGCAAAAGCGCCATGACGATTGGCTCGTTGAAGCGCAGCGGTTTGTCGCGGCATTTCCAGGCCTGGAATACGCGACGCTGCTGGAAAGCCGGATTGCCCGGCGCCAGGGCAACCTGAAACGCGAGGCGGAACTTCTCTATCCGCTGGCCGAGCAGGTAGCGCAGATGAAAGATGATGTGACCGCATTCGAGCTGGCTGCTGAATTATCCGGTCTCCTGCCGTTTCACGATGTTTCACCCCGCTTGTTGGACCGGTTGCAGGACAGATTTGCCAGTGCGTCAAAAGCGCTGCACCCAGCGCGCGCCGATGTAGCGAGGGCGAACACCGTCCCGGAACGCGAGAAGACCCGGCTGGGATATCTGGTTGACCTGAGCATTCCCTTTGCGCAAGAAACCATCGCGTCGCTCGTGCGGCTGCACGATCGTGATCTATTTACCACTGCGGTTTTCACCGTAAGCCCGCCACACGTAAAAATGATGCCGGACGCTGGAATAGAGGCAACGGACTGGGTGTCGTTGGCAGGGCTCGATGAAGATCGTTGCGCAGTCGCGATCGGGGCGCACAAAATTGACGTCTTGATTGACGCGTCCGCTTTTGGCGACTTCTCCAGGCCCGGTCTGCTGTCTCTTCGCCCGGCGCTATTGCAAATCGCGATGCCGGCGATGGCCAGGCCTGCCGCCATCGGCGAACATGATTTCGTGCTGACGGATCGGCACTTGCAACTGGTGAGCGACAAAGCCGAATCGCTGCGCCGAAACTTGTTCGTCGAAGGGTGCGCCCTGCCAATCTCTGCACCGGCGCAGGGTGACAGCGATGCACAATCGAATTTATCGACCAGGGAATCACTCGGCATCAAAGCGGGTGCCACGGTATTCGGCGTGCTCGCCACCGCAGAGCAACTGTCTTCCCGCTGTGTGGCGCTGTGGCAATCACTGCTCGCGCGCGCCCCAAACGCGGTGCTATTGCTGGCGCCGCCAGATACCGGGGACGTCGCGATCATGCGAAATATTCTGCGGACAGCCGGGATAGACGCAGCGCGGATCATCTCGCACCCCTACAGCAACGGTGCAGCGACGCGAGCCCCGGGCCTGGTGGATATCATCCTCGACACGGTTCCCGGCAGTGATTATTCAAGTGTGCGGGCATCGTTGCTGGAATCCATTCCCCTTGTTACCGCGGCGGGGAAAACCATCGCAGAGCGCGTTGCACTCAGTGTCCTCACCAGCCTTGGAGAAAAATCCACCATTGCCGAGAGTGGCCGCGAATACGTCGACATTGCGGTGGACCTCGCAACACATGCCGACAAACGAAACGCGCTGGCGTCAAGGCTGAACTCCCTGTGGTCGGCCGCATCTCAACCCGGCATGCCCTTCGCCATGGACGCTTACGTGAAGCGCATCGAAGCCGCGATCAGCCACGCGGCCAATTTGAATTCCATGCAGCAGTGATCCGCCCATGACGCTTCAGCAGGCAGTGGCATCGCTCCAGGCCGGGAATGTCGACAACGCGTTGGCGCAGTTGACGACGCTCGCATCGCAACCCGCGGCGCCCGTGGAAACCTTCAGCTGGCTGGCTATCGCAAACGTACGTGCGCAACGATTACCGGACGCGGCACGCGCCATCCAGCGTGCTATTGCACTGGCGCCGGGCAATGCAAATTTCTACCTCACTGCCGCCAATATCCAGCAGGACCTGGGCGATCTTTCATCTGCGGTCGACTTGCTCACACAGTCGATTCGCGTAGACCCTGCCTTCGCGCAGGGTCACAACAATCTTGGCATCGTCCTCACCGATCTCGGCCGCATTGAAGAAGCAATACCGGCTTTCCGGGAAGCCATCCGGCTCAATCCTGCGTATGCGCGAGCGTACGCAAACCTGGCTGCTGCACAAGTGCGATCGCTACAGTTTGCAGACGCATTGTCATCTGCACAACGCGCCACCGAGCTGCAACCCGACTACGCACACGCACACCACCTCCTGGGCAATGCGCTGGTGATGACTGGAAATACCGCCGCTGCAGAGGCCGCGCTCAGGACCGCTATCCGGCTGAGGCCCGACTTCGCGGAGGCTTCATTGTTGCTCGTCAAGACACTTACAAAACTGAAGCGCGCCGACGAAGCGGAGCAGGTGTGCCGACAGGCGTTGTCGCTGACGCCGGGACGGCATGATCTTTGGGCTGCACTGGGTGATATAGCGGCCGAACGCGACGACCTTGCCGAAGCGTTGGGCGCCTACCAGCGCGCGCTTGAATTGCGTCCGAATGACCTGTCCACCACGACGCGCGCCGCACTGCTGTTGCCCAACATCTACATCAATGAAGCGCACGTCGATGCATGCCGTGACCGCATCACCCAAGGCATTGCGCACCTTCACGCCAACGTGGAGGCGCTGACCAAATCGTTTCAGCCGCAGCGCTTCGGCGACGCTATCGCGAATAGTTTCCTGCTGGCCTACCAGGGACGTGACGACAAGCTGTTGCAACGCGACTACGCCGACTTTGTAGCCAAGGTCGCGGCCCATGCGTTGCCCATGGAAAGTCGGGCGTCGTTGCACAGCGCCACACAGCGCGCACCTCGCATCCGCATCGGGTTCTGCAGCCGTTTTTTCTATCGCAGCACAGCGGGAAATTACTTCGCCAGCTGGATCACCGACCTTGATCGCAGCATCTTCGAAATTTTCCTGTATCACTCGCATATTGTTGACGACGATCTCACACGCCGCTTGCGCGGTGCGTCCGACCATTTTTTCCAGGCCGAGGAAAATTTTTCCGTGTTGCTGGGGCAGATCCGCAACGACGAACTCGATATCCTGGTCTATCCCGAGATCGGCATGGACAGGACGGTTTACCTGCTGTCGAGCATGCGACTGGCGCCGGTACAAGTGTGCGGCTGGGGCCATCCCGTGACGCCGGGCCACCGCGCCATCGATTACTATTTTTCCTGCGAAGCCATGGAGCCGGCGGGTGCGCAGGCACATTACAACGAACAGTTGCGACTGCTGCCCGGCATCGGTACGCGCTATGAGCGCCCGCAGATTTCGCCGGAAGCATCAGCCAAGACGCGGGCCGATTACCAGCTGCCCGAAGATGCCACGCTGTACCTTTTTCCCCAGTCATTGTTCAAGGTACATCCGGCCAATGACCGCCTGCTGGTCACGGCAATTGCCAACGATCCGCGCGGCGTGCTGGTGATGTTCGCCGGGCAGAACGCTGCCGTCACGCAAAAATTCGTCACGCGACTTTCAGCCGCCTTCGCCGAGTTGGGCCTTGCGGCTCAGGGCCGCGTGAAAATCCTGCCCGGCGTGGGGCACGATGATTACAAACGCATCAACCAGCTGTGCGATCTCATGCTGGATACGCTGCACTGGTCAGGCGGCAATACTTCGCTGGATGCGCTTGCAATGGGCCTGCCCATCGTGACGCTGCCGGGTGCTTATATGCGCGGGCGCCAGACCATGGCGATGCTTAAGCTGATGGGCATCGAAGAACTGATTGCGCAGTCGCCGGAAGAATACCTGGCCATCGCGCTCCGCCTGGGAACTGACCGGGAATATCACAATGATATTTCGCGGCGCATCCTGCAGCGTGCTGATCGAATATTCGATGACCCCGAACCCCCGCAAGCGTTGGGCCGGTTACTCGCTGAACTGCTGCGTTAGAAAATTATTTTCGCAATTGCGCGAGGTAAAATTCTTTCAGCAGGCCGTACAGGCGCTCCGCAGAAAACCGGGCTTCAATGCGTTGGCGCGCCGCTGCCCCCATGTCCTTGGCACGCTGCGGATTCTCCAGCAGGGCTTGCATCGCGTTGACCAGTTCGTCCACCGCGCCCGCAGCGAATAGCACGCCGGTCTTGCCGTCCTCGATGGAATCCACCAGTCCCACAATGCGTGAGCCGATAGCAGGAACGCCGGATGCCGCGGCATCGATCACGATCGAACCGAATCCTTCACGGAAACTGGGCAGGCACAACACGTCGGTGACCGCGAGATACGCTTCATGGTCTACCACGCGCTCGACCTCGATCACACGTTCGAAAAGCTGTGGCGAACGCGCTTTCAACGCCAACAATTCGCCTGCGGACTCGTCGGGGCCGACGAACAACAGTCGCGCCCGCGGATGTGATGCGGCCAGTGGTGCAAACGCCCGCACCATGTCGAGTGCACCCTTATCGCGGCTCTTGCGCGCGATAAAAGCAAAAACAAAATCTTGTTCACCAAGCCCAAATTTCTTGCGCAGGCGTTCGACCACCAATGGGTCACGTGGAAAAGAAAATCGCGTCAAGTCCACGCCCGACAGCGAACCCTCGCCGAGGACAGGCAGGGCTTTCGCGTCATGTGCGAAACCGTGCTCAAGGAGAAATTCGGATTGCGACCGGCTGTCGGTCAGGCAGACGCTGTTCAGCGCATTGATCAACCTGTCGAGCCCATAAAGCAGGAAGCCGCCGACGGGATGCTGGTTGACCCAGGTCTGCCCCGTAAATGTGTGCATGCGGACGGGCACCCTGGCGGCAAAGCCGGCGAAGGCAGCGAGCAAACCCGCCTTGGGCATGATCGAATGAACAACATCGGGCCGGTTCTTTTGAAAAAAGCGATATAACGCCCACAGTGACGACACATCCGCGAGCGGGCTGAACTTGCGGTTCAGGTTGATATCCACCCACTGCACGCCGGGATAGTTTTCACGATTGGTCGAAACATCCTGGCCGATAACGGTCACCTCAAAATCATCGGTCATGCGCAGCAGCGTGTTGTGAAGATGCCACGGCACCACATAGGAGGCGGTGACCACGCGAACGATCTGGGGTTTGCGATTATTCTCCACGGGACAATCCAGTGCGCCATTGATGTACGAGTTCAGCGATGCCGTTCTCCATGCTGGTCCTGTTCTTGAAGCCCAGCTCTGTTTCGATCCTGCCTGTGCGGTAGATCGTTGGATCAGTGAGCGCATCGATACGCGACGCAGTCAGCGGAAATCCTGGAACGATACCGCCCAACAGTGCCGCAAGCCGGGCCAACGACTCCGGAACGGTGACACGTGGCGGCGCCTTCTCCAATGCGCCGGAAATGATGCCGACGAAATCACGCAATCTTCGGAAGTCCGAGACGATATAGGCCTTCGCGTTGCCGGGCAGGTTTGCTGTTCCGCAATGCGCCAGCGCGTCCACTACATTGTCGACGTGCACGTAGTTCGCGACGGCGTCTTTCGCATTGCCTTTTGAGCCGATAAAAAAGAACATTCCCCTGTCGATCATCCGGATCAGCTGGAACAGAGACTGATTGGACATGTCTGTGCCGTACACATTTGAGGGGCGCACGATAACGCATGACAGGTTGTGCCGCCCGGCAAAATCGACAACTTGCCGGTCCGCCGCTTCCTTGGAAATTTCATATGCATTTTCAGGATGTACCGTCGTTTCCTCAGTGACTTCAAAAGACGTTTGCGTGTCCTGTCCGTTACGTGCGCGACGCCCATACACGCCAGTGCTGCTCAACTGAACCCAGCGCCCAACGTTGCCCTGTGCAGCCGCGAGCAAATTTTCCGTACCGCGCAGATTGGTGTCGTGCATTTTTTTTTCATCACGCAACTCTGCGGCGCAGTGATACACGATGTCTGCACCTTCGACGAACTCGCGAAGTGACACCGAGGGCAACGCGAGGTCGCCGGTAAATGTGCGGATACCCGGCGCGCTGGCGGTCGGCTGGCCGCGCGAGAGTACACGAACCGTATCTCCCCTGTTGACGTGATGGGCAAGCAGGCGTTTGCCGATAAATCCCGTGCCACCGGTTACGGCGACGATCACGATTTCAATCCGGTGTTTATTACGCGGCTACGCATGAACGCTCAATAGCGATTCAGCAGGATCAACATGCGCTGCGCAAAATCATCCAGCGGTTTCTGGCGCCAGACTTTGCCGCTCATCGCCAGCGACAGGCGTTGCCTGAACGCCGATCGAGCGCCTGTGAATTTCTCGACCAGCCTGCGCGGTGCGACGGGCATGCGATCACGAAACGTTTCAAGGAAAGTGATTGCCTGATCGCTTTGCCAATGCAGCCCGGGCCCGCGCCCTGAAAACCGCCGCAGTTTACGGGCCCACGCGTGCGAGCCCGCTGCGTCCGCGCCGAAGGCATTGCTGCCGTGTTGGCGGTATTGGATGGTGGGCTGTTCGTCGTACAAAACGCTGCCGAAACACGACACCACCGCATAGCACCACCAGTCATGAATCAGCACGCGCGCGGGAAGATTTGTCGCCACCAGTTCAGACGCCGCGCGATTGAGCATGATCGTACAACCGACCGCAATATTCTCGACCAGTGCATTGCCGAATCCTGTCTTGCCGGGCAGGGGCGTGAGTCCCAGCGGATTCAGGTCGGCATCCACCAGTGCGAGCCGGCTGCAGTACATGACGGGTGCTTCGACCGTGGAAGATGAGAGCACCGCGACCGCGCGCGCTATTTTGTCCGGCGACCAGATATCGTCCTGATCGCAAAACGCGATGTAGCCGGCGCTGTCCGCAACGGCTAGGCGAAGTAATTCGAGGAAGCTGCGAGCCGCACCCAGGTTGGGTCCGCTCGCGAGGATTTCGATGCGGCCGGCCGCTCGCGCCTTTTCAAGAATCTCCGCAGTGCCGTCGGATGATCCATCGTCACGCACCAGGATTCGCGCGGGTGCATGGGTCTGCGCATACAGCGAATCGAGCTGTGCCTGCAGAAAATCCTCGCCATTGAACGTCGACAGCAGAACCGTCACGTCGTCGACAGGGGCTTCAGTGGCGAGGGGCCGGCGTGTGTTCATTTCGCTTTTTCAGGCAGGGTTTTCCGGACGTGCGCGGCAGCGGCGGCAACGCGCACCGTGACGCGCACCGTGACCATTACGCGCGAGGATAGCATGGGGGTTTCGCCTGTATTGAACGTGCGCCAGACAGTAACCCGCTTGCTGAAAACTCAATAATTTTAGTCTAAACTCTAGCGCTGGCGCACTTTGCAGGTCACAAATGCCCGGAAAGGTGCGCCAATGCTAGACTTTGAGTTTCGATTTTGGCGACCAGTCACATTTTGCCGATAGCGAGAACGGCTACGGATGCGGCGCGTTTTCCCCGACCAGTCGTTTCAGGTAACGAACCGCATGATTGCCGCCGATTCGCCGGTCGAGCGCAGCAAGGACGACGAGCGCCAGGTCGTGCGACGCAAGCACATCGTGTGCGAGCACCGCGTATTTCCGCAGCTTGGTCACATCGAGACTATCCAGTTGCATCCAGTCGCGCACATAAAACGCGTCCGACCAGAGCATCTGCCGTACGCCCTGGTTGACGTCGTTGTTCAGGATGAGCGGCTTGAACGCGCGGCCGCCAAAACCGTTAAAGGTATGGAATTGGAATTGCCGCCCGCGCAGGAACGTATCAACATCGGCAAACAGCGGCTGCCCTTCATACATCTGCACGAATTCAACTTCGGTCTCTATCAGCAGAGTGCCGGAAAGTGCGCGCAGCGCATTGCGGAATATCGACAGCTCGGCGCCCTGCACATCGATCTTGATGTAATCGACGTCGGTGATGTCGGCAATGTCGTCGAGGCGAACCGTATTGACCGGATGTTCGGCGACCGGAGTCATCAGTTCGGCAAGGTTCTGGAATTTTGACAGCAGCGGCATGTTGGGTTTGTAGAGCGAACCCGTCAGCACCCAGTTGGTTTCGTGGAAAGTGCCGGCCTGGCCATCGCCCACCCAATACGGAAAGAAGCGGTGGGGTTCGCCGTAACGCCGGTTGAGTTTTTCGCACTCTGTGGCGTTGGGTTCAAAGCCGATGATGCGCGCCCGGCCTGCATCCACCAGCGATTGATAGGATGGGCGCTCATCCAGCGCCGCGCCAATATCGACGATATTGATCTGAAATGGTTCGGGAAAAAACTCAAGCAAACTCCACATCGGTCTCGCCTCGACAGACTAATAATTCATGAGCGGTGATGTTGTGAGCAACACATGAACCTGTGGCCGCAATGACTTCGCTTGCCCGTGGCCTGCACGCCGGCGATCACGCCCCCGCAAACTGCATCCGCTGCAACACCGAATACGTGCCGTTCCGCGCCAGCAGCTCGGCGTGCGAACCGATCTCCGCGATGCGGCCATTCTCCATCACCACAATGCGATCCGCGTTTTCGATGGTGGACAGGCGATGCGCCACGACCAGTGTGGTGCGCCCCTTCATCAAGGTGTCCAGCGCACTTTGCACCGCACGTTCCGATTCGCTGTCCAGCGCAGACGTCGCTTCATCGAGCAGCAGGATCGGCGCGTCCTTGAAAATGGCGCGCGCGATGGCCAGGCGCTGGCGCTGGCCGCCGGAAAGACGCGAGCCGTTGTCGCCGATATTGGTATCAAATCCATCGGGCAGGGCGTTGATGAAATCGATGCAGTGCGCGGCTTCGGCGGCGCGGCGGATTTTGTCCTTGTCGGCTGCCGCATCTGCGCTCACGCCGTAGGCAATATTGGCTGCGACCGAATCATTGAACAGCACCACATCCTGGCTCACCAGCGCGATCTGCCGCCGCAGGTCGGTCAGTTTGATATCCGCCAGCGCGTGCCCGTCCAGCGTAATGCCGCCGGCAGTGGGCGTGAAGAAGCGCGGCAGCAGATTGATAAGGCTGGTCTTCCCACCCCCTGATGGGCCGACCAGTGCGACAGTCTCACCGGGTGAAATGGTCAACGTGACGTCGTGCAATGCGGGTGCGGTCTGGTTTTCGTATTGCAGGCCCACGCCGCTGAAATCGATGCGCCCCTGTGCGCGATCGAGTGAAATGCTGCCGGTGTCCACTTCAGTCTGCGTGTCGATCAGGGCGAACACGCTCTCTGCTGAAGCCAGTCCCTTTTGAATCTGCTCACCCACACCGGTGAGGCCCTTCAATTGCGGAATAAGGCCCGCCGCCGCGACGATGTAGGTGATGAAGTCCGGCAGTTCAAGGCCCGTGCCCAGTGTGCGGCTCGCGGCGAGATACACAATCGAGGCGATGGCGATCGACACCACCAGGTGCGTGAACGGCGTGCCCGCAGCCGCAGCCGCGCCGTGCTTCACGTTCAGGCTGCGAATCCGGTTGGCGGCCGCATCGAAGCGCTTCGCTTCATACGCTTCACCGCCGAACACCTTGATCACCTTGTGGCCGCGAATCGATTCTTCCAGCACGCTGGTGATGGCGCCCTGTGCCACCTGCGCCTCACGGCTGATCTTGCGCAGGCGGCGATTGAACGCGCCGATGATGAGCGCCAGTATCGGCACCGCGGCGAAAATAATCAGCGTCAGTTTCCAGCTGATCACAAACATCCACACCAGCGCGCCGACCAGCGTCACGCTGCCGCGCACCAGCGCGGTCAGGGTGTTGGTGGTCGCCTCAAGAATGCCCAGCACGTCGTAGGTCACTTTCGACATCAGCGCCCCGGTCGAGGTGCCGCTGAAAAACGGTTCCGGCAGGCGGATGACGCGCTGGAACATGCGGCTGCGCAAATCCATGATGACGCGATTTCCCACCCACTGCATGCCGTAACCCGACGCAAAATTGGATATGCCCGTGATCATGAAAATTACCACAATGCCGAACGAGGCAATGAGCGCATATTGCGACTGGCCCTGTGCGAACAGCATGTCCAGCAGCCAGTTCAGGAATGGCAGGAACAGCGCCTGTGCCGCACCGCCGACCATCATCGCGAACACCGCCCCCGCAAATACCAGGCGATAGGGTTTCACATGCGTCAGCATGCGGGCGTACAGCGCGCGATTAGTGGCGTTCATGGTGCAATGATATGACGTGATGACCCGGCTGGGAGAAAGCGATATCTTCCGGACGCGGGTTGTCAGACAGCAGGACATTCACCGCGTCGAGCACCAGTCCTACGCCGAGCTTGTCCAGGCAATCGCTGCGGCTGTTGATATGGCGCTCGCAACCTTCAAGCATGCACGGCACGCAATCGCCAGGCCCCTGCAACAGGATCACATTGCCGCGCCGGCCACTGCCGCGCCGCGCCCAAGGGCTGGTGAGTGAAGTCCAACCGTGCGGCCATGGCCCCCACTTCACCGGGTTTGACGGGCCGAACAACGTCACGACCGGCACGCCGGTAGCTGCCGCAATATGCGTGACGGCGGTGTCGGGTCCCACATACAGCTTCGACAGGCGAATGATTTCGGCGGTCTCCGCCAGCGATAGCGTGCCGGCCATGTTCAGCACACCCGCGGGCAACTTTGCTGCGATTTCATTTGCATATGAGACTTCAGCAGGATCTGCGCTGCCGGTCAGCACAATCTGCGATCCGCGCGCCATCAATGCATTGCCCAGCGCAATCCACGCATCCTGTGGCCACATCTTGTAGCGAAATTTGGGGTAGGGGTGCAGCACCGCGAAAGGTGCGTCCTGAAATCCGTCAAGGCGATTCCTGAGGGCGCCGAGATGATAGGGGCTGATCGAAGGTGGCACTACTTCAGTCACCGGCGCAATGCCGAGCGCCTCGGCGAGGCGCAATCCGGTGGTGACGGTATGGGTATCGAGGTCATCAAATACCAGCGCCTCGCTCAACAGCAATTTCTTGAAGCGCTCCTGCAACGTAGGTTTCGTCGCGCTCTTACGCTTTGGTGGCGCGCCCAGATAGCCGATGCGATAGCGGCCCGCCACCCAGCCGTAAATGCGCGCGCGGTCGGTGGGGATGGGCGCCACGGCGAGGTCGTATTGCCGCCACAGCCGGCGAAACAGCCGCAACTTTTCAGCGAAGCTGTCGCTGCGCGGCACGGTAATAATTTCCGCGATATCCGCATTGCCTTCGATGGCGCCCTCGGTGCCCTGGAAAACCAGCACGTCGATGCGCGTTTCCGGCCAGGCGCGTTTCATCGATCGCACCAGCGGTGTCGTCAGCAGCACGTCACCAATGCGTTGCGGGCACGAGACCAGCACGCGCGCAGGAGCGTTTCCGGCAAAGCGCGGCGATTTCATTGCCGGGTTTCCGACGTGATGCCGAATGCGTGCACGATTTGCCTGTCGAACTCGAGCTGTTCGCGCGAAATGATGTCGCGGTAGTGATCGAACTCCGCAGAGCAGTGATCGAAGTCTTCGATCAACCGTTGCACCTGCCGGCCGAATTTTTCTACGAACGCCGCATCGTTGGTATCGAACTTGTAGGCCGCGGGAATCGGCACATCGATGTCGTTTCCGGCCGAACCATTCAGCCCGGTGATCACGCAACAGCCGTGTATCGCCGCTTCACGCGGCAGGCGATCCTTGCCCGGATGATGTCCGAAATCCATATACATTTTTGAGCCCAGGAAAATATCGGCAAGCTGTTCGCGGTTGTAGCCGGCCAGGGGCATGAAATCCCAGTCCGGAAATGCCGCGATCAACTGCTGGGTAATTTTCTTTCCCTTGTGCGGATTGAACAGGATGCGATTGCTGCGCACGGCCATGGCGCGTTTGCCACGGACTTCCTGCAGATACGCGGGGGTGGTGTAGACCGGAATCGCGTCCGACAACAGCACACCGTCGATGCCGTTGCCGGCCAGGAATTTCATCGCGTAATCGCTTTGTGCAAAATTTTTCAGGTGCTTCAACGCCTGCACGCCGCCCCACGGCCTCAGGCCCTTCAGTGTGTATTTGAAATAGCGGATCTTGTCGCGCCACGGATGGCCGTATCGCACGCAGGTGAAATTGTTGACCGACATCCACCAGATCGCTGCCACGGCGTGCCGAACTTTCAGGGCATAGGTGGTCACGATTTCAGGGAAAACAATCAGCTCCCCGGCGACATCGCGATACGGGACGACGGGCGCATGGTATTTGCGATACGGCACGGCCGTGTCGAACGTGCGGTCAAACGGGAAATACACCACCGCGGCCGGCTGGCCCAGGCGAACCAGGTCCGCCACCAGCTGGTGAATCGCTTCGGGACCGGCGGTCATCGCGTTGCCCGGGCACGCCACCAAAACGGTTTTGTAGTGACCGGCCATCTGCATTTTCCTGTACGGCTCCGGTAGCTTCGGCTCCAGGATTGGAGAAGGGATGAGAGTATTGCGGCGGGAGAGGCAAATAATACTAAAATCCTGCTAAACAATGGATAAATAATCGTGGCCTTGCTGACTCGTTTTTTCGACGGTTTCGTCGATCCCAAGGCCCTCTCGTTCGGCTTGCCGGCGAAGCCGGTGGTATCAGGCAAGCGGCTGGCGGAAACGCCGCTGGAATGGGCCGTGCTGCTGGCGCTGCTGATGGCCCCGGTGGTATATCTCAGCGTCCGGCACGGCATCCACGCCTGTCTTTACCTGCTCGTCGCGCTGGCCGCATATCAATTCGTTAAATATCCGGACTTGTATCGGCGCGACATGTCGGAGCCCTGGGTCGGTCCGCTGATGCTGGCGTTTGCAGGATTGTTCCTGGCGACGGCTATCACCCAGATCGCCGGGCAAAATTTCCATCTCGCCTCATTTGACAGTCCGTCCAAGATCCTGCTGGGCGGCGCGGTGTTCTTGTTCCTGCGCCGGCGCAGTATTTCCTTTGTCCGCACGCTCGAATGGAGTCTCCCCGCCGGGCTGTTGCTGACGCGCATGATCATCTGGCTGTATCCCGGTGCGATCGCCAACTGGGACGGGATCCGCTATGCGACCAGTTTTGTCGACCCCAATTCGCTGGGCAGCCAGAGCCTGATCCTGACCATGCTGTGCCTGTTTTCGATCGGCCTTTTCGGCAAGGAACGCCCTTTGCTGCTGTTACTGAAAATTGCCGGCGTGGTGGTGGGGTTGGAGATCGCAATCCATGCCGGGTCGCGCGGCGCCTGGATGGCGATGCCGCCCATGTTGGTGTTGTGGGTGGTGCTGTATTTCTGCCGCACGAAAGAAACCGGCTTCGCGCGCTACTTTGTTCCACTCAGCCTGTTCACCATTGCGATCCTGGGCATGTCGCTGGGGTATGACGCGATAGGCACCAGCCGCGGCACCAGCGCCTTTGAGGCGCTGTGCGACTGGGCCACCGGCCGCAACCTGGAAGGGCCGGTGGGACTGCGCCTGTCGATCTGGAAAATCTCATTTGCACTCGCGCAGGACAGCCCGTGGATCGGTTATGGCAAGACCAACTTCAGCCTGCTGCTGGCCAACTATCCCGAGAACATCCCGGCGCTTCGCAGTGCGATCGACACACTTTCATTTGCGGGACCGCACAGCGATATCCTCGCCAAGCAACTGTCGATGGGCCTGATTGGACTGTTCGCCTATTTCGCCACCTTGCTGGTACCTGCCCTTTATTTTTGGCGCCATCGCCGCGATGCAGATGTGGACCGCCATGTCGCCGCCCACCTGGGAATGTATTTTGTCGCCGGCATTTTTGTCTGCGGCTTGTCCAATGAAATGTTGTCCCTCAAGTACCTGTGTTCGTTCTTCGCGCTGATGGTGGCCGGCCTCGCGGCCGACGTGGCGCGGCGCGGAAGGTAGCGCTGATGTTGCCCCAACGGTAAAGTAGCCCCATGTCCACACCCTCCTATTCGATTACCTTCGCCTGCTACAACGCGGTCAAATACACACGTATGTGCGTCGACAGCATGCTGAAACATGGCACGCGGCTGGATCGGCTTATCGTCGTGGACAACGGCTCCAGCGACGACACGCGCGCCTACCTGCAATCGCTGCCGGTAGGCGAGCGTATTTTCAACAAGCAGAACCTGGGCTGCGGCGTGGCATGGAACCAGGGTGTGCTGGCGCAGCAGGCCGAGTGGTCGATCATCATGAACAACGACGTGCTGGTCTCGCCAGGGTGGGTCGAATCGCTGATCGAGACGGCGCAGCGCAAACAGCTAAAAATCATTTCGCCGTCGTTGATCGAAGGCCCGCTCGACTACGATTTCGAGGAATTCGCGCCGCGTGCCGCCGCCACCATGCACGATGTACTGCGCATCGGCAATCCGCATGCGGTCTGCCTCGCGGTTCACGAATCGGTATGGGCCGAGATCGGCTACTTCCAGCCCACGCCGAAGCTGTGGGGTTTTGAAGACACGATGTTTTTTCACGCCGCGAAAAAAGCCGGCATCCCCATGGCGCTCACCGGCGCCAGCTGGCTGCATCATTTCGGTTCCATCACGCAATCGGAAATGAAACGCGAGCGCGGGCTGACCGAAAAACAGGCGCTGGGCGATCGCTACAATTATCGCCAGTTGCACCAGGGTTGGCTTGAACGAAAATTGCAGAAGCGCCAGAAAGTGGCCAACCTCAAGGCGTGGCGCAACAGCGAACTGGACAAGTACGGCATGACACTGCATGGCATCCGAGAGAACGGGCAATTCAAATGGTTGTGAACTGTTCCCAGCTGCCATCAACTTCCTGATCCCGCATCCAGCCGCAAATTGCTACAGTCGCCGTTCCGCTTTCCCGTTATTCTCTCGCAGGCTCAATTTCCCCCCGGAGTTTTCCATGAAATATCACGCCGCCTTGATGGGCGCTTTGTTGGGCGCAGCAATGATGGGTCACGCACAAACCGCGGGCACGCCGGTGCAACCCGGTTATTTCCGACAGCCCGCCATCAACGCGAACAACATCGTATTTGTTGCCGAGGGCGACCTGTGGCGCACGGGTGTCAGCGGTGGAACTGCCCAGCGGCTGACGAGCAACTTCGCCGCCGAATCCAATCCGGCGATTTCTCCCGATGGAACGCAGCTCGCCTTCACCGGCCGCTATGAAGGACCGGCCGAGGTGTATGTCATGCCACTGTCCGGAGGCACGCCAAAGCGGCTTACGTTCGACGGTGATACCGCCCTCGTACAAGGGTGGACACAGGACGGCCGCGTGCTCTACAACTCGCCGCGCCAATCGGGCAAGCCTGACCTGCGCCTGTACACCATTCATCCCGCGACACGCGAGGTCAAACCGGTGCCGCTCAGCGAAGCCGCGGAGGGCTGTTACACCGGCACGTCGCTGTACTTCACGCGGCGGGGCGCGATCTCCGACAACGTCAAGGGATACAAAGGCGGCCTCGCGCAGAGCATCTGGAAATTCGATGAGGGCAGGGAAGCAGTGCCGTTGACGAAGTCGCACGGCGGCACCAGCCGGCAGCCGATGTGCGCGGCGGGAAGGATTTATTTCCTCAGCGATCGCGACGGCACGATGAATATCTGGTCGTTGAATAATGCGGGCGCGGACCTGCAGCAACACACCGCACACCGCGATTTCGACATTCGCGGCGCATCCATTTCCCCCGATGGAAAGATTGCGTATCAGCGTGGCGCGGATTTGTATTTGTTCGATACCACCGCCACCGCTGACAAACGCGACGCTTTGATCACCATTAACCTGCAATCGGATTTCGAACAACTGCGCACGCGCTGGGTGAAAACGCCGTGGGACTTTGTCACGGCCGTCGAAGTCTCGCCCAACGGCGACCGCGTGGTGCTCACCGCGCGCGGACAGGCATTCGTGGCGCCGGTCGGCGTGGGACGCCGCGTTGAAGCGACGCGCGTTTCAGATGTGCGCATTCGCAGCGCCGCGTTTTCGGCGGACGGCAAATCCATTCTCGCGTTTGGTGACCGTAGCGGTGAGATGGAGTTGTGGCGCTATCCCGCCAACGGTGTCGGTGAAGGAAAACAGCTGACCAAAAACGCGACGGTTTTGCGCCAGCGCTTCTGGCCCTCGCCTGATGGAAAGTGGATCGCGCATGTGGACAAGGACCGTCGCCTGTATCTGCTCAATCCTGCCAATGGCGAGGAGCGTGAAATCGACCGCGCCGCGTTCGGCCTGCATGATGACGTTCAGTGGTCTTCGGACAGCCGTTGGATCGTGCTGGAAAAAGGCACGCGCAGTGGCTTCCAGAGCCTTACGTTGATGGATGTCGCGGGGCGTAACAAGACGGCGCTCACCAGTGAGCGCTATCACGCACACGATGCGGCCTTCAGCCCCGACGGAAAATGGCTCTATTTCATGAGCGACCGGCATTTGCAAAGCGTGGTCGGCAGCCCGTGGGGGCCGCGTAATCCGGAACCGTTCTTTGACCGGCAGACAAAGATCTATGCGCTGGCGCTGGACACCGCTGCGCGCTGGCCGTTCCTGCCGAAGGATGAATTGCAACGGGCCGACCCGGAGAAGAAACCGGATACCGTGAAGACGATTGAAGTCGAAAAGAAAACGGTCCCCGAGAAAAAACCGGCAACCGACAAAAAGCCTGAGCAGGCACAGCCACCAAAGCCAGCGGAGCCGGGTGAACCGGTTCACCCGAAAGGCGACAGCGTGACGGAAGCTACCGCCGACGTAAAGTCCGATTCAAAACCCGGCAGCGGATCGCCGGGTGCGGCGCCCGCTTCGGCCACCGCCGTCAATATCCGGCTTGAGGGACTCACCACGCGTCTCTACGAAGTACCCGTCCCGCCCGGCAATTACAACCAGCTCACCACGGACGGCAAACGCCTGTATTTCCTCGTGGCCGATTCAACTTCGGATCAAAAGAAATCGCTGCGCTCGGTAGCCATCGAGGCGCCGAATCCTGCGCCGCCGGCAATTGACTTGTTTTTCGACGATGTGCGTTCCTACCAGCTGAGCCAGGATCGCAAGAAGATCCTGATCCGCAGGGCCAATGACCTGTGGGTATTCGACGCCGGCAAATCTCCGCCGCCGCCAGCCGACCAGGGCAAATTCGCGGTGAACCTGCGCGACTGGACTTTTCCGGTGGATCCCCGCGAGGAATGGAAACAGATGTTCGTCGATGCATGGCGCATGCATCGCGATTATTTCTACGACAAGAACATGCAGGGCGCGGACTGGAAAAAAGTGCGCAGCCATTACGAGCCGCTGGTGGCGCGTGTGACCGAGCGCTCCGAGCTGAATGATGTGTTAGGTCAGATGACTGCCGAGGCCGCTGCGCTGCACAGCCAGGTGGGTGCGTCCGACGTGCGCAAAGGCGCGGACGCCATCGATGTGGCCGGACTGGCGGCTGATATGGTGATGACCGACACCGGGTTCCGCGTGACGCGTCTCTACCAGGGCGATCCGGAATTGCTCGACGAGCGCGGTCCGCTGGCAAAGAGCGAAGTTGCCATCGTTCCCGGCGAGACCATCACTGCGGTGAACGGCGTGCCGGCAAAATCGGCGCGCGCCATCGGCGAGCTGTTGCGCAACCAGGTGGGCAAACAGGTTTTGCTGGCGGTGACGTCGGCGAACGGCCGTAGCCGTGACGTGATCGTCACGCCGGTCACCACCCGCCGCGACCGCGAGCTGCGCTACCTGGCATGGGAGCGCGACCGGCAGGCCATGGTCGACAAGGGGGGCAACAATCGCATCGGCTATGTGCATCTGCAGGCGATGGGCGCCACCGACATCGCGCGCTGGGCGCGTGAGTTTTACCCGGTGATCCAGCGCGACGGCCTCATCATCGACCTGCGAAACAATCGCGGCGGCAACATCGATTCCTGGATCATCGAAAAACTCCAGCGCCGCACATGGCAGTTCTGGCAATCGCGCGATACGGATGAGCCGTTCACCAACCAGCAGGCGGTGTTCCGCGGCCACACGGTGGCGCTGATCGATGCCAACACGTATTCCGATGGCGAGACCATGGCGCAGGGGCTGCGGAGGCTGGGTATCGCACCACTGATCGGCATGACCACGGCCGGGGCGGGGATCTGGCTTTCCGACCAGAACACGTTGCGCGATAACGGGATCGCGCGCGTCGCGGAATTCGGCTCGTTTGTCGATGACGGGAAAGAGCGCGCGTGGATCACGGAAGGTATCGGCGTGGCGCCGGATATGGAAGTCGACAATCTCCCGCACGCGACTTTCAACGGCGGCGACGCGCAGCTGGAGGCGGCGATTCGCTATCTGTCGGAAAAGATCGCGAAAGAGCCGGTGAGAGCGCCGGTGGTGCCGGCGTTTCCGGTGAGAAAGAAGTAAAAGTCCAGCATTGGTGCGGCTTTCGGGCCAAAAGTGGCTGAAAAGGCGCCCCAATGCTGGAGTTTGATGCGTGAAGAAGGATGCGCCCCATGCCGGGTGGAACAGGTTTCTGTATTTCGCGGCTGTTGGTTTGCGGTGGGTCGCGCTTTCGAGATGCCCGTCTTATCTATGAATTCCATCCGTACATGGGTAATAAATTACGCGGTTCTATCTTACCCAAGACGGCAACATGGCAACGTGCCGAAGCCCTCTCCAACCTGTGCCTACGACCCCACCCTGATTGCCGTGGGTGAGGCGATTCGCGCTGCGCAAGAAGTTGAGCTTGTCGCAGGAAGGCCTGGCGGCGGAAGCGAAACGGGACCGAGCCTATGTTTCCGGCATCGAGCGCGGTGAACACAACGTCGCTGTGATAAATCTCAGCAAACTTGCCATAGCCTTGAACATGAGCCTGCAGGACTTGATGCGGCTGGCGAAGATCTGACCCGCAGCACCGCCTGCTGCCTGTGAGCAGCAGCGTCAAGCCGGTGCAGAAGCCATGCGGCGACTATCGGGATCGCGGAAACAGCAGCGCAAATAATTCGCGGACGCGCGGCGACAGATTCTCGGGGTCGGGAACGAGCAATTCCTCGTCGGGCACCAGCACCTTGGCATAGAGCGCCTCGTACACACGCTTGATCACACCTTCACCGACAATCTCCCGGTCGTAGCCCGGGGTCACGCCGACCAGCTGATAACCGGCGCGCTCGAGAGCCAGCTGCATGTGCGGCGTCTTCAAAGTCGCCAGGTTGTAGATGAACCCCGCACCGATATGACGGCCGATGGCCTCGCCCAGCTCCATGGCGCGCACGGCGAGACGCGCATTGCGATGTGCTGGCGCGATCATGCCGATTTTTCCATAGAGCGAGAGCGCATCCGGCTCACGCTCCCATGAGCCGAATCCCACCAGTTCATCGCCATGGCGAATGATGATGGCGAGCACGTTCTTCCCGTCTTCCGATGCCGCGTCCGTTTCGTCGAAGCTCACCTGCGTTTCATAGTAGGTTTCGCGGAGGAAACAACTCGCGACGCCCACACCGACGGCGGGAAACCAGGATCGTATCGCGGCAATGGCTTCGGGTATTTCTTGGCGTTGCAGTCGCTGCCAGCGATACCCGTCCGGCAACGGCATCATCGCTTGCAATTTGTCTGTGTCTGGCCATCTCATGGCGGTCTCCTGGCTGGGGTTGGTTGATCGGTAGGGCCTGTGCGCGGCAATGTAGCCCGCAGCACCTTACCGATGCCTTACGTTTCCCAGGTGACGCGACAGGAAATCACTTACGATGCGATGGCGGAGCCGTTGGCGAGTACCCCAATCGAGAATGCATGTGGCGCGATGCCGGTCGTTACAAGTGATTCCTCACCCAGCGTTTCCACTCATCAAACAACGCCGGATGCCGCGCGGCAATGACCGATTTCGACCAGTCGCCTGTGCCATCGCTGCGCCAGTAATCATCGTGGTGCAACGTGGCGATGCGGCCACCCGATTCCTCCAGGATCAACGCGCCCGCCGCGTAATCCCAAGGCTGTTCGCCCGCGTGCAGGAACGCGTCCACGCGACCGCACGCCATGTGGCACCACTGCAAGACCGACGCGCCGCTCATGGTGATTTTTCGGCCCGGCTTGTTTTCAAATAACGCCACACCCAGCCGGCCCAGCCGCTTGAATCGCCCTACCTCGATCAATGCTTCGGACAAATGTTTGGTCGCCGATTGCTTGATGCGCTTGCCGTCAAGGCAGGCGCCGCCATGGCGCACGGCGTGGAAAACTTCGCCCGTGTTGGGATCAAGCACCACACCGAATACGCTCATGCGCTTATGCATCAGCGCGACAGAAATGCCGAAATAACGTTTGCCATTGGCGAAATTGGCGGTGCCGTCCAGCGGGTCCACACACCAGCACCACTCGGCCTCGCGCCAGATGCGGCGCTGTTCCGCTTCGGGCATTTCCTCGCCCAGCACCGGGCAATCGTAGAGTTTCGGCAGCGCAGCGGCCAGCACGGCTTCGACCGCGCGATCGGCTTCAGTCACGATCGAGCCATCGTGTTTTTTCTCGGCGTGTACGTGCTTGAAACGCGGCATCAGTTCTTTCGCCGCGACCTCGCGCATCAGCGTGATCACGGCCAGGATGATGGTGGCCCACTGCATATCGACATGCGCGGACGGCTCGTACAGGACGCAATTTTCAGGAGAGGCGGAATCGACAAGAGACATGAGGAGGGCGCTGGATTGCGCGAGTGTGCGCGACGGCGGCGCCGCTATAATACTCCTCCCTGAGACGAGGATTCCCGGCTTTTGTTCCTGCGCACCGGGCAATTCCGAGCCTTGACCGATCCCGCACATCGCTTTTCTCCACGCCAATATCGCCTGTGATTACGCCGCGTTTTTTCCATTCGCACACTTTGCCGCGGCCTGCCGCTGCGGGTGCGGATTTGCGCGTAGAGATCGAACTGAATGAAGAAATCGCCCGGCACCTGCAGGTGTTGCGCCTCGCGGCGGGCGAACAGATTGCCCTGTTCGACGGGCAGGGCGGCGAATGGGCCGCATCCATTTCCGCGATAGGCAAACGCAATGCAACCGTGCAGTTACTGGCGTTCGATGCGGTAGAGCGTGAATCGCCCTTGTCCATCATGCTGGTGCAGGCATTGGCCACCAGTGACAAGATGGATTTCATTGTGCAGAAAGCGGTCGAGCTGGGTGTGACGAGCATTCAACCGCTCGCCACTGAGCGCGCCACCCTGAAGCTCACCGGTGAACGCGAACAAAAGCGCATGGCGCACTGGCAGGCGGTCGCGCAGTCGGCGTGCGAACAGTGCGGGCGCAATCGTGTGCCGGTGGTGGCGGGATTGATGTCCCTTGAGGCGTGGCTGGCCACGCCGGCCAACAGCCTGCGCCTGATGCTTCATCCCGACGCAGACATTTCATTGACGCAGGCGGTAGCGCCGCAACAGGCGCTGTCGCTGGTCGTCGGACCCGAGGGTGGATTCTCGCCCAGGGAAATTGCATTGGCGGCGCAGCATGGTGTCCAGACGGCACGTTTTGGGTCACGAGTATTGCGAACCGAAACCGCCGCACTCGCGGCCCTCGCAGCGCTGAACGCCCTGCATGGCGACCTTGGGTAACGGCGAAGGTAAAAAACGCTTTTCCGCGTCGATGCCGTAAAATCCGCGTTTAGCATTTCAATGGCGCCGAAGCTACGAGGCGCCGCCACGCTAGCAGGAGAATACAAAACCTCAATGGCCAAGAACGACGTCAAGAAACTCGAAGTATTCGTGAAATGGTTTCGCAGCGCGACGCCCTTCATTCATGAATTCGGCGGACGCACCATCGTCATTGCGTTTGGTGGCGAAGTGCTGTCGGACGGCGAACTCATGCAGCTCGCTCACGATATCAATGTGCTGGTCAGCCTCGAGATCCGCGTGGTGCTGGTGCACGGCACGCGCCCGCAGATTGAAGAGCAGCTGAAACAGCATGGTGTGGATTCGAAGGTGATCGACGGCAAGCGCGTGACCGACGACGCAACGCTCAAGTGTGTGAAAGAGGCCAACGGCATCGTCCGCGTCGAGATCGAGGCGACGCTGTCCACCGAGCTCGCCAATTCACCGATGGCGAACGCAGATATCCGCGTTTCATCCGGAAATTTCATCACCGCCAAGCCGTTCGGCGTGCGCGACGGCGTCGATTACATGCACACGGGCCAGGTGCGAAAGGTCGATGTCGAGGGCATCAACCGCCGGCTGGACGACGATGAAGTGGTGCTGATTTCGCCCATCGGCTTTTCGCCGACCGGCGATATTTTCAACTGCACGCTGGAAGATGTGGCGACGTCTGTGGCCGTTGCGCTCAAGGCCGAAAAACTGATTTTCCTCACGGAAACGCTGGGCGCCACGGACAACAAGGCAAAGCTCCTGACCGAACTGACCGCCCTGCAGGCGCAGGAAGCGCTGGGCTCGATTCGTTTTGGCGGGCAGACCGAAGACATTCGCCTGTTCCTGCCCTGCGCCATCCGCGCGGTACGCGAAGGTGTGAGCCGCGCCCACCTCATCAGCCGCCATGTCGACGGCGCGCTGCTGATGGAATTGTTCACCCATCACGGTATCGGCACGATGGTGGTGCTGGAATCGCCGGACCAGTTGCGCGATGCGAAACTGGGCGATATCGATGGCATCCTTGCCATCATCGACCCGCTGGTCGCGCAGGGAATCCTGGTCAAGCGCGATCGCGCCCTGATCGAAAAGGAAATCGACCGTTTCGTTGTACTGGAACAGGACGAGGAAATCATCGGTTGCGCGGCGCTTTATCCCTTCCCCAGCGACAAGGCGGTGGAGCTGGCGTGCCTGGCGGTCAATCCGTTTTATCGCGACGGCGGCCGAGGCGAGCGCATCCTCGCCTTCGCTGAAAAGCGCGCCAAGGAAAAGGGCTTCAAGACCTTGTTTGTGCTGTCCACGCAAACGACCCAGTGGTTCGTTGAGCGCGGATTTGTCGAGAGCGATGTTTCGAAGTTGCCTGCGGAAAAACAGGCCTTATATAACTATTCGCGGCGTTCGAAAATCTATTCGAAAGCGATTTAAACACCGTATCCGCCGCAATCGCGGCCGTACTGTAAATGGAGTTTCAACATGGCAAGAATGATCAATTGCGTCAAACTCAAGACCGAGGCCGAAGGCCTGGATTTCCCGCCGTATCCCGGCCCCATCGGCAAGCAGCTTTACGAGCAGGTATCCAAGCAGGCGTGGAAAGAGTGGCTGGAACACCAGAAACGGCTGGTCAATGAAAACCGCCTGAACCTGGCCGACCAGAAGGCGCGCAAGTACCTGGAAGAGCAGATGATGCGGCATTTCTTCGGTGAGGGCGCCGACCAGGCACAGGGTTTTGTGCCGCCGCCACCGGCATAATTTCGCTGGTCATGCAATAAAAAGCCGCTGGGAACCAGCGGCTTTTTTACGTGCTGAACACTAGTCCAGCGACGACGTTTCGCGCTCGAATTCCTCGGCCGTGATGTGGCGCACGTCCTTGCCTTTGACAAGGTAGACCACATACTCGGACATGTTTTTCGCATGGTCACCAATGCGTTCAATGGCCTTGGCGACAAACAATATTTCGATGGCGGCCGAAATGGTGCGCGGATCTTCCATCATGAACGTCACCAGCTGCCGCAGCACACCGCGGAATTGTTCATCAACAATCTGGTCCTGCTTCACAACCTTGGCCGCGGCCGCGATATCGAGGCGGGCGAAAGCATCAAGCGCAGTCTTGAGCATATCCAGCGCCACCGTGCTCGCGTAGCGCACTTCCGAAAAACGCGTCGACAGGCGGCGGTCGTGCTCGTGAATGAGCTTGGCCATGCGCGCGATTTTCTGCGCTTCGTCGCCGATGCGTTCCAGATCGGTAATGGTTTTGATGATGGCCATGACCATGCGCAAATCACTGGCGGCCGGCTGGCGCCGGGCGATGATGTGCACGCAGTCTTCGTCGATACCCACTTCAAGCGCATTGACACGGTGATCGTCCGCGATCACCTGGTCGGCCAGGTCCATGTCGCCGGCCGCCAGCGCGTCCATGGCCCGGCTGATCTGCTGCTCCACCAGGCCGCCCATCTGCAGCACGCGTGAGCGCACCGCTTCTAGTTCGGCATCAAATTTTTTGGAAATATGTTCGTTGGCCATGGCGCTTTTCGATCGTCCGGGCTAAGCCCAATACTGGAATTGTACGAGTGTAAGGACGCCTTGTGACAGGAATGTGACTGCTATGCCGGCAGTTTGCGCACGCCTTCGGGCGAGGCCAGCAGCGCAACATCGGCGGCGCGGTGGGCAAACAGGCCATTTGTCACCACACCGGTGATCTGGTTGATGGCTGTTTCCAGCGCAACCGGATCGGTGATGTGCAGGCCGCGAACATCGAGGATCCAGTTGCCGTTGTCGGTCACCACGCTTTTGCCGTCCCGCACCCGCCACTCGGGATGGCCGCCCAGCGCCACCAGCCGGCGGGCTACATAGCTGCGCGCCATGGGAATGACTTCGACCGGCAGTGGGAAGTTGCCCAGCACGTCGACCAGCTTGGATTGATCGGCAATGCACACGAATTTGTCCGATGCGGCAGCCACGATCTTTTCACGGGTCAGTGCAGCGCCTCCGCCCTTGATCATATGCATCTGCGCGTTGATCTCGTCGGCGCCATCGACATATACGGATAAAGTGCCGGCATCATTCAATTCCAGCACGTCGATGCCGGCTTCCCGCAGCAATGTCGAGCTCGCTTCCGAGCTCGACACCGCACCCTTGATGCGGCCGGCAATTTTCGCCAGTTCGGCGATGAAAAAATTCACCGTCGATCCCGTGCCTACACCGATGATTGTGTCATCGGGTACGTAGGCGATGGCGGCCCTGGCGGCGGCCTGTTTCAAAGCATTCTGGTCCATGGGCGTGTCATTCGGGGCAAGGCAAAAAGAATAGCGGAATTCCTGCTACATTTCCTCTCGAACAGGTCCATAACCGGGAATAAATGTGAAGCATGATTATTTGAAGCGCATCCTGAGCGCTCACGTGTATGACGTGGCCATCGAGAGTCCGCTGGGACGCAGCGCCGGCATGTCCGAATTGCTGGGCAATGAAATCCTGCTGAAACGGGAAGACCTGCAGCCGGTGTTCTCATTCAAGCTGCGTGGCGCGTATAACAAGATGGCGCATTTGACGGCCGC
The DNA here is from genome assembly GCA_040006575.1 of Betaproteobacteria bacterium. Classification (GTDB taxonomy): domain Bacteria; phylum Pseudomonadota; class Gammaproteobacteria; order Burkholderiales; family Usitatibacteraceae; genus UKL13-2. Next base: position 51,241 of record JBDTWS010000002.1, read on the forward strand.
CGAATTGAAGCGCGGCGTGATTTGCGCCTCGGCCGGCAATCATGCCCAGGGCGTCGCCCTGGCCGCGCAAAAGCTGGGCTGCAAGGCCACCGTCGTCATGCCTGTCACCACACCGGCCATCAAGGTGCTGGCAGTGCAGCGGCGTGGCGCGGAAGTATTGCTGCATGGCGACAGTTACCACGAGGCAGGCCTGTACGCGAAAACGTTGTCAGCCAGGAAAAAGCTCACCTACGTTCATCCTTACGATGATCCGCTGGTCATCGCGGGACAGGGCACCATCGGCATGGAGATCCTGCGGCAGTTCCAGCATCCCATCGACGCGATTTTTGTGCCGATTGGCGGAGGTGGATTGATTGCCGGGATTGCGGCCTATGTGAAGGCGCTCTCGCCCAAAACAAAAATCATCGGCGTCGAGCCGGAAGATTCGAACGCAATGTATCAATCGCTGAAAGCTAACAAACGCGTCACGCTTTCGCATGTAAACCTGTTCGCCGACGGTGTTGCCGTCAAGCAGGTCGGCGTTGAAACGTTCAGGCTGGCGAAGCAGCTGGTGGATGAGGTGGTGCTGGTTGATACCGATGAAATATGCGCGGCCATCAAGGATATTTACCAGGACACACGCTCGATCATGGAGCCTTCAGGCGCGCTGGCGCTGGCAGGGATCAAGCGTTATGTCGAGCGCGAAAAATGCAAGGGCAAGACGTTCGTCGCCATCTGCTGCGGTGCGAACATGAATTTTGATCGCCTGCGGTTCGTCGCCGAACGCGCACAGGTGGGTGAGCACCACGAAGCCCTGCTGGCGGCCACTGTGCCCGAAACGCGCGGTAGTTTCCGTAAATTTTGCGAGCTGCTGGGGCCGCGCAGCGTGACGGAATTCAATTACCGAATTGCTGATGCAAAACAGGCGCATCTTTTCGTCGGGGTGTCGGTGAGTGGGCGGGACGAAGCGAAGAAACTGGTCACGCATTTCAGCCGCCGCGGCTTCAAGACAGTGGACCTCACCGACAATGAAATGGCCAAGTTGCACGTGCGTCATCTCGTCGGCGGCCGTTCTCCCCTCGCGAAGGATGAACGCATCTACCGCTTCGAATTCCCCGAGCGTCCCGGCGCACTGATGAATTTCCTGACCAGCATGAGTCCCAACTGGAACATCACCTTGTTCCACTATCGTAATCATGGTGCGGACGTCGGCAGGATCCTGGTTGGTCTGCAGGTGCCGAAGAATGAGCGCGCTGGTTTTGGTAGGTTCCTGAAGACGTTGGGGTACCAATACGTCGATGAAACGGATAATCCTGCGTACCAGCTTTTCCTGGGCTGATGCCGCAGGAAATTTCGCGCCTGCGTTTGGCCGTCAAGGAAAGTCGATTTGGAGTTGCGTTTGGAGCCGAAAAGAAATGAGGCCTGCCCTTGTGGCAGCGGAAAGCGGTACAAGCATTGTTGTGGACTTGAAGCGTCCACTGCATCTGTGCTTGTGCAAAATCCCGCGCCGGCCGCCGCGCCGCATAGCGCCCCGGCTGGCGATGCACCGACGGCCGTCGAAAAAGACCAGGCTATTGCCCTGTTCAACGCCGGGCGCCATGCAGAATTGGAGAGCCGGGCGCGCGCCCTGGTCGAGCGATACCCGGTGTCCGGCTGGGCCTGGAAAGTGCTGGGGATTTCGCTTCAGCTGCAGGGCAAGGATACGTTGGCCGCGTTGCAGAAAACCGTCGAATTCCTGCCGGACGATGCCGGCGCGCATGCCATGTTGGGAGCTACCCTTGTCGACCGGGGTCAATTCGAGAGTGCTGCGACAAGCTGCCGCCGCGCGCTGACGCTTGATCCGGATTACGCAGAGGCACACGGTAACCTGGGCGTTGCGTTGCACGGCATGGGGCAATTCGAAAAGGCCGTGGCAAGCTGTCGTCGCGCACTGGCGATCGATCCCGATTTTGTCCAGGCACATGGCGCGATGGGGGCGTCCCTCCAATCCCTGGGGCGGTTCGAAGACGCAGTCGCCAGCTATCGCCGGGCGGTGGAGCTGAACGCGGATTTCGCCCCCACGCATTGCAACCTGGGTGCGGGCCTTATCGACTTGAAGCAGTTCGAAGAGGCGGCGGCGAGTTGCCGTCGGGCACTGGCAATTGATCCGGCGTATATCGAAGCGCACTGTAACCTCGGCATCGCGTTGCAAGGACTGGGGCAATTTGATGCCGCTGTGGAAAGCTGTCGCCGGGCGCTGGCCATCAATCCCGATTATGCCGAGGCGCACAACAGCCTGGCCACTGCCCTGCAAGCACTCGGCCATCTCGATGAAGCGCTGGTGAGCTATCAGCGGGCGTTGGTCCTCAGGCCCCAGTACGCTGAGGCGCATAACAACATGGGCAACGTGTTGCGAGATCTCCGGCAAATGACTGAAGCGGTAACGAGCTATCGGCACGCGCTGGCAATCAATCCTCATTTTGCCGAGGCGCACAATAATCTCGGTGTTGCCCTCCAAGTCCTCGAGCAACTCGATGAGTCGGCGGCCTGCTTCAGGCGGGCCCTGGCCATTAAACCCCGTTACGCCGAGGCGTACAGCAACCTCGGCAGTACGCTGCAAGACCTCGGGCTATTGGATGAGGCCGTGGCATGTTGCCGCCAGGCGCTTGCGATCAATCCTGGGCTCGCCGGCGCGCACAATAACCTGGGCAATGCGCTGAGGGACCAGCGGCAATTTGACGCCGCGATCGAAAGCTATCGCAAGGCATTGGCCATTAATCCGGATTTTGCCGAGGCGCATTACAACCTGGGCATTGCGCTGCGAGACTGCGAGCAATTTGATGACGCGGTGGCAAGCCTTCGCCGGGCCCTTGAGATCAATCCCGATTTCGGGGAAGCGCACAGCAGCCTGGGATCGATATACGGAAGCATGGGCAAGATGAGTGAGGCCCGTGCCAGTTATGCAAAAGCACAGGCATTGGGCTTTGAAAGCGCCTGGGTACTGGATGCGCTGATGTTGCCCCCCATCATGGGCACAAAGGCGGAAATGCTGGAAAGCCGTGCGGCATTTGAACGCAATCTGGAACAGCTGATGAGGAAGGCTGTGCCCCAGCGCAACCCGTTTCGGAACGTAGCGCTTACCAACTTTTACCTGGCCTACCATGCCTTGAATGACCGGGATCTGCAAATCGAGGTAGCGAAATACTATGAGCAGGCATGCCCGTCGTTGCTATATACCGCACCCCACTGTCTTCGGCCGAAGGTCCGTGCCGGGCAAAAGATCCGTGTCGGCTTCTTTTCCAAATATTTGTATGAACATTCCGTTTCGCTTTGCTATAGCGAAATTGTCGAGTCACTTTCGTCGAACGATCAATTTGACGTGACGTTGATTTCCGATCGTCCTGCCGATGAAAAAACCTATTCGAAATTCGCCGGCAGGCGCGTGCAGGTGCCGCACAATATTGATCGCGCCAGGGAGCTGATTGCCGCGCAGGAGCTGGACATCCTCGTATACCTTGATATCGGCATGGAACCCCTGAGTTATTTCCTGGCGTTCGCGAGATTGGCGCGCGTGCAGTGCGTTCTCAGTGGCCATCCGGTGACGACGGGCATCACCAACGTGGACTACTTCCTGTCGAATGACCCGATGGAACCGCCCGGCGCGGAGGCCCATTACAGCGAGAAATTGGGCAAGTTGCCGAAGCCGCTGTTTTATCTTGCGCGACCGGCCATACCTGCCAGGCTCAAGACGCGGACAGAACTCGGATTGCCTGAGGGACAGCACCTTTATATGTGCCCGATGCGGCTGCAGAAAATGCATCCGGATTTCGATGAGGCGATCACACGGATTTTGCAGATCGATGACACGGGCGTCGTCGTGTTGTTTGAAGACGTTGAACTGAAATTTGGCAAGAAGCTGCTTCTCCAGCGCTTTGAAAAGACCGTACCCGCAGATGTTCGCGAGCGCGTCGTATTCCTGCCATGGTTAAAAAACCAAACCGATTTCATGAGCGCCATTGCGGCAGCCGACGTCATCCTGGATCCCTTCCACTTCGGTATCGGCTCAACGGCGATGACCACCATCGCAATAGGTACGCCCATGGTGACGAAGGCCGGAGAATTCATGCGCGGGCGGGTGGGCATGTGGCTGTGCGAATTGATGGAGCTGCCTGAATGCATTACCCACGATACCGAGGCCTACGCACAAAAGGCCGTGCAGCTTGCCGGCAATCCGGCGCTGCGGGAAAGCGTCGTCGCGAAGATGCGCAAGAACAGTCATCGCTTGTATGAAAACCTTCAACCTGTCGATGATTTTGCGAACTTCCTGCGTTCGGTGGCAGGGGAATCGACTAATCAGGCAGCGCATCACGTTACGCCACATTCATCTTTGAGTCGCGCGCAGCATTGATCCACTAATTGGAGTGAACGCCGTTTGAAGAACCGTGCCCGCAGGAAAACAGAAAACAGACAGGCCCACCAGCAAAGCCATGACCGCACCCCGCGATAAGCCACCTATCTATGTGACACAGCCGCAACTTCCCCCGCTGGAAGAATTTGTCCCCTATCTGGCGAAAATCTGGGACAGCAAGATCCTGACCAACTGCGGTCCGTTTCATGAGCAGCTGGAGACGGCGTTGTGCGAATACCTGGGGGTCAAGCAGATCTCCCTGTTTACCAATGGCACGATTGCGCTGGTCACTGCACTGCAAGCCTTGCGGATCACCGGCGAAGTCATTACTACGCCGTATTCGTTTGTAGCGACGGCGCATTCGCTGCTGTGGAATGGCATCAAGCCGGTGTTTGTGGACATTGATCCCATCACACTTAATCTCGATCCGGACAAGATCGAGGCCGCCATTACACCGCAAACCACCGCCATCATGCCGGTGCATTGCTATGGGAAACCCTGCGATACGTCACGTATTCAAGCCATTGCCGACAAGCACGGGCTAAAAGTGATTTACGATGCGGCGCATGCTTTTGGCGTTAAGGACTCTGGTGGAAGTGTGCTCAATGACGGCGACCTTTCCGTGCTGAGTTTTCACGCGACCAAGCCGTTCAACACGTTTGAGGGCGGAGCCATCGTATCCCCGGATGCTGAAACCAAACAGCATATCGACCACCTGAAAAACTTCGGATTCGTCGATGAAGTGACGGTCGTGGACCCCGGTATCAATGGCAAGATGAGTGAGATCAATGCCGCGTTCGGTCTGTTGCAATTGAAGGGTATCGATGCCGCCCTTGAAGCGCGCAAAGTCATTGACGCGCGTTATCGGCAACACTTTGTCGCGGCAAAGGGCATTCAATGCCTCGCCGAGCCCGCAGGTATCCAGGCCAACTACGCTTACTTTCCGATCCTGGTGCAGCCGGCCCATCCGCTCAGCCGCGATGGCTTGTATGAAAAATTGCGCGCCCACGGAATTTATTCGCGGCGTTATTTCTATCCCTTGATCAGCGATTTTCCGATGTATAGCGCGATGCCGTCGGCAGCACATGCCAACTTGCCCGTGGCAAGGAAGGTGGCGAGTGAGGTGATTTGCCTGCCGATATATCCGGCGCTGTCGATTGAACAGGTCGACTTCATTGCCGAACTCATCGTTTCGCCATGAAACGTGTTGCCATCATGCAGCCGTATTTCTTCCCGTATATCGGCTATTTCCAGCTGATCGCCGCAGTGGATCTGTTCATCGTGTACGACAATATCAAGTACACCAAGAAGGGCTGGATTAATCGCAACCGCATGCTGCAGGGCGGCAGGGATGTGATGTTCTCGCTGCCGCTGAAAAGCGATTCGGACTCCCTGGATGTAGGCGAACGGGAGCTGGCGAAGGATTTCAAACGTGACAAATTGTTGAACCAGATTACCGAGGCGTACCGGCACGCACCCTATTTTTCCGAAACGTTTTTCCTGGTTGAGGAAATCGTTAAGCATGACGACGCGAACCTTTTTGGGTATTTGCATCATTCCATTGCCAGGACCTGTGAACACCTGGGAGTCTTGACGGAGATAAAAATTTCTTCCGGTATCGCCATCGACCATGCGCTGAAGAACCAGGAAAAGGTGCTCGCCCTGTGCGCGGCTGTCGGCGCGACTGACTATGTCAATGCTATCGGTGGCATGGAACTCTATGCGGATGACGCCTTCCAGAAAAGGGGAATCGAGTTGAAATTCCTGCGTTCGCACCCGTTCGAGTATGTGCAGCTCGGCGACACGTTTGTTCCGTGGTTGTCTATCATCGACGTGATGATGTTCAACCCGGTTGAGGCCATCAAAACTTACCTCGGCTCGGGTTACGAATTGATTGCGGGCGGACAGATGCCCGCTAAGATGCCGGATTCACAATTGATGTCGGGTTTGCACCTGTAAATGATTTTTCAGGAGAACGCTGTGGGCAATAAGGAAATTGAACACCTGGAATCAATTAGTGCCTTTTATGAAAAAGGCGACTACATGGATGAGCTGATGATTGATCGGGAAATCGACATAATCAAGCGATATGCAACCGCCGGCAAAAGCGCGCTGGAAGTGGGGTGTGGCAGCGGTTCCTCCACCGAAAAGCTGTGCGGGCTGTTCGAAGATATTGAGGTCATCGAGCCGTCAAGGAAGAACATTGCCTTGCTGAAGGGGAGAGTGCCGGGCGTCGTTTGCCATGAGGCGCTGCTGGAGGATTTTTCGCCTTCCCGGAAATTCGACTTCATTTTTTTCCTGAACGTCATTGAGCACGTGGAGGATCCGGTTGCATCCCTCAAGATCCTCGCCGGCCTGGTCAAGCACGAGGGGCTGATCTTTATTTCGGGTCCAAATTGCATGTCCCTGAATCGACGTGCTGGGTACAAGATGGGTCTGTTGGAAGACTACGAAAAAATGGCGCCAAAGGACATTGAGGTCGGCCATCGCCGGCTTTATACGGTGGCGATGTTGCAGGATCATTGCGATCAGGCGGGATTGAGGGTGCTCGACATGAAGGGGATGTACCTGAAACCGCTTTCGGAAAAGCAGATGATTGCCCTGGGTGATGAAGCCGTGCGAGCCTTTTATGCGATCGGGGAGGACATCCCGGAATATTGCGCAAGCCTCCTCGCGGTAGCGACCCGTAAATACTATTGATTGCCCGGAGGGTTTCCAGAGCCAAGTATTGGCGGGCGGCAATTTCAAGAATGGTGGGTAAACGTGTTTCGATGGAAAAAACAGGGGCTGGTCTTCAAGCCCCAGGCAATTGAAGGCAGGCCTTGGCTAAGGGAGTTTGCGCAAGCGCCTTCGGTATTGATCTTCGATGATTTTGTGCGGGTCTATTTTTCCTGCAGGCCGGCGCCGGATGCGCGCGGGCAATATACAAGTTATTCCGCCTACGTCGATTTGAACCGGCGCAATCTGTTTGAGATCGTAAATATTGCCAAAGCGCCCATCCTGGAATTGGGCGAACTGGGAACGTTCGACGAGTTTGGAACCTACCCGGTATCGGTGATCAGGAATGGCGTCGATGTACTCGCCTACTATGGCGGCTGGACAAGGTGCGAATCGATTCCCTTTACCGTATCCATCGGCGCTGCGGTCAGTCGCGACAATGGTGAGAGCTTCACGAAGCTCGGGCGCGGGCCGCTTTTGACGTGCAACATCGATGATCCGTTTGTACTCAGCGGACCCAAAATCAGGCGATTCAATGATCAGTGGTGCCTGTGGTATGTCGCCGGGACGGCGTGGCTGGAAAATGACGGCAAGCCGGAAGCGGTCTACAAGATTCGCATGGCAACTTCAGACGACGGCCTTAACTGGGCAAGAAGCGGCAAAAATCTGGTTGAGAACAAATTGGAGGAAAACGAATGCCAGGCGAGTCCGGACGTCTTCTTCCACAACAATAAATACCACATGTTTTTTTGCTACAAGTACTGCCTCGATTTCAGGAATAACGACCGGGGCTATCGTATTGGCTATGCCGTTTCCGACGACATGGTGAACTGGATTCGGGACGACACAAAAGCGGGTATCGATATCTCGCCGGAGGGATGGGATGATCAATCCATCTCCTATCCACATGTGTTTGCGCTGGATGGTGACATTTACATGTTCTATTTAGGAAATGCGGTTGGCCGATATGGATTTGGGCTCGCGCAACTGGAAGGTCATCTTTCATGATCCTGGTCCCGACACCGCTATGAAATGGAAGAAACTGGGAAAGATATTCGACCCGACGGAACATCGCCTGTCGAACAACTGCAAGGAATTCGCCCAATCACCCCAGGCATTGGTATTTGACGACTTCGTCCGTATCTATTTCTCAACGCGGGAAAGGGATGCGATGGGGAAATACCTGAGTCATATTTCATTTGTCGATATGGACAAAGACTTCAGGACAGTGATCAGGGTATCGACGGAGACGGTCATCAGCCTGGGTGCGTTGGGCAGCTTTGACGAACACGGCATATTTCCGATGAACGTCTGCAAGGTCAATGACAAGGTACTTGCCTACACCACGGGCTGGAATAGAAGGGCATCGGTGTCCACCGATGCCGCAATCGGCTTGGCCATCAGCGATGACGACGGCGTGACGTTTCGCAAGGTCGGCAAAGGGCCGGTATTGACGCCTTCACTGAATGAACCTTTCCTGGTCGGCGACGCGTTCGTTGCCGTATACGGCGGCACGTATCACATGTGGTATGTCTTCGGCACGAAGTGGGCGCGCCAGTCACCGGAGGGCGTACCCGAGAGAGTCTATAAAATTGCCCACGCCACTTCCGGCGATGGCATCTCCTGGATCAAGGAGGGCCGGCTGTTGATCACCGATAAACTGGATGCCGACGAGTGCCAGGCGCTTCCCACGGTGACGTTTGTAGATGGCCGTTATCACATGTTTTTTTGTTATCGGCATGCGACAGACTTCAGAAAAAACCGGGACAGGGGGTATCGAATCGGCTACGCCGTTTCCGAAGACCTGGTGAGCTGGACTCGGGACGATGACAACGTCGGGATCGATGTGACGGACGGCAGTTGGGATTCGGACATGTTGTGCTACCCGCATGTTTTTCAAATGGATGGCGGCGTGTATTTGCTGTACAACGGAAACGAGTTTGGCCGCCATGGTTTCGGCCTGGCGAAGCTGGAAAATTAGCCGCGCGCATATATCGGGAGACAGCCAAATGAATATCAGGGGAAAAGTGCTGACGTTAAGGGCCATTGAGGAACGTGACCTTGCGTTGTTGCACAAATGGGCAAACGATCCCGTGACCCAGGACGGAATTGGTGAATTGCACTTTCCGAGCTCCATGGATTTCCATAGTGCGTGGTTCCAGAATTTGAAACAGGACCGGCTGAACCAGCGGTTTGTGGTCGACGTGCCGGAGGTGGGGATCATCGGCATTTCCAGTATCGTCAATATTGATTGGCGCAATAGCCATGCCTGGCATGGCTTGGTGCTGGGTGAGGCCCAGCATCGAGGCAAAGGCTATGGCGTAGACGCGATCATGGCGACGATGCGATACGCCTTTGAAGAAATGAATCTTGAGCGGCTTGACGGGTCGATGATCGAATATAACGAACAGTCGATCGCTACCTACTGCGGAAAAAAACTGGGTTGGAAAGAGGAGGGGCGAAAGAAGAATTACTTCTTCAGGAAGGGCCGGTACTGGGACCAGGTCATTGTGGGTATTACCAAACAGGATTACCTCAATTTGGTAAAAGAAACGAAGTACTGGGCATAGCGACGATGGAGACGATGAAATCACCACCCGACAATCATCAGGAGTCGTCGGCCGCCGCCCAACCAAGGTATGCATACGCCTTTGATATCGACGTGATGCACCCTTTCATGCTGCGATCGTTCGAGCCGTTCTTTAACAAGGGCAGCCTGCTTGAACTTGGCAGTCACAAGGGCGATTTCACCCGGCGATTTCTGTCCCGTTTCGATGATGTGACCTGCGTCGAAGCGTCGGAACCCGCACTGGCAGAGGCGAAGCAGGCGCTGGGAAACAAAGTGACGTTGATCCATTCGACGTTTGAGACGGTCACGCTTCCCCGACGCTACGACAACATTATCCTGACCCACGTATTGGAACACCTGGACGACCCGGTGCTGGTGCTGAAGCGCATAAACGATGAGTGGCTGACGGACAACGGCAGGCTCTTCCTGGTTTGTCCGAATGCAAACGCGCCATCGCGGCAGATCGCCGTGAAAATGGGACTGATATCCCACAATGAAGCGGTCACGCCGGCGGAGGCCGAACATGGTCACCACGTCACCTACACATCGCACACGCTTGAACGCGACGCCGTTGCCGCAGGATTGCGTGTAGTCCATCGATCAGGAGTCTTTTTCAAGGCATTGGCAAATTTCCAATGGGATCGCCTGCTCGCCACGGATATTATTTCAAAAGAGTATCTGGACGGTTGCTACCAACTTGGGCTGGCGTATCCCGACTTGTGCGCCAGCATTTTCCTGGTATGCGAGAAGGGCGAATGAGTGGCGACTGACACTGGCAACATGAGTCATCGCGAACAGCTGGGTAGTGCCGAACGGCCCATCCTGATTTTCCCCGGTGGCATGCCGCGTTCGCTTGAATACTTGCAAAAGTGCCTGCGTGACGAGCAGGCTGTCATTGGCGCATCGTCGCTCGACTACGATGTATCGCGGGAGCAATACCCCCAATGGCTCTATCTCCCGTATATCACCCAGCACGACTTCAATGACGCGTTAAAGCAACGCATCCAGGAGTTCAACATCGGCGGCATTTTTTCACCCAATCCGGTGGTCTGGAACTACCTGAGCCAGATACTGAATGAGCTGGCCCCCGGGGTTGTACTGGTCAACGACTCCCCGGTGAATACCGAGCTGGCCGGATATCGCACGGCGCGCGAACGCGCGCGCGTGTTGCTTGAAAATCCCATTCCATTGGCGTCTGCAGTCGAGTGCAAGGCGTCCGTATCCGCCATCGAACTTGCTGCCTTGTTCCGGCACACGGCAACGATACCGGGCATGTGCGACGACGAAAAACTCAACGCCTTGTGCGAAATCGCCCGCTTTTGCCCGCCCGGTGACATAGTGGAAATCGGCAGCTGGTGGGGGAAATCAGCGTTCGTGTTTTCACGATTGGCACATTGCTACGACATCGGAAAGTTGTTGTGCGTTGATCCGTGGTCAAACGAGCATTTGGTCCAGCATGACGACAAGGGTCTCGTCGATGGCGGATCCGCGCAGGTAGATGCAAGCGAAGCGCTGCTTGTTTTTGAAATGAACCTGCTTCCCTATAATTTGAATCATGTGAATTACTTGCGCATGCCGTCGACAGAGGGGGCGAATTACTATCGTGAGAACCAGGTTGTCACCACACCATCATTTGGGACGACGAATTATCGCGGCCAGGTCGCGATACTGCACGTCGACGGCAATCACAGCTACGCCGCCGCGAAAGGCGACGTTAGCGCGTGGAGCGCCTTTGTTATCGATGGCGGCTGGATAATTGTTGACGACTATCTTTGGCCGTATGGCGATGGTCCGCAACGGACTGGCGATGAATTCATCGCTGACAATTTCGAGAGAATTGATGTTGCGTTTGTGATGGGTGGCGCGCTGTTCATTCAGCTGTCATCTCGCCTCGTCTAGGGGCCGAATGGGCGCCGCGTCGTCGTATCGTGTAGCCCGCGAGACCTGACTTTTAGTGTCCCGGGTATATTTCGCCATCGACCAATCGGCGAATAACAGCCAACTCATTCCGCGTTATGCATTTTATTTCCGGTAAGTCATGCGTAAGCGCGTGATCGTTACGCTGACGACCAGTTAGCCCACCGCCAAGGCCGCAACATGAAGGGTAGCGGCCGAAAGTGCCGGCAGCTCTGGCGCAGGCCAGTGCTGAAAACCCGAACAGAATTGATGAAGACCATGAAATTTCTTCGCGAGTGTTTTGTGTCCTGCCTGGTGCTTTCGTCCGGCCAAATATTTGCGCAGGCCGGTGTCGCCGATCCACTAAGTTTGCCGACGCCGCGGCCCGCATCAAAGGGGGCGTACCAATGGGGAATCGAAATGCTCAAATTCGATCGTGCACGGGCGTTGACCAAGGGTCGCGCGCACATCTCGATCGTGGACACAGGCTACGTCGACCACCCCGAGTTGCAACCCGGGCTTGATGGAAACCTGCGGCTGCATATTTCTCAACCGCTATCCGAAGCTCCTTCGCCGCCGCCAAATTATCACGCGACCATGGTCGCGAGCGTTATGGCGGCACGTGGATTTGACGGGAAAGGTATCTCCGGTGGCTGTCCATATTGTTCGCTTTCGCTCCACAACCTGGTCGACAGCCCGGCCTATTTCGCCCCCATCCGCGCAGGCGCCTCCGTAATCAATTTCAGCGTCGGCTATGGCGGCAATGCCACCGATGAACCACTGTCCTGCAATGTGCCTGGACAGGTATTTGGTTGTGATGCGATGGCCCGTGCGGCGGAACGTGAAATTGTCATGGTCGCCATTGCACAAAATCAGGCGAACTATGGCGCCGCGCCGACCAGCAACCGCGTTCCTTTCCCGGCAAATTATCCCAGCGTCATCGCGGTGGGGGGACTTGAACCGGACGGATCATTCTGGACGCACGGCTACGAATTGACTGGTAACGCGGGCTCCAACTGGGGGCCAAAAATCCGCCTGGTGGCACCGGCGAAAGACGTGCTGGTCGCACAGAAGTCCAATACATATCTTTACGGCATTACCAGCCTGCGCTGTGGCGACCGCGTCGATTCGACGCTGGGTGAAGCGGTCTCGCTGCCAGCCGCCTATGCCGGCTATGGCGACTGTACCGGCACCTCGTTTTCTGCACCCTTTGTCAGTGCTTTGGCCGGCTTGATCCGCTCAGCCAATCCGTTGCTAAGCGCGGTGGAAGTGCGCGAAATAATGTACCAGACAGCCACCCAACCGGTGCTGGGTCCGACAGGCTCGGGCCTGGTCTTCTATATTCCCAATGCCGAGAGCGCGGTACAGGCGGCCCTGGGCGGCACCGCCACCAACCGCGTTACGCCGATGTTCACGCTGTACAGCACGCCCAGCCAGGAACATCTCTACACAAGCAGTCCACAAACCGCGTTGGCCGCGATCGCCGGTGAGTTCAAGTTGCAGAGCCAGGCATCGGCGGCCGTCTACCAGAGTTTCGGCAACGCCATTCCCGACTATGCGCTATTGACCGGGAAGCTGTGCGACACCAACGGCGCCAATTGCAACCAGCCGGTGGCGCGTTCATTTTTCAATGTGTTCACAACGGAGAACAGCCCCGTTGGCGGCACAGCGCTGGCGCCTCTCTATCGAATGAGCCAAGTGTGCCTGGCGGGTGCAGCAGGCTGCAAGACAGTGCGCGCATTCGCCTACGCGACAGATCGCACACAAGTCCAGGCATTGGAAGCAAAGGGCTATGTGGTCGATGGTGTTGAAGGCTTTGTCTATTCCGGCAGCGCTGCCAAGCCTGCCAATAGTTTGAGTCTCTGTTCGGCATTTGATCCGGCACGCGTCGATACCATTCTTTATGCGTCACCCACCTGTACGCAATCGCAACTCGTCAATGCCAATGGCGAATCGACCGGCGGCACTTACCAGTCGAACACGCTGATCGGCTATGTCCCGGCGGCTGGGGCAATCGCCAGCGTCAACTACACAGATCTTTGGTTCAATGCGGCTGAATCCGGCTGGGGGATCCACATCACCCAGCACGGACAGCAATTGTTTGGCGCCTGGTTCACCTACGATGAACAGGGCAACCAATTGTTCCTGACGATCTCCGGCTGCAACATCCAGGCCTTTGACGGTACGACCTGTTCAGGCGACCTGTATCGCACCACCGGCCCATCGTACAAGGCGCCGCAGTTTGATCCCGCCGCCGTGGGCGTCACCAAAATCGGATCGGCCACGCTGACCTTTACCGGCCAGGACACGGCGAACTTCAACTATCGAATCGGCAATACCAACATTACCAAATCTATCCAGCGCCAGCCTTACGGCAGCACATTGCGGTCGGCGTTTCCGAGTGATCTCTCGGATCATTTCTTTAAATCCGATGCTGCGGGCTGGGGCGTGGCGATTGCGCAGCATGGCACCAAGCTATTTGCGGTGATCTATCACTACGATATCGACGGCAAACCGATGTTCATCACGCTGCCGGACAGCCAGGCCGCAGGCGATGTCACTTCGGGCAAGCTCTATCGCACGCGTTCAAAGGGCAGCAACTACCTGTCGATTGGTTGGAACACGACGGATATTGAAGTTACGGAAGTGGGCTCGGCGACGATACAGCCGAGCCAGGAGAAGCTGAATTTCAACTTCACGGTCGATGGCTATGCGCAGCAGAGGCAGTTGTCGCGATTGCCATTCTGACGTTGTCGTGCGGTGCCGCACCTCGACAATTACTCAATGTCCGGAAACGACAATTTCTCAAAATAAAACTCCAGCACCGGCGCGGCTTACAGCTCAAAAGCCGCTGTCAAGCCGCGCCAATGCTGGAGTTTCGTGTGAGAGTCTGTTGTTACGAGTGATCGCAGATGAGGATATCGCCTGAATCCGCGAATTACTCCGGCCAGTTCTTGATGTACTGCTTCAACAGCTTGTTCTCGAAATCCACGTCCTTGATCGCGCTGCGGGCGATGTCGTGAAACGACAGGATGCCGGCCAGCGTGCCGTGATTCATCACCGGCACATGCGTGATGTGAAGTTCGGTCATCAGTCCGCGCAAGTGATCGACGCTGTCTTCAAATTGCGCCACCGCCGGATTTACTTTCATCACGCTGCGGCATCGCGCCTGCATCAGGCTGCCACCATGGGCATTCAGTCCCTGCAGCAATTCGCGCATGGTGATGAGGCCCAGCATTTCGCCGTTGTCGATCACCAGCACCGAACTGATCGCGTTGTTCACCATCAGCGCGACGGCTTCCGCCAACACGACATCGGGGCCGACGGAAAACAATTTCTTCTGGGGTGACTGCTGCGCCTTGTCCTGCAGCAGTTCGGCGACGCTGGACGTGCTCATGTGCGGGGACCTTCGGATTGAATTGGAATCAGCATAGCAAAAACCGGCACCGCTTCAACTGCAAAACATCAGGGAGTTCGGTTACTTGATAACCCGCAGATTACCGCGCGGCGGCGCCTTGGGTTTGTCCGGGGGCGCGGGATCTTCCGGCGCGGCCTCGGGCTTGGCGGAATCGATGTCAGCCAGTGGCGAAACAGTATTGGCCGAGGTGGTGGGTACAGATTGCAGCGCAGGTGCACTCGTGGTCGCTGTTCCCATTTGCTCGGGCGCCTGTTCCGGCTCGAAGAACATGCCGCGGCCATTCTCGCGCGCAAAGATGCCCTGCACCGCATAGATGGGCACCGCGATTTCGCGCGAGACGCCATTGAAGCGGGCAGAGAATTGCACCAGGTCGTTGCCGATGGTGAGGTTGCGGGTCGCCTGCTGGCTGACCGAGAGCACGATCTCACCGTTCTTCACATACTCCATTGGCACGCGTGTGTTCTGGTCAACGCGAACGGTCAGGTAGGGCGTGAAGCCACAGTCCGCGCACCATTCGTAAATGGCGCGGATCAGGTAGGGCTTGGTGGAGAGTTCAACCATGGAGACGACTCAAGCGGTGGCTGCGCGGAGCAATGAATTTTTTCGCTACCCCGGTAATTCACTGGCTTGCGTGGCAAGCCGGCGAATTACTTTCCTTACTTGCGCATCGCCTTTTCCGAGGCGGTCATGGAGTCGATGAAGGCCTGGCGCGAGAACAGGCGCTCGGCATACTTCAGCAACGGCGCAGCAGCCTTGGGCATCTCGACCTGGTAGTGCTCGAGGCGCCACAGCAGCGGGGCGATCGCCACGTCGAGCATCGAAAAATCGTCGCCCAGCATGTGCTTTTGCTTGACAAAAATCGGGGCGAGCTGGATCAGGTTTTCACGGATGTAGAGGCGCGCCTTGTCGTGCTGGTTCTGCTTGCCGCGTTCCAGCGTGTCGACATGATTGAAAATTTCGTTTTCCATGCGGAACAGGATCAGGCGGGCGCGGGCGCGCATCACCGGGTCGGCGGGCATCAATTGCGGATGCGGGAATCGCTCGTCGATGTATTCGTTGATGATGTTCGATTCGTACAGGATCAGGTCGCGTTCCACCAGCACCGGGGTGCGGTTGTACGGGTTCATGACGGCCAGGTCTTCCGGCTTGTTCATCAGGTCCACGTCGAGGATCTGGAAGTCCATGCCTTTTTCGTAAAGGACGATACGGCAGCGGTGGCTGAAGGGGCACGTCGTTCCCGAGTACAAAGTCATCATGGCGGCTTACCTGTTCTTTTCTATTTAACTTCTTGAATTCTTAAAATGCCAAGCCGCCAGGTGCGAATGAATCGTCGCGCCTGGCGGCTTTAAAAAACGCAGAAAATCTACTTCACGTCTTTCCAGTATTCGTGCTTCAACCACAGGCTCACAAAGAACGCGATCACCAGGAAAAGCAGCACCCACACACCCAGCTGGTTACGCTGTGCCTGCGCAGGCTCGCCCATGTAGCTCAGGTAATTCACGAGGTCGGCCACGAAGTGATCGTATTCAGCGGCGGTCATCGAGCCGGGGCGATCGATCACCAGCTTCATGATCGGCTCCATGTGATCGCCATGGCCTTTTTGTTCGCCTACCTTGGCCATTACCTGTGTGCCTTGCAGATCATGCAGCACATGCGGCATGGCAACCGCCTTGAACACGCGGTTATTCCAGCCGGTGGGCGAGGCATCGTCGCG
>JBDTWS010000003.1:0-55672 GCA_040006575.1 Betaproteobacteria bacterium
GGTACATGTTCGATCCGTCCGGTACCGCGATCCCGATGGGCTTCGTGCGCTTCGGCACCGGGCGCGATGCGGCAGATGTTTCGTTCGCCACCATTTTCGGCAACGTCCAATCGCAGGCGCCCATCATCCACATCGAAGCCGTGGCCGACGCGCAGAACAATTTCGTGATGCCGTTCCATTGCGTGGAAGCGCTCTCGACCGACGCCGGCATCACCTGATCGTCCGGTGAATTTGTAGCGCCGGCCTGGCGCCATGGCATGATGACGTTCATGCCAAATGACCACCTGCACCTTGCCCGCGAAGCGCTGTCACGCGCACGCGCTGTATGCATCCTCACCGGCGCCGGCATCTCGGCCGAATCCGGCATCCCGACCTTCCGCGATGCACTGACCGGACTCTGGGGAAAATTCAAACCAGAAGAACTGGCCACGCCCGGGGCGTTCCTGGCCAATCCGAAACTCGTCTGGGAATGGTATGCGTGGCGGCGCGAAAAAGTGATGGCGGCGCAACCCAATCCCGGGCATCTCGCGCTGGCGGCGCTGGAACGAAAATGCGTGGCGCGCGATGCCAATTTCACGCTGGTCACGCAGAATGTGGACGGCCTGCACCAAGCAGCGGGTTCGCGCAATGTGGTCGAGCTGCACGGCAACATCCGGCGCGTGAAGTGTTTCGATCATCATCATCCGGCCGCGACGTGGGACGATTCAACCGTGCCGCCGCGCTGCAGCCAATGCAATTCACTGCTGCGGCCCGACGTAGTCTGGTTCGGCGAATCGCTGCCCGAGGAAGCGCTGGCAACCGCCATGCAGATGGCACGTGCGTGTGATGTTTTCCTGTCGGTGGGAACGTCCACGGTCGTGGAGCCTGCCGCGTCCCTGCCATTCCTTGCACGGCAATCCGGGGCAACGGTGATCGAGATCAATCCCGATGCCACCCCACTTTCAAGCATCGCGCAGATTTCATTGCGCGGCACGGCGGGTGAGATTCTTCCGCAACTTGCAGCCTAGTTCGATCATCCCGGCAGTGTTGCGCCGATGCGTGAGCAGGACTCACCGTTCGCGTGAGAATGTTTCGATTGTTCGAGGCAAGCGCAGTACGTAATATCCAATCGGCCGTTCACTTTTTTCCTCTATTCGCGCTTCCACCCTTCCACTCTCCGGAACCCTTCATGCGTTTTTTGCAATCCTCGTATCTGCGCTTGCTTCTCCTGCTTGTCATTCCCGGTTTTCCCCTATTCTTTAGCGCGGTACACGCAGCAGACAGCGGCAATGCATCCGCACAACTCAAACAACTGGCTGACGAATATTTTGAATTGCGCCTGACGTTATTCCCGCTCGCCGCCACCGAAGAAGTGGGTGATCCGCGCTTCGAGGGCGAGCTCGCCATCGAGATTTCGCCGGCGCATCGCAACCGCCAATCGGCTGCGTTCAGGAAAATCCTCAGGGACTTGAAAAACATTCCACGCATCGGGTTGCCACCGGCGGATCGCGTGAGCTACGACGTCCTCAAATTCGACGCCACCACGCGACTGGAAGCACTGGACTATCCGCGCCACCTCCTGCCGATTCATCACATGGAAGCGATACCCGTGAAGCTTGCCGGCTGGGCGGGCGGGCAGAACGTGCAGCCATTCAAGACTGTGCAGAATTACGACAATTTCCTGAAGCGCATCGAACAACTGCCGGCGTGGTCATCGCAGGCCATCGTCAATATGCGCGAAGGCATGCGGCGCGGCATCGTCCAGCCGAAAGCCATTGTTGAGCGCGCACTGCCGCAATTGCAGGTACTGGCGGAAGGCAAAGCCGAAGACACGCCGTTTTACGCGTCGGTCAAACACATGCCCGACAGCTTTTCTGCTGCGGACAAGACGCGCCTGGCTTCGGCATATCGTGAGGCATTGACCACGCGCATCATGCCCGCGCTGGCAAAGCTGCATGCGTTTGTGCGCGATGAATACCTGCCCGCCGCACGTAGTTCGGCAGGCCTTGGACAATTACCCGGCGGTGCCGCGTGGTATCGCTTCAATGTTCGCGAAAGCACCACGACTTCGCTCACGCCCGAACAGATTCACGCCACCGGCCTAAAGGAAGTGGCGCGCATCCTGGCGGAGATGGAAAAAGTGAAGGCGCGGGTCGGTTTCAAAGGTGCGCTCACGGATTTCCTGTCGGGACTCAACACCCGCCCGGAATTGCTGCCGTTCAAGACTGAAGAGGAGGCGATCCTCCGGTTCGAGGCGCTGAACAAAAAGATCCAGCCGCAGCTGAAGTTGCTCTTCGGCCGTACGCCGAAAGCGCCCCTGGAAATCAGGCCCGTCGACAAGCTGTTGCGCGATACGGCGTCATCTACCTACGTGCTGCCGGCCATGGATGGATCGCGCCCCGGCGTGTTTTATGCGGCCATTCCCGATCCGCTCAAATACAACTCGACCACCGTGACTGCACTGTTCCTGCACGAAGGCCAGCCCGGGCATCACTTGCATATGGCGCTGCAACAGGAACTCGACATTCCCCGGTTTCGCCAATACATCTGGTACGACGCTTATGGTGAGGGCTGGGCCCTGTACGCGGAAAGCCTCGGCAATACGCTCGGCGTTTACGACGATCCGTTCGACTACGTGGGCCGGCTGCAAAATGAGTTGTTTCGCGCCGTACGACTGGTGGTGGACACCGGCCTGCACGCTAAAGGCTGGACGCGCGAACAGACCATCAAATACATGATCGATACACAGGGGCTTACCCACGACGATGCGCGCCGCGCGACCGAGCGCTATATGGTCTGGCCGGGGCAGGCATTGTCGTACAAGATCGGCGAACTCAAGCTGCTGGCATTGCGCGAACGGGCGCAGAAGTCCTTGGGCCGGCGCTTCGACATCCGCGCATTTCATGATGAAGTATTGGGGAGTGGTGCACTGCCGCTGAGCATGCTGGAGGCGCGTATTGACGCGTGGATAAGACGTAGTGTTTCTGCGTCATCGGAACACTCCGCAACGTCGCACTGGATCGATTGAGAATGAAGCAATGAACATTCAGGAATCAACGGCAGCCGAATCGCTGATTGTTTATGGCGCGATGGGCTCCGGCTCAATTGCCGTGGAAGCTGCTTTGACGTTGATCGGCATCCCCTATCGCGTTGTGGAGGGTGCCACATGGCACGACGAGCGCGCCCGCAACACCGTGGCGCCGCTCAATGCGATGCGACAGATTCCCACACTGGTGTTTCCCGGTGGCGAAGTGATGACGGAAAGTGCTGCCATCCTCATTCATCTTGCCGATTCGCATCCCGAATCGAAACTCTCACCGGCGATTGATGACAGCACACGCGCGCAGTTCCTGCGCTGGATGTTCCATGTCTCGTCTGCCATCTATGCACTGCACTGGATCAAGCCGGATGTGGCGCGCATCGGCGCGCCGGCTGCTTCACGCGACGCGGTCATCGCGGCAGTGCACGATCGTATCGAATTCTGCTGGCGCAATATGGACGCGCAACTGCAGCCGGGTAATTACCTGCTGGGCAATACGCTGACCGTGCTCGACCTTTATGTCACGGTTGTTTCACGCTTCGGTCCGTGGCGGAAAAGATTCCATGCGGCAGCGCCAAAAATGTCAGCTGTGGTCAAGCGCGTCGACGCTGATCCGCGCCTTGCAGCATTCTGGGCGGAGCGTTATCCATTTGATGAGGGATGGGACGGCTGAACAATCCAGGCGATGCAAATGTCCAGCCGGCGCGCCTTCCCGGCCTAAACAGGCTGGAGAATGGCGTCAAATGGCGATCCAGCTGGTTGACGTTCAACCAGCAGCAATAATTTTCCGCCTGATATCCGCCAGCGGCGCGTCATCGCGAAAGACGATAACGCCATCGACCTCTGAAATTCCCAGGTCACGCCAAATCTCCGCCAGTAAAGACGCCGATACACCTGCGCTGTCTTGCATGCGCGCATGCAAGTCGGAGAGCACGGTGAATCCGGTCGCCTCATCGGCCACCTTCAGCGTTTTTTCCAGCGGCCATTCCACCGCATAGTTACCGCCGCCGGCAACGATGCCGCGCAACGCATGCTGCAGTCCCACCTTGTTGTGGCTGCGCTTGCGCAATTCGATATCGGCCAGCATGCAGAACATCGCGCCGCCCCAGTAAATGCGGCCCCACGTCGGGGTATGGTCAAGACCGCGATCACCGGACTGCGGCATGCCCTGGCCGACATTGCGAAACAGTTCAGCCCAACCGCCGGCACTGCCCGACAGCCCGGCCTTCGCGCGGGAGATGATCTCGACGTACGTTGCAGCACCTTCATGAAACCAGTTCTGGTTGCGTGGTACTTCGGGAATGGCGAGGTGCACCATTTCGTGTACCAGGATCCAGTCGGAGAGCAATTTCCCGTGCGTGATGTCGCGGCCGATGCGCACGCGGATGCGCAGTTCGGAATCGTTGAATGCGGTGCCGGAATTGACTGAATTTCCGTCTACGGGAATGACGAGAATTGTCGCTGTCGCTACGGGAAATTTGCCGAAATAGCCGGCAACGGCGCGCGCCGACCGGTCTATCCAGTCGCGCACCTCGCCGCGCCTGGTGGTGTCCAGTCCCGGCGCGAATTGCAGTTCGAATTTGGCCGCGCCCACCGACATGGTTTCAAAACGCGGAGCGGTTTCTTCTGCTGCCTGGGAATGCGCAGGAACACAACATGCAAGCAACAGGACAAGCAGCGCGGCGCGCATTTTTTTTGCAGGCGTGATGAGTTATCCCCGTCCCACAAACGGCATTTTCGTTGCCATCACCGTCATGAACTGCACGTTTGCGGTCAGCGGCAAGCTCGCCATATGCAACACGGCATCGGCCACAATCTGCACATCCATCAATGGCTCTACCGCGATTTCACCATTGGCCTGCGGCACGCCATTGGCCATGCGCGCGGCCAGCTCGGTGTGGGCATTGCCGATATCGATCTGGCCGCAGGCGATGTTGTGTTTGCGGCCGTCGAGCGAAGTCGATTTGGTGAGCCCGGTGATGGCGTGCTTGGTCGCCGTGTAAGGGGCAGAATTGGGACGCGGGGCATGCGCCGAGATGGAGCCGTTGTTGATAATGCGACCGCCCTGCGGTGTCTGCGATTTCATCAGCTTGATGGCCTCCTGCGTGCACAGGAACGGTCCAAGGAGATTGACGTCCAGTACCGCCTTCAGCTTCTCCACATCCATCTCCTCGATCGGGATGGCAGGCGCGCCGGTGCCGGCGTTGTTGAACAATAAATCCAGCCGGCCGAACGCCGCCTGGGTGCGCGCGAAAAGATTTTTTACGCCTGCCGGATCGGCCACATCAGTTTCGACCACCAGTGCACGATCCCCTGCGCCGGACTCTGCCGCTGCCGCCTGCAGGCGATCAAGCCGCCTGCCCGCCAGTGCAACGGAGTAACCCGCCTTCAGCAGCGTGAGTGCCGTGGCTTTGCCAATGCCGCTGCCGGCGCCGGTGATGATCGCAACTTTTGTATGGGGCATGATTCCATCCGTGAAAAATAACTATTCTAGGCCCGGCCCTTCACGGCAATAGCCGCATTTTTGTTCTTGACGGTTTTCTTCTTCAGGCCCGTGACCCACGACATGGTCCAAGGCCGCATGCCGAGTGCCAGACCCACTGTCTGGCGCTGGTCCGGCGGCAGGTAGCCATCGAGTTCCGCCAGTTCGTGCAGCTCATGGGCGATGCGCTCAAGTTTGCGTTCCAGGTGCGCCACCGAGGCGCGCGAAAGATCGCGAAATTCAAAGCGGAAGAAACCACCCATTTCGGCGAAATCAGCCTGGAGGAAATCACTCACCACCGATTTTCCGTGGGACCGCCGGATGGGCCCGTTGCGCTGCAACCGCAAGGTCTTGGGCACGCGCAACCGCACCGCATTGTTGGCGCCGAGTTCGATGAGACGCAGCTTGTCGAGTTGCAGCAGCAATTTGGTGCACTCCGCCTTGCTCAATTCGTAGGCGTCCAGTATCTCGTCCATCGACCACTCGTTGAACACGAGGTAGAACATGCCGAGGAGCCGCGCATCCTGCGCCAGCGCCTCTTCCTGCGGCTGGGTCATCTCGTCGGTGTCGGCGCTGGCGCCGCGCGCCATGCGGGCCAGGTCAAAAAAATCGATCTCAAGCACATGGCAGATTTCCTCGATGCGTTTCAGCGTGAAGGTCTCCTCGGCAAAAAGGCGCTTCACGCTGGGATGCGACAACTTCAGCCGTCGCGCCAGTTCCTCATACGTGATCGAACGGGATTTCAGCGTGGTTTTGAGTGCGCCTATCAGGGTGCTGGTGCGGGCTTTTGTGCTCATTTGTCTCGGCTCGGCTGTCGCGTGGTATTGATATCCAATACTACCCCAGGCCGGTATTGCGTGCGCCTCCCGGCTGCACAAGAATGCTTTCACGTTGTGCAGCAAAGGATTCAGGCGGGACACAACGACCAATAAATAACCCGGAGAGCAACACCATGAAAAGCAAATTGTTGGTTGGCACCTTGATCAGCACAGTCGCCCTGTTCGCCGTGCCGTTTGGCGCAAATGCTGCGGAAGATGCAGGCGAAAGTGATTGTGCGGAATGCAGCGCGCCCACCGAGTTGGCCACCGATAAAGCGCAAAAAATGGACGCCATCACCATCGTTGCGCCAAAAGAAGCGGCGCCCACGGCATGTGGCGGCTCCGCAATCGTGAAGAGCGCTGAGAGCCTCAATGAAAAAATCAAGCCGATCCGCGAAATCGCCGGTTACGTTCGCTCACCGCAGGGCCTCGCCATCAAGCTGGTCAACGACCACGTTGTGAAAATTCCGGCCTGGGTTGGTTATGCAATGGACCCGGTTGGCTCGATCAAGAACAAGGCGCTGGATGAAGTGCGCACCCGCGCCAAAAATGCGATCCAGGGCAACAACAGCTGTGAAGAAGCAGCCGTTACAGCACCTGCAAATACGGACACGCAGGATGAAGAACCGTCAAAACAATCGATTTGATGCCGCTTGAACAGAGGGAGATTTTTCACATGAAAAACCGCAATCCGTTTACGTTTTCAATCCGTACCGCCCTTGCCGCCACCGCGCTGATCGGTTGCATGGCCGGCACCAGCGCACAGGCTAATTCGATCACCGATGCCTCACGTGCTTCCATCAGCGCCTCGATGGCCATTCCGGTGGTTCTGGTCGGTGGCACCGCACAATTTTTCCGTGACGCCGGCAAACTTTCCATCACGGCTGTCAAAACCGTCGGCAACGTTTCGGTGATCACTTTGCGCGGGCTCGCCAGCGGTGCTGAGGCGTCGGTGCAGGTATCGACGCAGCTCATTGAAGGCTCCGCCATCGGCGCGGGCATGGCGCTGCAGGCAGTGGCATCGGCGACCGGCGTACTGCTTGTGTCCGCGGGAAAGGCACTGATGTTCGTGCCCAATGAAATGGGCATGGCCTTGCTGCATCATTCGCGCGCACGCGATTACTGATGCCTCCCAGACCACTCACGCCCATGAAAAAATTTATCGTCGCAATTTCATGCAGTGGCGCCTTCCTGTTCTGCGGCGCAGCGACGGCCGGCCGCTCGTGCGAAGAGCGCCAGCCGAGTGCGACCGTGGTGCAGCAGGCGCTGACCCTGGCCGATGACGCACGCCAGAAACTGGATGCGTCAGGTGCAGAAGTCGCACTGATCGCACGGGCGGGGCAGAACCTGTCGAAGTTCGGTGTGCACTATTCGCATTTTGGTTTTGCCTGGCGCGATCATCCCAAGGGCGCGTGGCGGATCACACATGAACTCAACCAGTGCGGCACCGCGTCTTCTGAAATCTACGATGACGGCCTCGGCAATTTTTTCCTCGACGACCTGTGGAAAATGGAGGCGGTTATCCTGATTCCGAACGAAACCTCGCAGCAGCGCCTGGCCGCACTGTTTAGAGCGCACAAACACCTCGCGTTACACGACGAGCACTACAACATGGTGGCGTATCCGTTTTCGACGCGCTACCAGAATTCAAACCAGTGGGCGCTGGAAGTGATTGCCGCGGCCGAGGCGCGCGATGCGCAGATCACCTCACGCGAACAGGCGCAGCAATGGCTGAAACTTGCCGGCTACCAGCCGACTGAACTGAAGCTCGATGCCTTCACACGGCTCGGCGCGCGCGTCACCAAAGTGAACATTGCGTTTGATGATCATCCCGGGGAATTGCGCTGGTCGGATCGCATCCGCACCGTGACGGTGGACTCAGTATTCAACTTCGTCAGCGCGCGCGATCCGAAGGCGGTGCGCATCCTGGTGGGAAGCGCCAAACCATGAAAGGCAGACGACACCGAATTGCCGATCAGAACTTTCCGATGCGCCGATAAGGGGCCGGCTTACCCTGGTCCGCGATCGGTTCGCTGGCCAGGGGGCCCTGCTCGGTACTCACCAGGTGAAAGTGCAGGTAGGTGATGTCCTGCGCGCCGGGACCATTGGTGAACACGCGGTAATCGCGCAATTTATTTTCCGTGACCATCGAGCGGATCAGTGAAAAACAATCGAACACAAACGGCTGGTCACCCTCGGCAATATCGGCAATATTCTTGATGTCTTTCTTGGGAAAGAACACGTAGTGAATCTTCGCCACCGGGCGCGGATGGCGGATCGCGAGGCAGCGATCGCTTTCCTTCACGACAATCGGCAGCACGCCGTCGGCCCGGCGGATGCCGACCGACGTCAGCAGTCCCGCCAGGTCTTTTTTCTGCAGGCATGATTTGCCGCAGTCACGCAAGGCAAGGAAAGACCTCGGCTGCGAGCCGGCGAACAAATAGCCTCCCACCAGGATACCGACGCCAAAAATAACGGCGCCGCCCAGCCATTTCATATTGATCAATGAAACCTCAGGCATATAGAAATTCCGCGCACGGTGGCGCGGTTAGGCGTGCAGCCCATTCATGAAAATCCGGAGCACAAACTCCAGCGCAGCAGCGGTTCGCAGGTCATTTTTGCGTCAAACACCGCGCCAGCAAACAATCTACGCCTTCGCCCGCTAGCGAAAAGCGGACCGCCGCCATTTTTACCTAACCACAGGGTCCGGCACAATTTCCGCCGCATCCAGTGCATCGATGCGGCGTTTCTGCAGGCGCGCAAGGCATGGGACATCACCCGTCTTGCAGCGTTCCTCAAGAAGCGAGTCTTCCCACGAACCATAGGCGGGATTGGGCAGCAGGAACAATCGCGTGCCCAGCTTTGCCATGTGAGCCTGGTGGCGCGCTTCACCACCGGGCCGGCGCAGATCATCGACGACCGGCGTCGGCAGCAGGTCGCGCATGTCATCGCCCAGCATCATCACGATGCGGTATTTGCGCGCGACTTCCAGCCGCCGCGCTTCCTTGCCGTACCAGCCTTCGCGTTCGCCACGAAACATCACATCGTCCGCATCGGCCAGCGGCAGTCCGGCGCGTTTCAGGTTTTCGACGGTGGCGGCCTTGTCCGCGCAGGGCGCGGGACGGACATTCTTGCAGTCACGATTGGACAGGTAAAACACACGCATGCCCGCGCGCGACGCTGCCTGCGTGAATTCCACCGCGCCGGGGATGGGAGCGGCTTTCACGCTGCGAATCCACACACCCCAGGACTCCGGCTGGAAATCGCTTCCTGTGCGGATGCGCCAACCCTGGTACGGCGAATTATCGAGCACGGTTTCATCGATATCGAGGATGACGGCGAGCGGCAGCGCGCCATAACCCGGCAGGTCTTCCTGCTCGGCGGCGGCGGTGCCGGGCGCCATGGCCGCCCCCAGCCTGGATGCCGCATCACGATAGACCTGGCGCGCGGATACACGGTACTCGACCGAGCGCTGCATCCACAGCACGGCGTTCAGCGCGTGCATCGGGTCGGCCGGCCGGACCTCGACTCGCGGCACCTGGGTGACCTGTGCGCACGCGGACACCAGCATTACGCAGACCCCGGCAAGCAAGGCGTTCGCGGATCGCAGAGACCTGTTGATTTTCCCGTTCATTTTTGCGTTGCTCCTTTCAGGATCTGCGGCATCACGCGTTGCAGTTCGCGCTGGATAAGGCGATTGATGGCGCCGATTTTTTCTGCCGACGTCAGCGCCGCCCACGGACTCGTTTTCCCATCCAGCGCACGCGCCGACGATATGACCGTTGACGCTTTCACCGTGTGCCTGCCGAGCAACTTTCCGGTTTTCGCATCCACCAGCCAGACTTTCATATACACAAATGGCGCAATATAGCCGCGCCCTGCTTCACTGCCTTCGCGGCTGTCAACAATGGTCGCGCCATCCAGGTAAAAGCCCAGGCCTTCGATCAGGCCGGTGCCGTCGGGAAATCCGGCAACCTGGAATTCCGATTCGCTGCGATGTTTGGCGATGAGCACGAGGTAGTCGGCCTTCTCGTTTTTCAATGCGGATCGGATCGCGTCGGGAATCGAGACGACGCCGTTTTTTTCTTCGAACAGTTCGGCTTGCTTCGCGAACAGTACCGGGCTGCGCGAATTCAGCAGCGCGAGCTCCGCGCGAGGCGTGACCCGGCGAATGGCTTCGCCGGCGGCCGTCGCGGCGAGGTTGTCGAAAACCGGATCCGTGATGTCCAGCGGCGGTTCGCGGCGGCTCCTGTCGGTGCCCGAACCACTGTGGGCAATGACAATGTCGAGCTTGTCGCCGATGAGCGAAAGCAATGCGTAGGTCGGCGCGTCGGCTTGGGCCGGGGATGTTGCGGGGGTTGCAGCGGGTGGTGCGGGAGTTGCTGCGGGCGGTGCGGCGATCGCGTTGGCCGCCATGATGAACGCGCCGATGAATGTACCCAGGAATAGGGTCCTGGCACTTGCCTGATTGCGCATTCGCGCTCCGTGATTGTGTTGGAAGATGATCGCGTCGCGATCGCTGATTGTAGAACGCAGACCGCAATCATATTCCAACTCAAACAGGACAATCCGCTGCGCGTTTTCGTGCAGTGGCTTTCCTGGCACCGTCCTGCAAACGCTCTCGTGCCTGCCTATGCCCTCGTCATGATCACTGCCACCCGCACCGTATGCCCGTCCGCAGATTGAAGCGGCGTGATGAACAGGTGCATGGGGATGCGATGCCCGCGATTGTCCTGCAGCGGCATATCGATGGCAGCGGCCCGGTTTTCACCGATCAGTTTTTCGATGGCCGGCCGGCCGGCGACCTGGTTTTCCGCCGGCAGCAGCAACGAGGTCAGGTGCTGTCCTTTCACGTCTTTCAGGCGATAACCCAGTGCGTTTTCAGCGGCGGCGTTCCACTCCACCACATTGAGATGGCGGTCGCATTCGGCAATCGGCAGCAGGGTCTGGGCCACGTGTGAGGCCAGTAAATCGGCGCGCGTGCTGGCTTCACGCTTGGCGCGCTGCTCGTATTCCGTGCGGGTCTTCAATTCCTGGTTCGAATGGCTGAGCGTGCTGTTGGATTGCAATGAACGCGCCAGCAGTTCCTCATTCTCGAGCTCGACTTTAAGGCGATATTCGATGATCTGGTATTGCTTGTGAGAAAAAAACAGCACGCAAAAGATGAAGAACATCGCCATGCCGCCACCGATCCAGTTGGTGCCGTCCCGCAGGAAGAAAATGTAAATAGTCGGTGGCACCGCGGCCGGCACCGCCAGCGCAAAGTGCACCCATTTCACCGGCGAAAACGCGGTAATGGAACCGGCCACATAGGATGTCAACACCAGCACCGTGAACAGCTCGCGGTAATTGTGGTTGTCGGGAAACAGCACCGTGCCGATGATGCCCCACTGCACGCCGGCCAGGACATTGCCGACCAGCATGAGCCGCGCCCAATAGCCGGGATCGGCGACAGGCCGGGTCTGCTGGTGATAGCCGAACGCCACGACAGCGCGGAAAAACATCACGATGGTGGCATACAGGAACCAGTACAGGCCGTTCTGCAATTCACCTGTGTCGTGAAACACGATGACGGTCGCGATCGAGCCGATAAAGGAAAACGCCACCGCAGCGGGCGCGAAAAAGAACAGCTCGTTCACCTGCTTGGCGAGCAGCCTGCGGCGGTAGTCCGGAATTTTTTCCACGTCCCTGTCGATCCTTGAAAGTGCGAAGTCAAACGCCATGTTTGGCCCCCTTGGTTGCAAGGCTCTTGTGTTGTTGCTTTTACAATTGCAACCGGGCGAATGTACCGCCCGACATCGTCACGCAATGTGAATTTAATCACTTTCTGCCGCCGCGATAAGGGGATGGAAATAGGACTCGCTCTCGGTAGAATTCGCACGACGCATCAGGGCAAACCCTTATGCGCCTACAGCGAAGGGCGACGGATTTTCCTAGTGATGAGACTCAATTTGCGACACAAGTTGATGCACTCATGAAACAACAATTAACAATCCGCGAAGCTCCCATCGACCACGAAGCACGACGAACCGCGGTGAACCGCCCGCGTTCAACGCCTTTAAGTCCCTTTTAGGTCCATCAGGTCCCTGCAAGCCCGCCAGTCAGCCCGCCATACAGCCCGCCAACAGTCGCGGGAGCCTGCGGTATAGTGCGGCTTCGCTGCCTGCAAGCCGCGCGCCACAAGCGCATGGACGACGGTGTCGAGACCGATTAAGAGATCCCTGATCAACAGGCAGCCGACAAAGATGCGGCGCCCGTTTCACCCATAACAACGGATGGAGGAGTTTTCACAATGGCAATACAGCACCTGAGCGACGAGCAAATCCGGGAATGGTCGCGCGCACAAAAAGACCAGTGGTGGTTCACCAATGTTTTCCGCGGCGACATGCCGCAGCTCACGCTCCGGTCGGCACTGACCGGTTTCCTGCTCGGCGGCGTGTTGGCCGCCACGGCCCTCTACATCATCGGCAAGACCGGCATCACCATCGGCGTGGGCCTCACCTCGGTGATCCTGTCTTTCGCCATCTTTCGCATCCTGCATGGCGCGGGACTCGCCGCCGATTACACCATCCTCGAAAATAATTGCACCCAGTCCATCGCAACTGCGGCCGGCTACATGGTCTCGCCGCTGGGCGCGGCGCTGGCTGCCTACATGCTGGTCACCGGGCATATCCCGGAGTGGTGGCAGATGATGGCGTGGATGGTGGTGTGTTCCGTGCTGGGTGTACTGATCGCTTTCCCGATGAAGCGCCGCTTCATCAATGAAGAACAACTGCCCTTCCCCGAAGGCCGTGCCTGTGGGGTCGTGCTGGATGCCTTGTACACAGGCTCCGCGGCGAGTGGCATGTTCAAGGCAAAGTTGCTGGGCTGGACGGCAGCGCTCACCGGTCTCTACCAGGTGATCATCAGCGACGGCTGGATGAAGCTGATCCAGTTCAAGCTGCTGATGATGAACAAGTGGGCCGGCATGACGGAGCCATGGAATCTTCATGAGCGCCTCGACACTTACTACTATGACGTCGCCACCAAGCTGAGCCTGGGCATTCCGCAAATCCTCGGCACCGACATCCGGCAGCTGGGCCTGCGCCTGACGCTGGATGCGGCGATGCTGGGCGTCGGTGGCCTCATGGGCATTCGCGTGGCGAGCAGCGTGATGCTGGGCGCGTTTATCAATTTCGTGATCCTGGCACCCATCCTCATCCAGCACGGCGAGATCGTGCCACGCGTATTGCCGAACGGCGCCATCGTAGCCATCTCGCGCGGCGAAATCGTCAACCAGTGGGCGCTGTGGTGGGGCGTGACGATGATGGTGGTGGGCTCGCTGGTCAGCCTGCTGGCGCGGCCGGAAATTTTCACCAACGCGTTCAAGGCCGTTTTCGGCAAACGCGACAAGGACATCGCCCCGGCAGGCAGCGATGTCCTGCGCGATATCGAAGTGCCGCTATGGGTTTCGTTCGTCGGCGTGCCAATTTTCAGCGTGCTGGGCGCGTGGGTCACGCATGCATTTTTTGGCGTGCCGTGGCTGCTGGCGTTTATTTCGCTGCCGCTGATTTTTGTATTGACGATTATCTGCACCAACTCGATGGCGCTGACCTCGTGGACGCCGACCGGTTCGCTGTCGAAGATCACGCAGTTCACCATGGGCGCCATCGACCGCACCAATCCGGCCAGCAACCTGATTCCTGCCGGCATGACGGGCGAGATTGCGGCCAACGCGGCCAACCTGCTGTCGGACATCAAACCCGGGTACATGCTGGGCGGCAAGCCGCGCCACCAGGCCATCGGCCATGTGATCGGCATCATCAGCGGTGCGCTGTGCGCCGTACCGTTGTTCTTCCTGCTGTTCCTGCCGCCCGATGCGAACGGCGTGCGCTCCACGGCGACCATTGTTTCCGACCAGTTCGCCATGCCGGCGGCGCTGCAGTGGAAAGGTGTCGCGGAAATCATCGCCAAGGGCGTGAGCAGCCTGCCGTACTCGGCGATCGTATCCATGATCGTTGCTGCGGTTGCCGCAGTGGCAATCGAGATCGCGCGCATCGTGACCAAGGGCCGCTTCCCGTTGTCGGCCGTATCCATCGGCCTGGGCGTGGTGCTGCCACCGGAAAGCTCATTCATGATGTGGATTGGCGCACTGGTTTTCTGGTGGATGGGCCGTCGCAATCGCAAGCCGGGCACCAAGGGGCATGATTTCTGGGTGGAAGGCGCCGAGCCGATTTGCGCAGGACTCATTTCCGGCGCGGCGCTGGTCGGTATCGGCAACGCCATCGTGAACGTGCTGCTGAACTAGACGGCGTTGCGAAAAATAAACGGCCGGTCGTGTTGCACGATCGGCCGTTTTTCCTTGGCAGACCCATTGTTTGGAATTCGAAGACTCATGTTAATCCGTTTCACATGAAAAGCCAGAAATGATCGTTTGTCCGCCGTATTTTTCATATGTAAATTGGCATCTCACCGGGAGAAATTCCCCCGGGCGATCAACTAGCTAAATTCACATATTGGAAGAGGTGTCGTATGAATGCGATTACACATAAAACCTGGAATGCAAGGCTTTACCTGGATTCAGTTGGCAGCGCTGCGATCATCACCGTGACGCTGGCGATTGTCCTGCTGTTTGTCTCAATCAGCTTTGAAGAAACGCGCTCGACACCGCAGCAAGCGGAACAGGTTTGCGCGCCCGGCCAAGTTCGCGTGGCGGATTACAGCGACCAGCGGCCCGGTGCCCCGCGTTCGGCGGAATTGGCGAACTGCGCGTGAGCAGCCGGCTTTACGCCTCCGATCCAGAGGAAGAACTCCAGCATTGGCGCGGTTTTCCAACCATTTTTAGTTGGAACGCCGCGCCGGATGGCGATCTGCGTCTTTCAGCCGCCCTGCCAACCGCTACGTGCGCGCCGGGAAGCGGCCACGCAATATAAAAGTATTCCGCAACAGTCACATGTGCCACACTCAAGTCCCACCGCTCTCAGGAAAAACCTGCACATGTCGCATCAACTTACGTATGTCGTTCTCGTCAACGGTGAACCCAAGCGCGCCGGCGATACGCTGGTCTTCGCCAAGCAGGCTGCACAAAGCTACCTGCGGCCCGGCAATCCCGTCTCGATCCGCTGCCCATCGCCCACCGGTGAAGCGCGCGCCGAGCCGGTAATGATCGCCTACGACTACACCCAGCAATCCTGGGTGAAATCAAAATAGTTTGAATTACCGTGCGGGCAGCCGGGTCTTCTACGGCTGGCCGACAACCAGGTAAACCGCAGAACCGCCGCGCCAGGTTTTGCCCGCGCCGAAATACACCGGTCCAATGATGGTTTCCGCGCCAAGCAACACGGCCGCGGCGCGCTTCATGCCGCCGAACGAAACCTTGTCGTTACCGCTGAATCCCCCGCCCAGTTCCAGCGACGCACCTGCGTAGAGTGATCCCCCCAGTGCGCCGGGCAGCATGCCGATGCGCCGGAATGCCACCGTACGGGTGATGAAAGTCTTGTCGCCCAGCACCGATTCCACCGGCGTTCCGGAGAGATTCAGGAAGCCGCCGATGGGAACGGCGCCGCCGTTTTCACCGACGCTGTATTGCGCCGTCGTGAACAAGGTGTACGGCCCACTGCTGAGCGCCCAGGCACCGGCAAAGCCGTGGCGCGTGGTCGGCGCTTTCCCTCCCTGCGGATAATGCGCGCGCTGGCCGAACGCAATGAGCGAATAGCCTTTGCGCGGAAAACTCGCGCTGTCCAGCGTATCAAACCGAAGCTGCGCTTCAGTCGCGTCATAGCGGACGCTGGCCGCCTCCGTAACGAGGTCCGGGATGAGTGACTGCGCCGCCACCTGGTAGCCAACGCGTCCCAGCCGGATTTCGCCGATCAGGCCCAGCTGCCGGCCCACATACACGCCGGCCTTCGTTTCGTTAAAGGACAATCTCGCCGCGCGACGGCCGTCCTCAAAAATATCGGTATCGCTGGCGCGATAGCCGTAGGCCGCCGACAAAAACCAGTCGCGGCTGTGCGACACCGGCTGGTAGAACTCGCTTTCGAAACGCCGCGTACTGCCGATCTGCATCAGGTTGCGCCATTCCGCGCCGTAGGAATTGACCCAGCTCAGCGTATGCGCCGCCAGCAGGTCGAACTGGTTGCTGCTTTTGAAATCGCTTTGCATGCGTACGCCGAAACGCAGCGTGTTGCCGCCCCAAGCCACTTCGGTCGGTTGCACGATCAGCGTGCGCTCGGCCCCGGTGCCGAGCAGCTTGAAATTGATGCGCTCAAAATCACCGCCCGCCCCGAGCTTGCGGATGCGTGAGGCGAGCTCGTCGTCTGCAACCATTTCACCGGGGGAAATGCCCAGCGCACGCTTGATCACTTCGGCATTGGAACGTTCAGTGCCCTGCACGCGGATGTCGGTAATCTTTACTTCGCGAGGCAATGACATGCTGGCGGTACGCCGCGTTTCCCACGCGGCGAATTCTGCCGCGGGTACGGCGAGTGCACGCAGGCGCTGCATTTGCGTGCGCGCCGCCGTCTCACCGCGCGCGACGATTTCAGGGCCGTTGGCAAAATCGATGAAGGTAAGTTCGGAGAGCTTCGGCGAGATGAGGATGTCGCGCGGCGTGAGTTCGGAAAGCGACTGCCGCACATTCTGTTCGGTGAGGATGTTGATCATCTGCTGCGCGATATCGAGCGCACTATTGAGCCGGTCAGGCGGCATCAGCGGCGTACCGACATTGACCGCGATGATGATGTCCGCGCCCATCTTGCGTGCGACATCGATCGGCAGGTTGCGTGCGAGCCCGCCATCGACCAGCAGTGTTTCGCCCAGCGGCAGCGGTGCGAATGCGCCGGGGATCGACATGGACGCGCGCATGGCGTTGAACAGGCTGGTCTTTTCCAGCACCACAAATTCGCCGGTGTAGAGATCGGTGGCCACGCTGCGGAACGGCAGCGCGAGATTGTCGAGGCTGTCGACTTCCAACGATGGTGGCGCAATGCGACGCAGCACTTCCTCCAGCACGTTACTGCTGAAAGTTGCGCGCGGGAGAACCAGGCCTTCGCGCGTCAGGCCGAAGGAGAAGCGGCTGATGGTCTGGTTGTCTTCGTCCTTGCGGCGGAAGTCGAGATCCTGGCGCGGCGCCTTGGTGGTGAACACGTCGTCCCACGACGTTTCCTTCATCAGCGCTTCGAGCTTTTCGACGGGATAGCCTGCCGCAAATGCCCCGCCCACAACCGCACCCATGCTGGTGCCGATCACCATGTCGACCGGCACGTTCATTTCGCGCAACACCTTGAGCGCTCCGATGTGCGCGAATCCGCGCGCGCCACCGCCGGATAACACCAGTGCAATCTTCGGGCGCTGGGGAATGGCCGCGGGAATGTCTGTCACCGTGGATTCGCGCGGCTGTTGCGCGCTTGCTCCGCTGCAGAAATTCAGTGACGCCACGAATGCTGCAATAACAAGATTGGCACGCATGGATTCCCCGATCAATTTTCTGCTGCGATCACGGCGGTGTCGCAGTTTTTTATATTGCACGTTACCGTGCGAACAGCGTCGCTTTTCAGTACAGCCCGATCTTGCCTTTCATCGCGGCCAGGATGCGCGCGCGGTCATACGCGACGCCGGACTTCATGGTCCATTGCAAATCCCTGAGCGTTTTGATGTCTGCGCCGGCACTGCCCTTGAAGACGATCAAGTCGGCTCGCTTGCCATTCTCGAGCGTGCCGACATCGCTGGCGCGTCCCAGGAATTCGGCGCCATTGCGCGTGGAAATACGCACCGCTTCCGGCAGCGTGAATCCGGCTTCGACCAGCAGTTCCAGCTCACGCACATTGCTGAATCCTGCGACCACGCCGCCATAACCGGTGGGATCGGTGCCCGCCATGAGATAGCCACCGGCCTCGACAAATTTCTTTTCCAGCCGCATGCCGATGCGCAGCAGATCGGTCCACTGATTCTTGCCCGTTTGCGCGATGGTGGACCAGCGCGACAAATATTGTTCTCGCAAATCGGTGGTCAGCAATTCCAGTGCACCCGCCGGCGCCATCGGCCTGCCTGCCGCGAAGGTTTCGAAGATCGTCAGCGTGGACGTGAGCGCCACTTTTTTGGCGATGAGGTGATCGATGAGCGCCTTCGCCTGCGGACCATCGGGATCCAGTGCTGCCAATGAGTTCAGCACATCCGCCTGTTTGGGACAGGCATCGGCCACCTTGTCCTTGACGAAATCGGTCGAGGCCAGGAAACCGTGCTCGAGATTGTCGATGCCGAGGTCGGCGGCTTCGCGATAGGTAATCGAACATAGATGGCCGGTGACTTTATGTTTACGCCGGTGCGCTTCTTCCACGACGGCCGAGAGTGTGGCGCGCGGAATATTCATGTACACCTTGTACGACGTCGCACCCTCCCTTGCCCAGTAGTCGATCAGCGCGCGCGCATCGGTTGGGTCTTTGGTGATCTTCACTTTCAGGAACAGAAGGCCGGGGCCTTCGATAAACGGGCCGGTGACATTGACGTCCGGACCGGGAATCGTTCCCTTGGCGATTTCATTGCGCAGGTTGATATCGCCGAACGGCGACGTACTGCCCGCCGTGCGGATGGTGGTGGCGCCGCCGGCAAGGTAGAGACGCGGGAAGGTGCGCAGCATTTCGGTGTAGTTGCCGATGCCGGCCGGATAGAACATGTGCTCGTGCATCATCACAAAACCAGGCAGCACGGTATGGCCGGTGAGGTCACGCACCTTTGCATCGGCGGGTACGGCGAGCGTGGCGGAGGGCCCGATGGCTTCAATGCGTCCATCGCGAATCACCAGCGACTGGTCTGCGCGCGATGGTGCGCCGGTACCATCGATGAGCTCAACGTGCGTCAGTGCCACGACGCGATCATTGAATAATGTGAAATCCTCTTTCGGCTGTTGCGCAGCGGTGAATACCGGCAGCAGGGCAGCGGCCGACAGCAGGAAAACTTGAAACGATTTGTACAAGGTGATCTCCCGCCGTCGATGAAGTGCCGCTGATTTTACGCGAGGCCCGGCTGCAAAATGCGGCTGCAAAATCACCCGACTGCAAATTTACCGCGGCTGCAAACTCATGCGATCAGCCGGTTTTCAGCAGCAGCGGAATCACCTTGCCCACTTCGGCACGCAACAAGTTATCGACGGCACGCGCTTTTTCCTCCGGGGTCATGGTGCCCCATTGACGGGACGCATTGCGTGCATTGCCGGCGGGCACATTGGTGGAGGCGATGATGGTTTGCCTCGACAGGACATTCCAGGTTTTTGCGTCGATCAACGCCACGCGCAAATACGCGTACGGCGCCACAAAGCCGCGCGCACGCGAGCTTTCCGGCGAGGCGTCATCCATGTAGAAACCGATGCCCTCCAGTTTTCCATTGTCGCGACGGTGATTGTCGAAACGCAGGCTCAGGTCGTCGCGGTGCTTGGTCACCAGCACGAGGTAGCTCGCGTTCTGCTGTTGCGCTGCATTCTTGATTGCTTGCGGGATGGCGATCGCGCCGGCGCTTTCCTCGAACAGCGACGCTTGTTTTTCATACAGCACCGGGCTGCGCGTGTTCAATGCGGCCAATTCCGCATTGGGCACGATCTTGCGAATGGCGATACCGGCGGCATTGACGACCGACTGATCGAACAATTGATTTTCCAGGTACAGCGGCGAGCGCTGGTAGGGTGCGAAATTCAGTTCCGGCCTCGGCGCAGGCTGGACGATGCCGAGCTGGTCGCCCACCAGCGAGAGCACGGCGTAGACGGGTGGCGATGTTTGCTGGGCATGGGCGATGACGGGAACGCCGATAAACAGGATGGCAGCCGCGAGACTGTTTGCGAGACGTGTTAATTGCCTGAACATGATGTTTTCCTCCGGATGGTTCGAAATCAAGGGACCGCACATGGGGCCTGAGCTTGTGCGAAGTTTAGCAATATGCATGGCGCCGCGCGTTTAAGTTGTTCGTTGTTCGTTGTTCCTTGCTGCCTAATCGCGTTGCAACCGGCGCGGCCTATCTTGTGCATGCGGCGTGCAGGGTTTATTCTCACTGCGTCACGGACAGCGCGTCATGCATCGGAGATCAAAAAAATGTACAAGCGAATCCTGTTGGCTTACAACGGTTCAGAAGCGGGGCAGAAAGCGTTGCTCGACTGCCAGGACATCGCGCAGATGGGCCAGTCGGAATTGTTCCTGATCGCGGTGATGCCGCCCGCGTCGGCGTACATTGGTTTCGAGGGCGGCGTGTATGAGAGCAGCCCGGCCGAGCGCGAGCAGGTCGCGCAGAAGTACAACGAGATCCTGGCCGACGGCTTGCGCCGGCTGGAGTCTTCAGGCCGCGCGGCGCGTGGCGAACTGGTCATCGGTGAAACGGTGGATGCGATCACGCAGTACGCGCGCAAGATGGACGCCGACCTTATTGTCGTCGGCCATCGTCATCTCGATGGGTGGGCGGCGCGCTGGTGGCGCGGCTCGATGTCGCGCTCACTGATCGAGTACGCGCACTGCAGTGTGCTGGTGGTCATTACGCAGTAATTCAAGACGCAACATCAAGCGCTGGCGCGGCTTCCAGGCAATATTTGTCCGGAAACGCGCGCCGGATGGCGATCTGCGTATCGAAATGCGGGCACCAAGCCGCGCTGCGACGCGCTACTCTATTTTTATCCCCGCATCCTTCACCACTTTCGCCCAGCGTGTTTTTTCCTTGCCGATAAACACGCCGAACGAATCCGGGCTGCCGCTGCGCGCTTCCGCACCCTGCGCGGCGAGGCGCTCCTTCACGTCGGCGGAATTGACGATGCGCGTCAGCTCCGCATTCAGTTTCGTCACGATGTCGACCGGTGTTCCGGCCGGTGCCAGCACGCCTTGCCATGAGCCGGTTTCAAAACCCGGGTAGCCCGATTCAGCCACGGTCGGTACATCGGGAATCGACGCCCAGCGCGTGGCGCCCGACACGGCGAGGATACGCAGGTTGCCGGCCTTCACCTGCGGATACGTGGCGAGCATGCCGTTGAACATCACGTTGGCCTGCCCTGCAGCAATGTCGGCGATGGCTTGTGCACCGCCTTTGTACGGAATATAGGTCCACGAAATGCCGGCCCGCTGCGCGAACTCCACGCCGGCCAGTTGCGGTGCGCCGCCGACGCCGGAGGTCGCGTAATTCATCTTGCCCGGACTGGCTTTCGCCACCGCGACCAGCTCCTTGACGTTGTTCGCTTTCACCGACGGATGCACCACCAGGATGTGCGGCGAATACGCGACCATGCCGACCGGTGCGAAGTCCTTTGCCGGATCGAACGGCAAGGTGGGATAGACGCTGGGACTGATGGCGAGTGAGCCGATATCGGCCAGCAGCAGCGTGTAGCCGTCAGGTGGCGACTTGGCGACCAGGTCGGCGCCGATGTTGCCGTTGGCGCCGGGCTTGTTGTCGATGATGACCTGCTGGCCCCACGCCTCACCCAGCTTTTGGCCGACGATGCGCGCGAGGATGTCCGAGGTGCCGCCGGGGGCATAGGGCACGACGATCTTGATCGGCTTCGTGGGAAAGGTTGATGCAGCAGGCGCTGCTTTCGATTGGGCGGTGCCCACGGCGGGCACGGCCGCCACACAGGCCACGACGACTGACGACAGGAAATGAAACACGGAACGCAATTGCAAGCGCATGACGGACTCCTCCCGCTGAATTAATGGATCCGGCAGCAACACATCCAACCGTCGCGGCGGACAATTTTTTATACCGACTTTTACAAAATGCACGCACGCGCAGCGACACAAACGCAGTTACACAAACACGCAGCTACACCGACACGCGTCGCCTATCCTTGATCCTAACCTGCCCTTCATTCTCGCATCCGTTGCCCGAAGCTACCAGCCGCCGATTCTTCCCCACGTTGCCTGTATGACCGGTGAATCCTCAACCACCTGGTAGCGCGCGTGCTGCGCGGCGGTGGCGCAGGCGTGATTGGGAAACACCCGCAATTGTGTGCCGACAGGCACGGCCAGCGGCGTGCCGGCCTTGCCGTCGCGATGTGCGATGATGCCGTGCTCCTGGTTGGCCGACACCATGATGTAGTCGTGAAGCGCCGCGCCATCGGCATCACACACCAGGCCGAAGCCCTGATCCAGCGGCTGTGCGGCTGTGCCGCGATCGCGCGACATCGCCATCCATCCTGCATCAACCAGCGTCCAGCCTTTTTCTTCCTGGTGGCCGATCACGGTGGTCAATACGGAAACGGCAATGTCGTCCACCGCGCACACACCCAGCCCGGCCATCACCAGGTCGAAGAATACGAACACACCTGCACGTACTTCCGTGATGCCGGCCAGGTTCTGTGCAAAAAGCGCCGTCGGCGTGGAACCCACGCTCACCACCGGGGCTTCATGCCCGGCCGCGCGCAGGCGTTGCGCGGCATCCAGCGTACGCGCGCGTTCCTGCTCCGCCATGGCACGCAGGGATGCATCGCTGCGGCATTCATACGAACTGCCGGCATGGGTCATTACGCCACCCACGGTGACGCCGCCCCCGGCGAGGATGCGTGCGACTTCCAGCAGCACCGGGCTGTCGGGCAGGACACCGGCGCGATTTCCGTCGCAATCGATTTCGATGAGCGCGCGGATTTTCATTTTGCGCGATGCTGCTTCGGCAACCAGGGCATGTGCAGCATCCACGCCATCGAGGATCACGGTCATCGTCACGCCGCGTGCCTGCAGCGCCTGCACGTGGGCCATCTTGTTGGGTGTGATGCCGACGGCATAGAGAATGTCGGTGAAGCCGTGGTCTGCGAAATAATCGGCCTCGCGCAAGGTGGACACGGTGATGGACCCGGGCACGCCGCCACACATCGCCAATGCGGCTTCGACGCACTTCGCGGTCTTCACGTGGGGCCGGAAACTGACCTTGAGCTTCTGCATGTGCGCACGCATGCGCGCGATGTTATCGAGCATGCGCCGCCGCTCGAGCAGCAGCGCGGGTGTTTCAAGTTCGGCAATGTGCGTGATGGCCATGCTCAGGACTCTCCGGTATCAACTCGACGTTGATTATCGCTATTAACTAGGGGTCTCGCCTATTTTGCCGGCTTTATTAACGCCAATTTAGCGCCACTTAACAATTGCTAGTATGCTCAATGCGCGTATGGACCGGTGACTGCGGCGACCCTGCCAGCACAGGTTCATCCAGGAAAGCTGGCGCGGCGAGCACTGGAAAGCCATTCGCACATTGGGAGGGAATCGTCGGCGGTTTTTGCCGTCGGGTAGTGCGTGGTAGTGCGTTTATCGCTACGGGCAAGGTTAGTACAGGTTGCATGGGCGAAGCACGACAAAAATGAGAACTCCATCCAGTCAGGTGTTAGTCAGAATCTGTTTCGGGATCGCAACGGTCATTGTCCTGGCCAGCGGCTGGTCGCTGTACGCGGCCAACAATCATGTCATCGAGGCGTCCGCGCGCGTCGAACATACCCATGACGTGCTCTCTGCCATCGACACGGGCACACTTGAGATTGCCCGCGCCGAAGCTGCACAGCGAGGATTCATCCTGTCCGGCATCGAGCACTATATCGAAGAGCGCAATGCTGCTTCGGCGCGTGCGCGTGAATCCCTCGAAGTCCTCAGGAAACTAACCGCCGACAATCCGGCGCAGCTGGCGCGCTTGCGGCTATTGGCCAGGCTGCTGGACGAGCGTGTGACGATCATGCTGAATTTCGAAAACCTGCGGCGCACCGAAGGGCTCGAAGCGGTCACGGCGCACACCATCGGCAGTGGCCAGAAAATCTCCGCACAGGTGCACGCGCTCAGCGAAGAAATGGCCGGCGAGGAACGCGCCCTTCTGAAAACGCGCCGCGCCGAAGAAACCAGCCGCACCGAGCGGACCCACATCATGCTCGTTGCCCTATTCATGATCGGCTTTGTGGCGATGATCCCGTTGTATTTCGCGTTTGCGGCGCAAGCCGACGCACGCCGGCAGGCGGAAATGAAACTGGTCGACATGGCCGAAAGCCTGCCCGGCGCGGTCTACCGATTGCGACTGCTGCCCGACCAGACCTACCACTTCGAATACCTGAGCAAAGCCGTCGAGGCGATGCGCGGCATGAGCCGCGAGCACGCGATGAAGAATTTCGGGGCGATGTGGGCGACTATCCTCGATGAAGACAAGCCGGGTGTCACCGCGGCGATGAAGCAGGCGGAAAAAAGCCTGCAGCCGGCGCACTACGAATTCCGTATTTACCACGTCGACGGCGTGCGCTGGCTGCGCGCATCGGCCACGCTGCGGCGCGATCCGGATGGCAGCATCCTCTGGAACGGATACTGGTCCGACATTACCGAAAGCAAGCAACTCGAACAGCGCATGATCGAGGCCGAACGCCGGCTGGTCGAGGTGACCGACGGCATTCCCGGCGTGGTCTACCAGTTCCGCATGACACCCGAGCAGGCGATGGGTTTTACCTACCTCAGCCACGGTGTGGAACACCTGCTCGGCATGAGCCGCGAAGCGCTGATGCGGGACATCGAGCTGCATTTCAAACGCGTGCTGCCCGAAGACCTGCCCGCACTCATTGCCTCGATACGCGTATCCGCGTCCGACCTTTCACCGTGGAAGCATGAGTACCGCGCCCTGCATACCGACGGCAGCACACGCTGGCTGAGCGCCAGCTCGATCCCGCACCTGGAGAGCGGCGGCGTGATCGCATGGAATGGTTACTGGATCGACATTACCGATCGCAAGGCGCTCGAGGATGAACTGCACGAAGCCCGCGAAAGTGCGGAGACCGCCAACCGCGCCAAGAGTATTTTCCTGGCCACCATGAGCCACGAAATCCGCACCCCGATGAACGGCGTGCTGGGCATGCTGGACCTGCTCAGCTTGACCCGGCTCAGCAACGAACAGCGCACCACGGTAGAAATCATCCGCGGTTCGGGCAAATCGCTATTGCGCATCATCGACGACATCCTGGACTTTTCCAAGATCGAGGCCGGCAGGCTGGAGGTGAATCCGGAGGTGGCGTCGATACGCGATATCGTGCAGCGCGTGTTCAGCATTTACTCCGGCGGTGCCAGCAGCAAGGGGCTGCTGTTGAAGACCGTTGTCGACCCCGAAATCAGCCGCGCGCTGTGGGTCGATTCGGTACGGCTGCAGCAGATCCTCAATAATTTCGTCAGCAACGCCATCAAGTTCACGCCGAAGGGCGAGGTGGAAATCACTGCCGAACTGGTGTCGCGCGAAGCAGGCGAAGACACAGTGCGTTTCTGCGTTCGCGATTCGGGCATCGGCATTTCGACCGAGGCCACCAGCCGGCTGTTCCAGCCATTCGTGCAGGCCGAGCGCGATACCTCGCGCCAGTTCGGCGGCAGCGGGCTGGGACTGTCGATCTCGCGGCGGCTGGCCGGGATGATGGGCGGCACCATTTCCATCGAGAGCAAAGTGGGGTGCGGGACCACGATCTGCCTGGTCATGCCGTTGCCGATTGCCGACCCCGATGAGCTGGTGAATATCAACCTGAGCTCGGGCACGGCGCTGGCGACACTGCACGCGTCGATAAAGGCGCGACGCATCGCGCCCACC
Source organism: Betaproteobacteria bacterium (assembly GCA_040006575.1). Classification (GTDB taxonomy): domain Bacteria; phylum Pseudomonadota; class Gammaproteobacteria; order Burkholderiales; family Usitatibacteraceae; genus UKL13-2. The sequence continues at coordinate 25,838 of JBDTWS010000003.1, forward strand.
ATTGCTGAGGCAGCAGCGGAAGGCACACTGGTGTTGCTGGTGGACGATCACCCCATCAACCGCATGGTCATGCTGCACCAGATCAACGCCATCGGCTTCGCGGTCGAGTCGGCGGAGAACGGCAAAGTCGCGCTGGAAAAGTGGAAAGCGGGCTCCTATGGGTTAGTGCTCACCGACTGCAACATGCCGGAGATGGATGGCTATTCGCTGGCCCGGCATATCCGCGAACTGGAGAAGCAACGCGGCATGAAACGCGTGCCCATCATCGCCTGCACCGCGAACGCGATGACCGGGGAAGCGCAGCTCTGCTTCAGCGCGGGCATGGATGATCACCTGGTGAAACCGGTTGAAATCCGTACGCTGATGAAGAAGCTGGACGAGTGGCTGCCGCTGCCGGAAAACAAACACAGTGCCGTGGACCGAACGGTGCTGGCAGCCGTTTCAGGCGGCAGGCCTGAGGTTGAACGTGAGCTCGTCGCGCTTTTCCGCCGCCTCAACGACGTGGACGTCGACGCGCTCAACAAGGCCGTACGCGACAGGGACATTGGCTCCGCCATCCACGCATCGCATCGGATTTCGGGCGCCAGCCGCATGATCGGCGCACTCAGCCTGGCCACCGCCAGTGAGCGCGTGGAAGCCGCCTGCCGCGCCAATGACGCGCAACTGGTGGGAACGACACTGCCCGTACTCCAGCAGGAGGTCGAGCGTTTCTACGCCTACCTCGACACGCTCTAGACTATTTCCCGATGGACAACAAAATTCATGCGGAGATGGAAAGCGGCGGAACGAAGACCGCTCATTCTCCGCGCCTGGAGGACCTGCGTTTCCTGATCGTCGAGGATCACGGCTTCCAGCGCTGGGCAATACGGCAGATCCTCGAGGGACTGGGCGCGCGCTTCATTGCCGATGCTGACGACGGCCGCGCGGCGCTCGAAATGTTCGCCCATATCGATCCGCCCATCGACATCATCATCAGCGACCTGGACATGCCGGGAATGGATGGCATGGAGTTCATCCGCCACCTGGGTGCTGCCGGCCTGCCGGTGTCGATCATCATCGCCAGCGCATTGGACCGCGCGCTGATCGCCTCGGTGGAGACCATGACCACCACGTACGGCATTCACCTGCTGGGCGCGATCGAAAAACCGATCACGCCCGCCGCCTTGAAAGCCGCTGTTGCACTGTATACGCCGCGGCCCGAGGGCCCGGCACGTGTCAAGCCGGCAGGCCCGTCGTTCACGCTCGATGAAATCCTGCAGGGACTGCGGCGCCACGAGTTCGAGCCGTATTTCCAGCCGAAAGTGGAACTGTCCACGGGCGATATCAAAGGTGCCGAAGCCCTCGCGCGTTGGCGCCATCCGGAAAAAGGTTTGGTACCGCCTTCGGCCTTTGTGAAATTGCTGGAAGACAGCGGCGAGATCGACGTGCTGACCATGGTGATGCTCGAAATGGCGGCGGTGTGCTGCCGCAGCTGGCGGCATGGCGGACTGGACGCCAGCGTGTCGGTCAATCTTTCGCTGATGTCGCTGGCCGACGTGAAGCTGGCCGAGCGCGTCACTGCACTCGTGACCGCTCAGAATCTCGATCCGCGCCACATGGTGCTGGAAATCACTGAATCCGCCGCCGCGACCCACCTGGGCAGCGCGCTGGAAAACCTGTCGCGCTTGCGCATGAAGGGATTCGGCTTGTCGATCGACGACTACGGCACCGGCTATTCCTCGATGCAGCAGCTCTCGCGCATTGCCTTCTCCGAGCTGAAGATCGACCAGACGTTTGTGCGCAATGCCTCCCGGCAGCAATCCAGCCGCGTCATCCTGGAGTCGAGCCTTGATGTCGCCAGGCGGCTCCACATCGCGGCCGTGGCCGAGGGCGTCGAAACGCAACAGGAGCGCGACCTGCTGGTCCAGCTCGGTTGCCAGTTGGGCCAGGGATATTTCATCGCCATGCCGATGGACACCGGAGAATTTTTCCAGTGGATCAAGCGCTGGCGCCGCACGGCTTGAAGCGGTGTACTGCTTGGCGGTGAAATTTCGCCGATTCAATAACTAAACTCCAGCACCGGCGCCGGTTACAGCGCGTTTTTGGCCTGCAAGCCGCACCGGTGCTGGAGTTTACTCTCAAGCAAAAAAAATCCCGCCAAACCTTGCGGCATTGGCGGGACTAGCAGGCTACGGCGGCAGAGGTCCCGTGGCCTTAAGAGAAAATGGTGGGGATCAGACGCCGGTCTGTGCCTTGGCGCGTAACGTCCTCGAGAGTGCGCGTACCGGCACGCCCGGATTAAGTGAGTATTCGGCGACCTGTTCGAGCGCGGTCAGTACTTCATCGAACCATTCGGTATCGTTGGGACGCGGTTCGGCCAGCAGCGAGTGAAGGATTTCAGCTTTTGATTCGAGATCTACGGTGGTATCGAACATGATGTTTGCCTGTTTAGTTTGCCGGGCCGGTTGCGTGGCACGGCGGGTGAGTCAGTAGGCAAATTGTCTGCTTGGGGGAGAAGTGCCCGCAAGCGATATGGACACATGTTGCAATCTTTGACAATTGGCGGTCCGGCAGGGCTGCCGGACGCGCGCCACGGGCGTGGCTAGTAGTCGCCGCCCTGGAAGCTCTGGTAGCCGCCACCGCCATAGTTGCCGTAGCCGCGCACCTGCTGCGTGGGAATGGCTGCGGCGGCGTCATAGACCACCACCACGTTCGGCTCCGTCAGCCACTCGTTCAATGACTGGATCAACGGCTCGCTGATACGCACGCGCCATTGCTCGGGCAGCGGCACATCAACCACGGCGTCACCATTGTTGTAGTGAATCGTCACCGAGCAACTGCCTGACTGGTTGGGTGCCAGGTGCGGTGACAGCGTGCGGCGCAGCCGGTCGCTGTCGGCCTGCCCGTTCATGAACAGTTCGAGCTTGCGTGCGTATTGGCGGCGCACGGTGGCCAGGTCAAAGATATCTTCGGCGGTCACACGATTGCCGCCGGAAAAATCGTCGAACGAAACCTTGCCGCGAACCATCAGCAACTGGTCATCGACGATCAGGTGCCGGCATTTGTCAAACACTTCGCTGTACGCCAGCACTTCGATGCGCGCACTGCCATCATCCAGCGACATCACGCACATCTTGCCGCGCTTGCCGTTGCGCACGCGCTGCTCATGCAACACGCCGGCCAGCAGCACGATGGTATTGGGTTGTATGTCCTTCAATTCGGTCTTGGCGAACTGGCGCACTTCGGACGCGTAGCTGGTAAACGGATGGCCCGACAAGTAAAAACCCAGCGCCTGCTTCTCATTGTTGAGACGATCACGATCGCTCCACGGCGAGACATTCACCAGCGTCAGCACCTGTCCGCCTTCATGCGTGGCTTCACCGAACAGGCTCACCTGCAATTTGTCGCGCTCGGCTTTTTCAGCCAGCTCCAGCGCCTGCGGGAGTGACGTCAGCAAGGCCGCGCGATTCGCCTCGATCGTATCGAAGGCGCCGGCCTTGATCAGCGCTTCCATGGCGCGGCGATTGACGGTGTGCCGGTCCACGCGCTTTACAAAATCGAGCAGGTCCTTGAATGGACCACCCATGGCGCGCGCCGCGACGATGTTTTCAATGGCGCTGCCGCCGGTTCCCTTGACGGCCCCCAGTCCATATTGAATGGTCTTGCGGTCGATGGGCATGAAGCGATACGCGCCGGAATTGATATCGGGCGCCAGCACATTCAGCTTGTTGGCCTTGGCGTCGTCGAACAGCTGCTGCACCTTGTCGGTGAAATCCATCACGCACGACAAGTTGGCGGCCATGAACGCGGCGCCGTGATTGGCTTTCAGGTAGGCGGTCAGGTAACCCAGGTACGCGTAGGGAGCCGAATGGGACTTGTTGAATCCATAACCCGCGAATTTTTCCATCGCGTCGTACAGCGCTTTGGCGTTGGCGGCGGATACATCGTTTTTCGCCGCACCCTCGCCGAAAATCGCGCGGTGCTTGGCCATTTCCTCGGCCTTCTTTTTACCCATCGCGCGGCGCAGCAGGTCGGCGCCGCCCAGCGTGTAGCCGCCGATTTCTCGCGCGATCTGCATCACCTGTTCCTGGTACACCATCACGCCGTAGGTGGGGCCCAGGATCGGCTTGAGAATGGCTTCCAGTTTCGCGTCCGGGTATTCGACTTTGGCCTTGCCGGTCTTGCGATCGCAGTAGTCCGGTATCGAATCCATCGGGCCGGGGCGATACAGCGCGTTCAACGCGATCAGGTCTTCCAGGCGATCCGGCCGCGCGCGAATCAACATATCGCGCATACCCTTCGATTCAAACTGGAATATCGCGACGGTGTTGCCGCGCGTAAATATTTCAAACGACTTCGGATCGTTCAGCGGCACATGCTGCAGGTCGAAAACATCATCGCCTTCATTGGCGTTCAGCTCGTGCACATTGCGTTCGGCTTCCTCGAGAATGGTCAGCGTGGTGAGGCCCAGGAAGTCGAACTTCACCAGGCCAACCGCCTCCACGTCGTCCTTGTCGTATTGCGACACGACCGAATCGGAACCATCCGCCACGTAGAGCGGTGTGAAATCGGTGAGTGGCCCGGGCGCGATCAACACACCCCCGGCATGCATGCCAACGTTGCGCGCGATGCCTTCCAGTTTCACCGCCAAGGTCAAGAGCTCATCGACTTCCTCTTCGCTCTTGCGCTTCTCGGTGAACTGCGGCTCGACCTTCATCGCTTCGGTCAGCGTGATGCCCAACTGGTTGGGAATCAGTTTGGCGATGGAGTCCACATAGTTGTAGCCCATGCCCAGCACGCGGCCCACGTCGCGGATAACGGCTTTCGCGGCCATCGTGCCGAAGGTCGCGATCTGCGACACCGACTCCGCGCCATATTTTTTCTTCACGTAATCGATAACGCGGTCGCGCCCTTCCTGGCAGAAGTCGATATCGAAGTCGGGCATCGAGACGCGGTCGGGATTGAGGAAGCGCTCGAAGATCAAATCGTATTGCAGCGGATCGAGATCGGTAATGCCCAGCGAATACGCCACCAGCGAACCCGCGCCGGAGCCGCGTCCCGGGCCGACCGGCACGCCATTGCCCTTGGCCCAGTTGATGAAATCCGCGACGATGAGGAAGTAGCCCGGAAAGCCCATGTGCACAATGGTCTTGATCTCGTATTCCAGGCGCTGCATATAGCGCGGGCGCTCATTGTCCCGTGTCGCCTCGTCCGCATAGAGAAAGGCCAGCCGCTTCTCCAGCCCCACCTTGGCCGCGTCGAAAAAATACGCTTCGATCGATTCGCCGTTGGGCGTCGGGAAATTCGGCAGCTTGGGTTTGCCGAGCGTGAATTCAAAATGACAGCGCCGGGCGATTTCGGTGGCGTTCTCGATGGCTTCGGGAATGTCGGCGAACAACGCATGCATTTCCGATGACGACTTGAAATACTGGTCCGGCGAAAAATCGCGCGAGCGGCGTTTGTCGCCCAGCACTTCACCACGCGCGATGCAGACGCGTGCTTCGTGCGCCTTGAAATCGTCCTTGGCCATGAACTGGATGGGATGCGTGGCGACGACGGGCAACTCAATCTTGGCGGCCAGCCGCAAGGTGGCGTTAACTAACATGTCGTCGCGTTCACCCTTGCCGCCGCTGCGCTGCAGCTCCAGGTAAAACGTATCCGGAAAATCTGCCGCCCACGCTTCGGCGAGCGCTTTTGCCCGCTTTAAATCGTCCTGCAAAATCGCCTGGCCGATATCGCCATAAGCCGCGCCGGACAAGGCGATCAGGCCCTCGCCTGCCGGGTTTTGGTTAGCACCGGCGGCGCGGGACAGCCAGGCGCGATCCAGTTCCGCGCGTCCGCGCCAGGTGTTTTCGCGATAGGCGCGCGTCAGCAGGCGGCAGAGATTGAGGTAACCGGTCTGGTTACGGCACAGCAGCAACAGGCGCGAAGGCTGGTCGCGGGTTTTCTCGTTCGCGATCCACACATCGCAGCCAACGATGGGCTGCACACCCTTGCCACGCGCCGCCTGGAAAAACTTGACCGCGCCGAACATGTTGGCGAGATCGGTAATCGCCATCGCCGGCATGCGCTCGTCCGTGGCGCGACCCACCGCTTCATCGATGCGGACGATGGAGTCCGTGATCGAAAATTCGGTATGCAGGCGCAGGTGGACAAAAGGTGTCACGGGTGGCGGACTCGGTGAAATTCGGCGTGATACCAGGAGCATGGAACGGACAAACAAACAGACGCCGTGCACATGAAAAAGACTAAGCCGATTTTACCATCCGGTGAGCACCGCTACGGCGCCGATGTGATGCCAGTCAGACGTTAATACAACGTCAAATCAGGATGCCGAACGACAGTGCGCGATGATTTCTTCGGCGATTTTGGGCAGCAGCGGTACCGGCATGTCATGACCCATGCCCTCGACGATGGAAAGTCTCACCTTGCCCCCGGCCTGGTGGATGACATGCGCCGTCTCGCGGCCGCAAGCGGGGAGAACCAGCGGATCCTGGTCACCGTGAATCACCAGCGTGGGCGCGGTGATCCGGCGAACGGTGGCGGTGCGGTCCCCGCTGGCGGCAATGGCCATCAGTTGCCGCGCACCGCCGGCGGGATAGTTGGACCGCAGGATGTGCCGCTCGCACACGGCGCGCAGGTGCGCCTTGTCCGCCGGGTAGGTGCGGCTGCCGATGGTGGCCAGCACTTTCATCATGCGCTGCACCGCGCCCTCGGTATCGCCTTTCTTTGCCGGGGGCTCAAGCAACGCACGGCTCACGCGCCAGTCGGGACGCGGCAGGCTGCGGCGTCCGGTGGTGGACATGATCGAGGTGAGGCTGGCAACTCTTTCCGGATATTGCGCAGCCAGGTTTTGCGCAATCATGCCGCCCATCGAGGCACCCACCACGTGCGGCCGTTTCAGGTTGAGCGCATCGATCAGCGCCGCCGTGTCACTGGCCATATCGTCGATGAGATACGGCGCCTTCAGCGGCAGGCGCAGCATGAATTTCACCGTCTCCATCGCGACGTTGGGCACGCCGAGATCCTTCAGATGCGTCGACAATCCTACATCGCGATTGTCGAAGCGCACGACGCGAAAGCCCGCATTCACCAGCATGTCGACCAGTGCATCGGGCCACAGGATCATCTGCACCCCGAGACCCATGATCATCAGGATGACGGGATGATTTTCTTCACCGCGTGATTCGTAATACAGGGACAGGCCATTGGCCTCGACGGTCGGCACGAGTACCTAGAAAACCTGGTCGGACGGACGCGCGGGATCGCGGTAAAACCATTGCCGCCAGCCGGCGCGATCGAACCGGGCCCACTTGCCTTCCGCCTGCGCCAGCCGATCGGCGATCGCGTACAGCGCGACCGGATTGAGTCCCAGGCCGACATGGCTCGCCAGCACTTCAATATTTTCGGCGCGTTTGGATTCGGCCTGGATCGACAAGGGCCACGCGACCACGCCATCGGTCCGGCTGAAAATTGATGTGGTCGGCACCGGTGGCGCTTCCTTGATATGCGCCAGCAGTTCGGGATCATCGAGCTTGTGGCCGCTGGCGAATTCGTACAAACGCCACGCATTGGTCGCCTTGGGATCGCCTGCGAACGGCGTGCCCAGGGTGATCACCGAGCGCACCAGTTTCGGCAGCGACTTGGCGAATTCGCGCGCATAAATTCCGCCCAGGCTCCAGCCGATGAGACTGACCTTGCGGCCGGTATCGGCATGAATCTGCTCGACGCGTTCAATGCTTTTTTGCAGCACGCCTTCGCGTGGACCGAAGTTCAGGCCCAAGTCCCAGCCGTAAGTGTCGTAGCCTTGTGAGGACAGGAAATTACGCAAGGGCACCGTGGAAAAATCTCCAGCACCGAGTCCAGGGAATACGATGACCGCGTGACCATCGCCACGTGGCGCCGTACGCAGCAGCGGCCATGCCGCGAGCGTGGCTCCCAACTCGAGCGGCGCACGGCCTTCCAGCGCCAGCAGGAACGCGCCCGGTGCGCGCAAAGCTTCCATCTGATCCATTGTGTTTTCCGCTCCGATGTTGTCGGCGCCGTCAGTCTTCGCGGCGAATTTTTTCTTTCGCGCCATGGTGGGGCGGGCGCGATTTTTCCTCGGGGAATTATGCACGTTTTTTCTTGGCCGTCGGCTTGGCGGCGGTCAAGCGAGGGGCGGGCTTTTTTGTGGTTGCAAGTTTGCGTTTTGCTGTTTTCGTGGTGGCCGCCACAGGTTTCCTTTTGGCCACTTTTGCGGCGGGCCCGGCGGCGGGTTTCTTTTTTGCAGCCGTTTTCTTTTTAGCCACCGGCGCCGCCTTCGCGGCAGGCGCAGCCTCCTCCGTCACGTCCGCTTGCATCAGGGCCACCAGTTCCTCATGCGCCACGCGCATGCAAGCGGCGAACCTGGGCAAATCCGGCACCGCCTGTTTGCATGCAATCAATCCGTAATCCAGCGAACCCGCATAACTTTGTATGGTGATGTTCAACGCAAGACCATGCGTCACAATGGAAACCGGGTAATAGGATTTCATCAATGCGCCGGCGATGTACAGCGGCATCTGCGGGCCGGGCACGTTGGACACCACTACGTTTGCCACCACGGGTATGCGGCTTTTGGCCACGGCCATTTTGTACAGCGGGGTAATGACGCTCATCAGCCATGGAATCCCCAGCGACGGCATGTCGGTGGGGATGATGCTCTTCATGCTGCCGGTCAGCATCTTGGCGCGCGTGCTGGCGGTGACGATCGCGGCCAGGCGCTTGCGCGGATCGGCGATATGCGTGCCCATGTTGACCAGCATCATCGTCACCTGGTTGCTCTGCGAGGTGTCGCCCGGCACCCGCAGGCTGGCCGGCACGGCGCCGACCATGGATTTCGCCAGCGCGGTTTTGTCGCCCGCAAAATAGGCGCGCAGCGCACCGGCGCAAACGGCCAGCACGATGTCGTTCAGCTTGGCCTCGAAATGGCGCGCCAGCGCCTTGCTTTCGGCGAGCGACAACTGCACGCCCGCGAATGCGCGCTTGCCGCTGATGGCGACGCTCAATGGTGTACGCGGTCCCAGCGTGACACCACCGGGAATTTTTTTCAGCAGTGACTTGGCCGCCTTCTCGGGCGAGTCTCCTGGATTGAATCCGGCCAGTTCGGGAATGCCGGTGCCCTGCTCAGACGGTGCGCCCGCTTTTTTCGCCTGCGAGGACGAGAGCGCCGCCGCGCCCGCCATGCCGGCCAGCTTCGCCACTTCGGGCACGGCCTTCAAGATCTTTCCGTATTGCGCAACGGTATTGCGGAACGCGGCACCCAGCATTTTCGCCGTCGTTGGCGCCAGGTGTCCGCGCGCTTTCTGGCCTGCGGGCTCCACCCTGCGAGGTGTGGGATCAGTGTCGAGAATGGCCTGCGCCAGCGCCACGCCGCCTTGCCCGTCCAACGCGGCGTGATGGATGCGCGAATAGAACGCGACACTGCCGTCCTTCAATCCTTCAATCACATAGAACTTCCACAACGGCTTGTCGCGATCGAACATGCCTTCGTGCAGTTTCGCCACCATTGCGTCGAGTTGCGCGGGCGTACCCGGCTTCGGCAACATGACGTTTTCGATGTGATCGTCGAGGTCCACATGGCTGCCGTTGAGCCAGATGGGATTGGCCAAATCCAACGGCATGAACGCGAGGCGTCGCGAAAACAACGGCGCAAGATGCATGCGGCTTTCGATATGGTCGCGGATGTTTTTATAAAAACTGCCGCGATGGCCTTGCGGCTTTTCCAGCACGCTCAGGCTGCCGACATGCATGGGCATGTCGGGCGTTTCCAGGTGCAGGAATAGTGCATCCAGTGCGCTCAGGTGATGCATGCTCTCTCTCCTTGCCGCGTATTTTTTGTCGTTATTTATTCTGCGGTCATTCTGGCACGAATCATTGCCTGCGTCGCTCGGCGAAAAACGCCTTGAGCAGGTTGCCGCACTCCTCCGCCAGCACGCCGCCCTCGAATGTGGCGTGGTGATTGAGCTTCACTTCAGCGGGCAGATTCATGACGCTTCCGCACACGCCGGTCTTCGGATCGTTGGCGCCGAACACCACGCGTTTCAATCGCGAGTGCAGCATCGCGCCCACGCACATCATGCAGGGCTCAAGCGTGACGTAGAGTTCGCAACCGGTGAGGCGGTAATTTTTCAGATGCGCGGCGGCGGCGCGCAGCGCGACGATCTCCGCATGCGTGGTCGGGTCGGATGATGTAATCGGCTGGTTGAAGCCACGGCCGATGATTTCACCGTCCTTCACCACGACCGCGCCGACCGGCACTTCGCCGGCGTCCCATGCGCGCTGCGCTAACGCCAGCGCTTCGCGCATGAAACTTTCATCTGCTGGATCGGCCATTCACATTGCCCCGGTTCTCATTTATAAAACTCCAGCACTGGCGCGGCTCGCACGCCATTTTTGCCATGCGAATGCCGCCAATGCTCGGGTTTCCTACCTTTTCGCTCGGGCTTTCGCCGTTTTTTCTTTGTGCTTGCTGGCTGCATCCTGCGCCGCTTCATCCGCGCGCTCGTTCGCTTCGTCTTCGTCGGCGTGGAATTTATGCAGGAAGCGATGCACCAAAGGCGCAAACACGACGCCCGCACTCATCACCAGCATCAGGCCGGAATAAAGCGCGTAAACGCCCGAGAAAATTTTGGCCCCTGTGGTTTGCGGCGTGGCCAGCGGCCCCATGCCCGAAAGAATCATGGCGGCGTTGACGAAGGCGTCGGCCGTATCGAGTGTCGGGAAAAAATACAAATACCCACCCATGCCGAACAGCAGCGACACGACAACCATCGCCAATCCCATCATCAACGCGCGTGCAAGGCGCGAAATGAATTGCAGCCGCGAAATGACAGGTTTGGAAATGTGCTCGTAAAACATCCGCGTCAATCGCCCACGGAAATATCTAAAAAAACGTCAACTTCGATTTCAATCAGGTGATCGGGATCGATCAGCTTGCTGACCTCGACCATCGTGGCAGCCGGACGAATGCCGCCGAAAAATTCGCCGTGGACCGCGCCGATTTTTTCCCACTGGGAAATATCGGTGACGAACATGCGCGAGCGAACCACGTTCTCCATCGACGCGCCCGCTTCGGTCAACGCGCGCTGGATTTTCTGCAGGATGAAACGGGTTTGTGCACCGGCGTCACCTGCGCCAACGACTTTTCCATCTTCGCCGGTTGCCGTCGTGCCCGAGACCCAGATGTGATTGCCGACCCGCACCGCACGCGAATAACCCACTACGGCTTCCCATGGCGCGCCCGACGAAATGTTGCGGCGAGCAGACATCATGCGCCCGCCTTCGACTGTTGCCATGCGGCCTTGCGCGCCGCGCGTCGCTGCAATTCCTGCTCATTCGCCTTGGCAAATTCGGAAGCAAAATCGACATCGGCCAGCATCGCATCAAGCAACTGCAGCCGCGCAGGTATCGGCGCCAGCAAATACGCCTGCCCGTACACGTCGCGCGAAAGGATCTGCAGGTCGGCCATCCAGCGGCGCAGTTCGACGTGATCGACATCGAGCATGCCGCCCGGACCGGCCAGCCAACTCTTCAGCAACTCGTTCACGGCGCGCTCGGTATAGTTTTCGCCGGCAGAAAATCCACGTCGAATGGACAGCAGCAGGATGTCGAAATCCGGCGGGTTCGCGTCGAGCAACGCACCGGGCGTGAGCCCGCGTTTAAGGGCAAGTTTTTGAAAACGACTGATCTCACTCATGCGACCCTCCTGTTCCTGCTCAATACGATGCGGCTACCCACCTCGCGGGGACAATTGATCTTTCCTTACGGCTTCACGCACTTCTTTCAACCATGCACCATAGCTACTTTACCAAGACATTGCCGAAAATCTTTCCGCCAAAAAATCAATCAGCGCCCTGACGGCGGGGGATAGATATTTACGCGAAGGGTAGAGGGCGTAGATGGACATATCCGGTATCTTCCAACCCGGCAACACCGCCACCAGCGTGCCATCAGCCAAATGCGAATTAACAAGGTAAGTGGGTTGGAGCGCCAGTCCGCCACCGGCCAATGCCGCCCGCAGCAATGCCGTCGCCTCATTCGCACTAAAGTGGCTATGTACCGGCACTTGCAAGTGCTCCTTGCCCCACTGAAAATTCCATACGGTTTTTTCAAAGTTCGCATGACAAAGGCAACGATGTTTCGCCAACTCCGCGGGGGTCTGCGGCGTGCCATGCAACGCCAGGTAGCCGGGCGACGCAACCAGCACCGACGCACAGGGTGCCAACACACGGCCAATCAACGATGGGTCCGGCTCCCTGCTGATGCGAATCGCCAGATCCACGCGCATCTCCACCAGGTTCAGCACGCCTTCGCTGACGCTCAGTTCAACCTGGAGCTGCGGATACAGTTTCAAGAAGTCGACTACGGCTGCCGCCAGCTGCGCATACGAAAAGGAAGCGCTGCAAGTGATGCGCAAATGTCCACGCAAGATGCCATCGCGACGGCTGGTCTCTTCTTCGATGTCCTGCTTGAGTGCCAGCATCTGCTGGCTGCGCCGCAAACAAACCTCCCCCGCATCGGTCAGCTTCACGCTGCGTGTCGTTCGCTGCAGCAGCCGTGTACCCAGCCACCGTTCGAGTTCATCCACGCACCGGGTAACCGCCGCGCGCGACATGTCGAGCTTCTCGGCCGAAGCGCTGAAACTGCCGCTGTTGGCGACCTCCACAAAGGCTCGCATCGCCGCTAATTTATCCATAATTTGCTCGATTTTTGCAACAATAATGGGCGAATTATGCCGTTTATTTGTACTATTTTTGCAGCTAAAGTTTGCGCCTGCTTGATTGCATCCATTTCCGGATAACCCGAACAACCAACAGGAGTCGCCCATGTTCCGCGCCACCATCATCGCCGCATCACTCGCCATTGCCTTTACCGAAGCCCATGCTGCCGCGCCACTCACCGTCAAGGTTTACAACGCCGGCAGCGGCAGCTTCAATGTCAATTCCACGCTGGTGTACGGCGAAAAGGAAGCCGTCGTGATTGACGCGGGCTTTACGCGCGCGGATGGCTTGCGCATTGCGGCCAATGTGCTCGATAGCGGCAAACAACTCACCACCATTTACGTGAGCCAGGCTGACCCTGACTATTATTTCGGTGTGGAGGTTCTGAAGCAGATTTTCCCGCAGGCAGAGGTCGTGACCACGCCCGCAGTGCTGCAAAAATTGACGGCCAGGCACGCCGGGAAAATTGCGTTTTGGGGCCCCAAGATGGGCGCCAATGCACCTCGCAGCCCCGTGCTTCCGCGGGCCATCGACGGCAACACATTGAAAGTGGATGGCGAAAGCATCGAAATTCGCGGCACGCAAGGGCTGCTGGCACACCGCCCCTATGCCTGGATACCCTCCATCAAGGCGGTGGTGGGCAATATTGGTGTATTCGGCAATTTGCATGCCTGGACGGCCGATACACAAACCCCCGCAGAGCGCAGCGCCTGGGTCGCCCAGCTCGATGAAATAGCTGCGCTGAAGCCCATGCTGGTCGTACCGGGTCACATGAAGTCAGGGACGGCGATGGACATTGGCGCCATCACATTTACGAAAGACTATCTGTTGACGTTTGAGCGGAACTTGCCCGCCAGTAAAAACAGCGCCGAATTGATCAAGCGCATGAAGGAAGCGTTTCCCAAAGCTGAGGGCGATATGGTGTTGGACATCGGCGCCAAGGTCAATAAAGGGGAAATGAAGTGGTAGGACGATAGCGCCAGGGCGCCGGATCCACTACCCGGCGCTACTCCCACTCAATAGTCGCGGGCGGCTTGCCGGAGACGTCGTAAACAACACGATTGAAACCGCGCACTTCGTTGATGATGCGGTTGGATACCTTGCCTAGCAAGCCGTATGGCAGCTCCGCCCAGTGCGCGGTCATGAAGTCGGTTGTCTGCACCGCGCGCAGCGCGACCACGTATTCGTACGTGCGGCCGTCGCCCATCACGCCCACGCTCTTCACGGGAAGGAATACGGCAAAGGCCTGCGCAACCTTGTCGTACCAGCTGACATTGTCGGTATCGAAGGTATTGCGAAGTTCGTCGATAAAGATCGCGTCGGCGCGACGCAGCAGGTCCGCCGATTCGCGCGAGACTTCACCCAGGATTCGCACACCCAGGCCCGGGCCGGGGAAGGGATGGCGGAACACCATGGAGCGCGGCAGGCCGAGAGCCACACCGAGCTTGCGCACTTCATCCTTGAACAATTCGCGCAACGGCTCCAGCAATTTCAGATGCAACGTATCGGGCAGGCCGCCGACGTTGTGGTGCGACTTGATCGTATGGGCTTTCTTGGTCTTCGCTGAAGCGCTCTCGATCACGTCGGGATAAATGGTGCCCTGCGCCAGCCATTTCGCCGACGGCAGTTTCGCCGCTTCACGCTGGAAAATCTCGACGAACACGCGGCCGATGATCTTGCGTTTCTGTTCCGGGTCGGACACGCCTTTCAACTGGCTGAGGAATTCATCCGACGCATCGACATGGATGATTTTCATGTGCATGTGATCGCCGAACATCTCCATCACCTGCCGGCCTTCGTCGAGGCGCAGCAGGCCGGTGTCGACAAATACGCAAGTCAATTGGTCGCCGATGGCACGGTGCACCAACGCCGCCGCAACGCTGGAATCCACGCCGCCGCTCAACCCGAGGATGACTTCTTCATCGCCTACCTGCTCACGGATATTCGCGACCGCCTGCGGCACATAGTCGGGCATGTTCCATGACCTGTCGCATCCGCAGATGTCATGCACGAAACGGTTGTAGATCGCGGTGCCCTGGCGCGTATGCGTGACCTCGGGATGAAACTGCACGGCATAGAATCCACGCGCCTCATCAGCCATGCCGGCGAGCGGTGTCGTTTCGTTGGAGGCGATGACGGTGAAGCCGGGGGGCAGCTCGGTCACCTTGTCGCCGTGCGACATCCACACATCGAGCAGGCCGTGCCCTTCGTCGCTAGCGCGATCCTGGATGCCTTCCAATAATTTTGAATGACCGCGCGCGCGCACTTCGGCATAGCCGAATTCGCGGACATGCCCTGTCTCGACCTTGCCACCCAGTTGCGCGGCCATCGTCTGCATGCCGTAGCAGATGCCCAACACCGGCACGCCCAGTTCGAATACGACCTGTGGCGCACGCGCGGTGTCGTCCTCGGTCACCGAGGCATGGCTGCCGGAGAGGATCACGCCGCGCGGATTGAAGCGGCGAATCTCGTCCTCCGCCATGTCGAACGGGTGCAGCTCGCAATACACGCCCGCCTCACGCACACGACGCGCGATCAGCTGCGTGACCTGGGAACCGAAATCGAGGATGAGGATTTTGTCGGACATTTATTTGCCGGGCTCTTATTTGGGTTTGACGTAGGGCGTGGAAAAAATGGCGTGACTCTTGAAATAACGCCACGCAACATAGACCGCGATGAAGTTCAGCACCGCACACAGGAAGAACACGCTGCCGATGCGGAAGTCTCCCGTCGGGTAATGGCTCACCACACCCAGCAGCGATGCGCCCAGCAACGGGCCGATGATGACCGCCAGGCTGTTGATCGATTGCAGTGACCCCATCAATGCGCCCTGCTCGCGCGGATCGGTTTGTTTCGATACGATGCCCTGCAGCGCCGGGCCGGCCGCGAAGGCGAGCACATTCATGGAAATGAAGGCGTACATCATCCAGCCTTGCGTGGCGATGCCGTACAGGAAGTAGACCACGCCGCCCGAGATCAGTCCCAGCAGTGACAGGCGTACTTCGCCAAAAGTTTTCAGCAACCATCCCAGCAGCCCGGCCTGGACAATGGCGGCGGTCATGCCGACACAAAACAGGGAAATCCCGTTTTCAAACGGGCCCCAGCCGAAACGGAAATTTGTGTACAGCACCCAGGTCGTGTGCAGCAGGATTTGCGCGAGGCTGGCCAGCGCGAATACCGCCACCAGCCCACGAATTTCCACGCGGCGTGCAAGGCCCAGCAGCGCCGTAAACGGATTCGCCTTCTTCCAGGAAAAGACATTGCGCTTGTCCTTCGGCAGCGATTCGGGCACGAAGAAATAGCCGAACAGGAAATTCACCACGCAGAGCGATCCGGCGACGTAGAACGGCAAATGCAGGTTGATGCTCCCCAGGAATCCGCCGATCACCGGACCGAAAATAAAGCCCAAACCAAAACACGCGCCGATCTTGCCGAAGGCTTTCGCGCGCGTTTCCGGCGTCGTCACATCGGACGCATAGGCGTTCGCCACCGAGATGCTGGCCGACGACATGCCACCGACCACGCGGCCGATGAACAGCATCGCCAGGCTGGTCGCCAGCGCGGTGGAGAAAAAATTGATCGCCATCCCCAGCATCGAATACAGCATGACCGGGCGGCGGCCGATGCGGTCCGACAGCGCGCCCAGCAACGGCATGAACAGGAACTGGAACAGGCCGAACACGGTGGCGAGAATGCCATACCAGTGCGCCTGCATTTCGCGGCCCTCGACGTACTGTCCCACCAGCACCGGCAGCACCGGCACCGCGAGGCCGATGCCCAGCATGTCGATGAAGACGCAGACCAGGATGAAATTGAGGCCGACTCTTTTTGCTTCCTTCACGGGTTCGACCGGTACTTTTTCCACAGCCGCCACCGCCGGATTACTTTCCAAAATTTTTCTCCCACACCTTCGCTACCACCGGGTGCTGTTCCGTCAATGCCACGGCACCGGCGAGCTTCGGACAATGTTCGTTGAACCAGGCACGGCCCGGGCGCCAGCGGCTCACCATCGCGATGTAAAGATCGAGCGCACTCATTGACAAGCCCAGCACATACGGCGACGGCGCAACATTCTGTTCAACCAGGCCCCAGAAAAATTTCTGCTTTTCAACCGATTTTTCCTTGAGCGCCTTTTGCGTCTCCTCGCCCTCGACCCAGCGTGAAGGTTCATCGCCGATATCGAACATCGCGTAGATGTTGGCGGGGATGAAGATCATCCAGCGCAGGAAGGCCGCGCGCTGTGCGGGATCGGCCGGGATCAACCCCGGCACTTTTTCGCTGAAGAAGAGCACCATCGCCGCGCTCTCGGTCATGACCGTTCCGTCATCCAGCACCACTGTCGGCACCTTGGCTTGCGGGTTCGCCTTCAACAGTGAGTCGAAATGCTCGTTCTGCTCCCAGAAAGACGTTTGCACATAGTCGTACGGCTGGTTCGCCATCTGCAGGACAACTTCCACCACGGCGGAACCACATCCCGGTGCGCCAAATAATTTCATCAATCAATCCACGCGATAGTTGGGTGCTTCTTTGGTGATCTGCACATCATGCACATGCGATTCGCGAATGCCGGCGGAGGTGATCTCGACGAACTGCGCATTCTTGTGCATTTCCTCGATGGTCTTGCAGCCGAGGTAGCCCATGCTCGCGCGCAGGCCGCCGGTCAGCTGGTGCACCACGCCCAGCATGCTGCCCTTGTACGGCACGCGCCCTTCGACGCCCTCGGGCACGAACTTGTCGGCGTTGTTTTGCGGGTCCTGGAAATAGCGGTCGGACGAACCTTTTTGCATCGCGCCGACGGAGCCCATGCCGCGATAACTTTTGTACGAGCGGCCCTGGAACAATTCCGTCTCACCCGGCGCCTCTTCCGTGCCGGCGAACATGCCGCCCAGCATCACGGTGGATGCGCCGGCAGCGAGCGCCTTCGCCATATCACCCGAGAAACGGATGCCACCGTCGGCGATGCAGGGAATTTTCATTTTCGCCAGCGCCTCGGTGACGTCGGCGATGGCCGTGATCTGCGGAACGCCCACACCCGCAACAATGCGCGTCGTGCAGATCGAGCCCGGGCCGATGCCGACCTTCACGCAATCAGCCCCGTGATCGACCAGCGCCAGCGCACCTGTTGCTGTCGCGATATTGCCGCCGATCACTTCAATATTCGGGAAATGCTTCTTCACCCATTTCACACGGTTCAGCACATTCTTCGAGTGTCCGTGTGCCGTATCGACGACCAGTACATCGACCCCGGCTTCGACCAGCAGCTCCACGCGCTGGTCGGTGTCCGCACCGATGCCCACTGCCGCACCAACACGCAACCGGCCCATGTCGTCCTTGCAGGCGTTGGGATGTTCGCTGGATTTCAACACGTCTTTCACGGTGATGAGACCGCGCAATTCAAACGCCTTGTTGACCACCAGCACGCGCTCCAGGCGATGCTTGTGCATCAGCTCCAGCGCGTCTTCACGCGTCGCACCTTCCTTGACGGTGATGAGCTTGGACTTCGGCGTCATCACGTTCTTGACCGGCTGGTCGAGCTTCGTTTCAAAACGCAGGTCGCGGTTGGTGACGATGCCGACCACCTTCTTGCCGTCGAGCACCGGGACACCGGAAATGTTGTGCTTGCGCGTCAATTCCATGACGTCGCGCACGCTCATATTGGGCGAGACCGTGAACGGATCCTTCACCACGCCACTCTCAAACCTTTTGACCTTCGAGACTTCAGCCGCCTGCAATTGCGGCGTCATGCTCTTGTGGACGATGCCGATGCCGCCCTCCTGCGCCAGTGCGATCGCGAGGCGCGATTCGGTCACGGTGTCCATGGCAGCGGACAGCAGCGGGATATTCAGCGTGATTTTCGGGGTGAGGCGGGTGCGAAGGGAAACATCGCGAGGGAGGACTACAGAATGCGCGGGAATCAGCAGGACATCATCGAACGTCAGGGCTTTTTTGACGACTTTCACGTTTACGACTCCGACAAAATCGGCATTATACGCGAGTCGCCGGGCACGGCAGCGCAGTGCACGGACGCGCAAATCCGTGCCGTCGGCATCTGCCTAAAAAAGAGGCGCACAATGGTCACTTCCGGCTCACTTTCGATTGACGCCATGGGCATTTGCGATTACCTTAGCGAAATTAGGCGAAGTTTTAGGGCTAACCCGTTGACGACAAATACACTTTTTACGGATTTGCCCGTTTGCCGGACAAATACAAAATCACCAAATGTGAGGAAGGCGCGGATTGCGGCAGTAACTGTCGGTTGGCTGGTTCTGATCAGCGCGTGTACAGCGCCAGAACTTCCCAAACCCGAACCGGTCGCACCTGTAGTGGTGGTGCCGCCACCGAAGCCGACTTCACTGACGGAAGAAGCAGATTCAGCGTTGAAGGCAGCAGAGCAGAGCGTCATCGAAGCGCGTGCCAAGCGCTCCGTGTGGACAGCGGCCGTGGAGCATCTCGACAAGGCGCGCGCCGCCGCAAAAAATTTCGACAGCAAGGGCACGCTGGAGCATGCGAAGGAAGTCGTTGCCTTGTGCACGCTTTCCATCCAGCAAACGCTGTTGCCGCCGGTAAAGTGGTAAACACCAGATGAACACCCCGCAGGAGCAGTCGCCATGAAATCACCCATCCAGTTTTTCGCCGCCATCGCCATCCTGCTCGCCACCGCGACCGTCGCCGCCCAGGTTTACAAGTGGGTAGACAAGGACGGCAAGGTGCAGTATTCAGATTCGCCTCCCCCCGCCAGCGCAACCAAAACTGAAGCGAAGAAAATCGAAACCGGCCCGGCTGCCGCTTCCATCGGCAACAACCCGGCGCCGTCGCTCGCCGACCGTTCCAAGGACTTCGACAAGCGCCAGAAAGAGGCCGCCGAGAAAAACAAGAAAGCCGAAGAGGCCAGGAAAACCGCCGATGCAGATGAAGAGAACTGCAAGTCCGCCAAAGCGGCACTGCGCGACTTTGAAAGCGAGCGTCCGCTGCGCCGCTCCACGGATTCGGGCGAAGTGCTTATCGTGACCGATGAAGAGCGGCAGGCTGGTCTTGCCAAGGCGCGCGCGGCAGTGACTGCCTCATGTAAAGCGTAATCCATGCAAGGTTGCAACGACGCGCCGACCCCACGCCGCCGACCCGTTGCCACCTTTCTACTCCCGACCCTGGCGTTTGCGGCCGCCGCCGCATTCACTATCGCGTCAGCGCAAACCCCTGTACCTGTCTCCACCCCTGCTCCCGCTACCGCGCCGCTGATTCGCGATGTCCAGGTGCGTTCATTCATCGGTGACCCGCTAAACCTGCGCATCGTGCTGCCCCGTCTTGCCGAAGGCGATACCAGCGGCGTCTGCCAATCCGTCATCGACACCGACAAGCGCGAGAACGCGCTGCGCAGCACCGACCTCTCGCTGACGATGGTCGAGTTGCGCGACCTGCGTTACCTGGAAGTACGCAGCCGCGCGGCATTCAAGGAACCCATCGCCCGCTTTACGCTGCGCATGGGCTGTCCCAACGAAACCGAAAAGGTTGTCGAAAAAGAATTCACCGTCCTGATCGATCCGCCGCTGACGACGGTGTTGCCGGTGTTGCCCGCAGCGCAATCTCCAGCGTCCCTCCCGTCGAATGCGTCCAATTCGACGACACAGTCACCGGCCAAAATAGTGGTGCCCGTGTCCGGCACCTGGGCCGTGATCGAGGGCGATACACTTTCCAAATTGGCGAAGGCCATCTATCCGCGCAATGCGGCACGCCAGCGGCAGTACATCACCGTGTTACGCGAGCTGAATGAAGAGCTGGGTAATGTCGCCGACAACGCGCCCTTGCCGGCCGGCACCCAGCTGGCACTGCCGGACCTGCAAACGCTGTCGGGTATTACCCCCGGCCAGACGCTGAGGCAGGCGCCTCGCAGCGCGTCCGCTGCGCCAATCACCGCCCCACCCGCACCCACTCCGCCGCCCAGGAAGTCGCCTGAGGCTGCTCCTGCGTCGGCAGTAGAAACGCAGACGACCACGCCGGTCAGGGCTGCTCCGGCGAAACCTGCACCGCGCACCTCGACACCGGCGCCCCGCCCCGCGACATCGACACCGGTCCCTGCACCGGTCGTCGAACCCAAACCCGTACCGCCCGCCGCAAAAAATGAAATCGCAAAACCGGCGCCCGCCAAAGTCTATCCCGCCAAACCGGTTTCGAAAGAAAAACCTGCAGCGAAAACTGAACCCGCGAATGAAAATTTCCACCTGCGTCTCTCGAACGCGCAGATGGATCTCACCCGCAGCCGCAACGTCAGCGAAGCGCAGCGCGATGTGCTGCGCGAAAAACAGCTGATCCTCGATTCCGACGACCAGGTTGCCGCACTGTTGTCGCTCAAGAACACGGTGAAACAGCTTGAGCAGCGGCTCAATGAAATTCAACTGAAGACCAGCGTGACGACAGGTGTGCCGGCAAATAAAGTGGCCGCTGCTGTGCCTGTGCAAACCCCTGCCGTTGCAACCTCCGCGCCAGTTGCAAGCCCGGCGGCCGCACCACCACCTGTCCCGCTTGCGACTACCCCGCCCAAGGTCGCGGACCCAACGGCGCCTGTGCCGCTACCAACGCCTGCACCTGCACCGGCCACGATTGAAGCCGTGCCCAGTCCACAGGCGACGCCGGCACCCGCGGTAGAAGCAGCGGCACCCGCGCCCGCTAAGCCGGCTGGGAAACCCGCACCCGCAAAGGAACCTGCACCAGAATCGTCATTCGAGGGCCTCCTTCCCTCACCACTGGTAATCGGCGGAATCCTGGCCGGCCTCGCGCTGCTGATCGCCGCGTGGGCATGGTCGCGGCGCTCGCATGCGGCGCCGGCCGACAGCAACATGCTGATGCGCGATTTCGATGGCAAGAACAAGGACCGGGCCAACGACAATGACAAGGCTGGCGAAACCGTACCACCGCCCTCGAGCCAGTTTCGTGGCCAGGATGATGCACGCGCCGAAGCCTTTGCCGAGTGGGAAGGCGAGCCAACCGGCCAGCATGAGGAACCGGCCGCGGCGGCCGCGCAGCCTGAACCGGATCACCTGGCCACGGTACGCATCGACAGCGAAGCGCTGCAGTCCGCACATCACGCAGTCGATGCACCGGTCGTGTTTGAAGACACGCCGGAAAACTATGAACTGGATTCCAATCCCGCCACCACTGTCGACTTCCTCGTCGGCATGGACGAAAAACTGCCCGAAGACCGCGTGCGCCGCCTGCAGTACATGCATGAGCGCTATCCGGAACTGAAGTCCAACACGGTATCGATCGACGATGCCGACTCGGTTATCAATTCCGCCCGCTTGTACTACGACGAATCCGACAAGGTCAACGGCGCAGACAAGGCCGCCGAACTGCTGACCTTCGCGGTGGAGGAACGCCCCCAGCAGATGCGCTACTGGCTGGCGCTGTTCGAAATTTTCCGCCTGGAGAACATGGTGTCTGAATTCAGCACTGTGGCCAGTAAATTCCACGTGCTGTTCAGCCACACGCCGGCATGGCCCAAGGTTCGCCATATCGGCCATGAAATGGATCCGGGCAATACGCTGTTCGCCGCCGGCGGCACCGCAACGCTGACGGCCGATACCCGCTTCGATCCCATCGCTGAAAACTGGCTCAACGCGCCCGTGGATTTCACGTCCGATGCATTGATGTCCGACCTGCGCCTGGCACTGCTTGACGACCATGGCGTGAGCCGCAGCGATTTTGATTCGATCACCGCGCGGCTCTCGGCCACGGCAGGAGCGCGCTGAGATGGAGACCGGCGTATTCAGCGACAACGGCAGTAACGATCTCTCCACCTCGGCGGTGCTGAACATCACATCGCTGCAGAATCGTGAGCAGCGCGTGGCGATGATCGGCACCATCAAATCGTTTGGTGACGCGCCGGCGCCGATCCCGCCGGATGCCGTGCACAAGCTGGTGGTGTTTGAAAACAGCATGTACCCGGTCATCCAGAACGACAAGGAATGGTTTTTCGAAAATATCGGCAAAACCGAAGCCATCCAGTTCGCGCGCGATCTCAATGTGATGCACAGCGTGGCCGGCAAGACGCTCGAAACGCTGGTGGCGCGCCGCGGTGAGTGGTCGCAGGGCGATGACGATGTGCTGCTACAACGCATTGTCGCCTTCGCCCTCTATCATCATGGCGCCGCCATCAAGTGGAGTTTTTTTCGTCACGAGCCGGTGAAGCCGACCATCTGGCCCGACCTGCACAAGCTCTACAAATTCGCCGATTCGCACGGCTTCGGCACCAAGCCCATTGCGCTGTTCGCGGGTGAATCGCAATACAAGATCACGCCGCTTTCGCTGTACCTGCGCGCACTGATGCTGGAAGTGCTGAACACCGGCAGCCTGTCGATGGCGCAGATCGAGATCGCCGATGGCTGGCTGGCGGAATGGACGCCGGACTATGCGCTGGACGAAATCTATAACCCGCGCGCGCATGCATTGTTCGTTGATTTCGACCTCATGGCCGGCATGCAGCTGGTGACGGGCAACAACGTCAAGCCGTCATATCGCTATGTACGTGTGGAAGGGTTGAAAGAACAGGTCGAGATGGTGCGTACGCAATTGCGGACCGGCAATCCTTATCACGGGCGCGGTGCCGCTAACAAGTTCTCGATGGAAGAACACGTGGCGTTGCTCTCTACCATTGAGCGGCTGTACACGACGTTGCTGCAGGCCAGCGCATCGCGCATCGAAGAGCGCAAACCGGTAGTCAACCTGATGGCCGAAGTGCGGCTGGGGTTTGAGGATGCGCTGCAGGCCGTGAACGGAGAGTCGGCGCCTGCGTCACTTCCCGCTGCAAGCCAGCCGTCAACGCTGAAATTCGGCGACCTCGACCTGAGCCTCGAGGAACCCCCTGCCTTTGGTGTGCAGGCGGTCGCAGGCGACACGCGCTGGACACGCTGGAAAATTCATGACATGAGTTCGAAAGGGATCGGCCTGATGGTCGATCGCGTCACCGGCGAGCGCATCAGCGTGGGCCAGTTACTGGCGGTCAAGCCGGATGGATTTGCCAATTTTGTGCTCGGTGTCATCGTCCGGAAACTCACGCAGCGCGCTGTAGGCGAGACGCTGCTCGGTGTGGAAATTCTTTCGTATCGGCCCTTACCAGTAACGCTGCAGCGTTACAGCCATGCACGCGATATGGAACCCGATGCCGCCACCGCGCCGGTGCGCGCCATGTACCTGCCTGGCCGCGACCAGGAAGGGAAATCAGACATTCTGGTGTTGCCCAGCGGCGATTTTGGCCTGAAGAATGTGTTCAGCCTGCCGACAAAATTCGTGAATTTCCGAGTGCGCATCAACCGCGTGCTGCGCAAGGGCGGCGACTGGGTCGGCCTTAGGTTTGAAGTGATCGGCAAAAAGTAATTTCCTTTTTTTGTCCGCTTCAACGGAGCAACTGCACTTACATTTTCCGTGTCTTGCCAGGATTGCGCTCCGCGTTCTGGCGACGCGCGGCTTTAGGGTCCGCACGCAGCGCACGATAGAGTTCGACGCGATCACCGTCTCGTAGTGGATGATCGGCGGCGCGGACCTTTCCCCAGACGCCCACCGCCACGGGGTTGTCGCCGAGTTCCAGCGCCGGCGCCAATTGGCGCGCACCTTCAATCGCACTCTGCACTGTCGCCGGCTCCGTCAGCTGCAGCGAAATTTCTCCCTGCCCCGCCTCGCCCGACCACGCCACCCGAACGCGGATTTCACTCATGGCAGGCACGCAAACACGCGAGACATCTTCACGCCACCGAATCGCCAAATAACGCTTCGGCGCGCGCAACGAATCGCTCGATCATGGTATTGGCAATCACGCCGAACACCGGGCCGATGGCCGCTTCCAGCAGCGGATTGGAAAAGCCATAGTCCAGCACCAGCGAAACCTTGCACGCTGCCGTGTCGAGTGCCGCGAATTTCCAGGTGCCATCCAGCTTGTCGAAAGGTCCATCGCGCAACGTCATGCGCATCTCGATGTTCCTGCCCTTTTTCGACTTGGCATTTTCAGTTGTGAAAGATTGCCGAATGCCCAGGTAATCGATATGGATGGTAGCCACGGTTTTCGCGGCCGTGTGCTCGAGGACTTCCGCGCCGCCGCACCACGGCAGGAACTCGGGATAACGCGCGACGTCATCCACCAGCGCGAACATGTCGGCCGCAGGGTAGGGAACGAGCGCAGATTTTTCAACGTGGGCCATGGGATACGAATTCTATCTGACGGACCGGCGCGGCTCCCATGGGATAATGCGGCATGAGCATTGTCGACAACAAGAAAGCCTTCTTCGACTACTTTATCGAAGACCGCTTCGAGGCGGGCATCGTCCTCGAAGGCTGGGAAGTGAAAGCGATTCGCGCCGGGCGCGCACAGATCAAGGAAGGCTATGTCGTGCTGAAGCAGGGCGAGCTGTACGTGATCGGCGCACATATTTCGGCATTGCCGGAAGCGTCAACGCACGTCAACCCGGACCCTGTGCGCACGCGCAAGCTGCTGCTGAACAAGGACGAAATCAAGAAGCTGGTCGGCAAGATCGAGCAGCGCGGCTATACGCTGGTTCCGCTCAATCTTCACTTCAAGGGTGGGCGCATCAAGCTCGAGATCGGCCTCGCCAAGGGCAAGAAGCAGCATGACAAGCGCGACGTGGAGAAAGAGAAAGACTGGAAACGCGAGCAGGAACAGCTGATGAAGAAGCACGCGTAACGGGCGTTGCGGTTGGTTGCGTGAATTCCGCACCGTAAATCGCCATTTGGCGCGGTTCTCCAGCCATTTCTGGCTGCGAAGGCGCGCCGATGCTGGAGTTTTTTCCCCAGGAAATACGACGCTCAGCGATTTCGCAATCCGACCAGCAACTGGTCGTCGATCCAGCGACGCAGCGTAGCGCCCATGGACTGCGCAGCATCGTTGTCGGGAAAACGTGCATCGAGATCGGCACACACTTCGGCGAACGATTCGCCGCGAGCAAGCTGCTCTATCGCGACGAATTCCGTTTCGCCGATGGAAATAAAATGCGGCTGCATTTCCTTGCGCCACACCAGTAACCACGTTGGCGAATCCAGTTTTCTTGCTGCCGGCGGCGTGTCGGCTTTATCAAGGGCCTCCCACAACCTGGCCGCATTGTGTGTGATCGGCGCGAGGCGCATCGTTGGATGGAAATCGAAACCGATATGCGTCCAATGTTCTGCCGTCAGCACCGCGAAATCTTCCAGCCTTAGCGGCGCAGCGTCGCTGCCTTCAAAGGCGGCGCGCATCATCGCATCGATCATCGCCACTTCGGCCACGTCGGGATCATCCGGAAAGCGTGCGCGCAGCCAATCCGGAAGCGACTGGCCAAAATGCTGCAGTGTTGTTTCGCCGGGCGGATGAGCCGTAATGAAAGCCTCTGCGGTCACGGCGAAGCTCTCGTCGCCCAGGTACGCCCAGGTACGCTCAAACACATCCTGCAGCACCTCGACCAGGCGCGCGCGATAGGCGTGATGGTAAATGTCCAGCCGCTGCCCGATCGCAATGCGCCCGCCCGGCGCGATTGCGTCGGTGACCACGCCGTCATGAGCGTGCAGATACCGGATGAACTCGCGCTGCAATTCAGCGAGCGGTAGTGGCGTTGGCGTCGTCGGTGTCATCACGTCACATCGTCACGCGGTAACAGCATCGACAGATGAAGGCGCATTGGCAGTCAAGGCATTTGCCGCAATCGCTCGCGCACGTTCCATCTCAACCAGCAACGCCGGCAGTGGCGGGATATCGTCGTCGCGCTCAATCATCGTCGCCACACTGCCCAGGTGCCGGCAGGCATCCGCATACAGCGCCCACACCGGTTCTGCGACCGCGTGATTGTGGGTATCAACGATGTAGTCGCCGTGATCGCTGTGCCCGGCGAGGTGAATCTGCTGGACCCGTTCGCATGGAATGTGCTGGAGGTATTCGCGCGCATCAAAACCGTGATTGATGCTGCTCACATAAATATTGTTCACGTCCAGCAAAAGCAGGCAATCGGCTTCTTCCGCCACATGTCGCAGGAACTGCCATTCGGTCATCTCGTCGTTGCGATAGGAGAGATAGCTCGAGACGTTTTCGAGCACAAAGCGGCGGCCGATGACGTCCTGCACCTGGCGAATGTGCCCGACCACGAGCTTCAGTGCTTCTTCCGTATAGGGCAGCGGCAAGAGGTCATGCGAATTGTGTCCGCCAAAGCGCGTCCAGCATAAGTGATCGGAAATCCACAGCGGCTCGACCCTGTCCGCGAGCCGGCGAATCTGTTGAAGGTAGCTGGCGTCCAGCCCGTCGGCGGAGCCGATCGACAGCGACACGCCATGCATCGCCATCGGGTAGTTCGCACGGATGGTATCGAGCATGTGCAGCGGCTTGCCGCCCGCGACCAGGAAATTATCGGAAATGATCTCAAGCCAATCGACCGGCTGGGGGGCCGCAAGGAAATCGGCGTAGTGCGTGGTGCGCAGGCCGAGGCCGAAACCCGGCGATGGTTGGCACGGCCGTTCGCGTGGGACGTCAGCAGGAAATGTAGGTGAATTCATGAAAAAGGCAGCGGCACCACCCTTGCGAGCAATACCGCTGCAATCACTCACGGGAGACTACCTCTTACGGACGAATCAGGACTTCTTCTTTTCAGCGATGTCACCGATCACGCCGCCTTTGGCCAGGCAATCCTTGGCTGCAACACCTTTGAAGCCGTGGCCCTTGCAGGCGTTCTGGCCTTTGCAGCTATGTTCTGCTGTCTTGCAATCGGAATTTCCTTTGCAGTCATGCACGGCGTAGCAATGTACCTTGTCGTTGGCGGCAACGGCCAAACCGCCACTGCCTTTGGGTGCGTCGGCAGCAAATGCGCCGAATGACAACGCCAACAGACCGGCTGCGGAGGCAAGTGCTGCACCTTTGGATTGAATTGACATGTGGTATTCCTTTTCTAAGTGGTGGAGCGAAGTTGTGAAGCGTGGTGGTAAAACATGTCCGGCAGTTATTGCAGTGAATCGTCATCGCCGCCGGTTCAGGCGATGGCGAGAATCCGGCTTCATCAATCTGTCGACGACGAAGTTGTTTTCATACGTAAGCGGAAAATTTTCCTCGTTGCGAAGCACAAGACAGCATTGCCAGGGTTGCGCATCGGCTAGTAATGCATTCGCTGCATCTGCAGTTGTGACTGCAGCATCTTGCGAGTGCGATGGAGGATGATCCAGAGATTGCTATTGGTGACGCCGATGCGGCGCGCCGCCTCTTCGCCACTGTGGCCATGCATGTGTACCAGCACGAAGGCATCGCGCTGGCGCGGCGGGAGGCTGCGGATGGCGTCGGTGAGGCTGGACGCAAGTTGCCTGCGTTCCACTTCTTCAATCGGATCAATGAGTCCCTGGCGCGTTTCGGCCTCGCGCGCGGCATGAAGCGATTCCTCCTGCGCCAACCAGTCCGCTGGAATCTCGTCGCTGGCCGGCGCGGTGAGGCGCCGGCTTTTCTCAAGCGTGGCGAGACGATAGACGTCGACAATCTTGTGATTGAGGATTCCCGTCAACCAGGTACGCAATGCGGACCGGCCGAGGAATGGGCTCCTGGCCGTCATCGCCGCAAGCAACGTGTCCTGCACCAGGTCTTCAACAATATGCGTATCGGTAATCTTGGCGCGCGCGAAGCGCACCAGGTAGGGACGATACTGCTCCAGGTCACACGCACAATCACTGATCACGGTCGCGTTCATCAGGCCACCGCCGCAGGGAACATTTGCGTCATCATCGCTTCCAGTGTTTTCTGGTCGAATGACTGGTCGGCGAAGGCGCCGATGGCCACCGCGCGAAAGGTCACCGCGCCCGGCCGCTCGCCGCTACGCAAAACCGCCTGCATGGTGCCCTTGCTCAGGTGAAGCCGCTTGCCGACCTCACCATTCATGGTCGGCATGATCAGGAATGATACAAGCCCTTTGGGTGTGGACATCACCAGGTGCCGGCCGGTACGGCCTGCCACCACGCATTCGGTCAGGTGGCGTACGTGATAACCCACATCGTGAAAACCAACGCCCAGACGGCCCAGCGACGCGGTGACCGTCTGCGTGGGGATGCTGCCGTTGTCGGCCCATTCACCCGCCTCGTCTGCGACGTGATCAAGCATCGCGACGGCAATCGGTGAGGGTGTTTCCGGCCGCACGGCAAACAGGACCGTCGCCGCCATCACGATAGAGGCCGCAATACCGGCAGCCCATTTTGAACGACGGCGATAACGCACCTGCAGTATCACGCGGTCGGCCAATCCTGGCGGGGCGGCTACGTCGGCAAATGCTTTTGCGAGGCGATCGTTGCCTGCCTGCAACTGCTGTCGCAACTCGGCAAGGCCGGGGTCGTTGGCGATAGCCGCGTCAATGGCAGGCGACGTGCGCCGCGGGTCGGCGAGCAGCTCGCGCTTGATGTCTGGATTGGAGTCCGATGAACTCATCGTGTACCTCGGGATTGAACCAGGCGCAACGCGGGCTTGGTGTTTGCGTCGCCGTCGTGGCCGGCGGGATTGCCTTGTGTGCCGTGAATGAGATCGTGCAATGCCATGCGCGCACGGGTGAGCCGCGTCATGGTGGCGCCGGCGGTCAGGCCCATCACCACGCCGATTTCCTCGCAGGACATGCCCACCAGGTTTTGCAACAGCAACGGCTCAAGGTATTTTTCCGGAAGCTGCGCCAGCACATCGCGCAGTTCGACGCCGATGGTGAAATCGGCGCCATCGGCGATATCGACCGGCTCGTCGTCCTCGGCCACTTCCTGGCGTCCATTCAGCCGGCCCACTTCGCGCAGGAATTCGTTGCGCACGATGGTGTAGAGCCAGCTGCGGCGACCGGTCTCATCATCCACCTGGTCCCAGCTCTTCCAGGCGCGGGCGAATGCTTCCTGCAAGATGTCTTCCGCGCGATGGCGGTCGCGTGTGAGCCAGGCGGCGTACTGGAACAGCTCCGACGAATACGCCCGGACTGCCTGGTCGAAATGTGCGGATGAAGGACGCAGCCAGGAGATCATGAACGTGCTTTCACGACGTGATTTGCTGCGCTCAGGTATGTGTTCTTTGCATTCATTGCCGATAAGACCCGGCGGCGCATCGATACCTTACGGGCTTCGCGAATTTATTTTCAAACTCAAGCACTGG
>JBDTWS010000004.1:0-53576 GCA_040006575.1 Betaproteobacteria bacterium
GCGACACGCACCCATCGAAATGGATGCCAATAATAAATTTTCAGGAGAAGTTTTTCGCAATGGGTTTTGAGTCATTGGTAATTGCGGGACTGCTCGTCAATCTGTTGTTGCTGGCAGTACTGATTTGGCTTGCCTTGGGGGCGCGCCGCAGCGATCCGCGCGTGGATGCCGCCGCCGAGACGCGCCATCGCGCCATGCTGACCGACCTGGGCGAAGGCCTGGCACGGCAGGGTGATCGCATCGCAGCCAGCCAGCTCGATTCCGCCGAACGTATTCGCAGTGCGGTCGCCACGTTGCAACTTGAACAATCGAATAATCTCGCCGGCAATCGCGAGGAAATGATTCGCCAGCTGGCCGCGCTCAATCTCGAAATCCAGAACAGGCAGGAAGCGTTGAAGACCGCCATGCTCGGCGGCACACTGGAAAAACTCAACGAGCAAAGCCTCGCGCAACAGCAGAAGATCGAATCGACCCTGCGCATGGTCACCGAGCGCATCAACGTCACCGTCGAAGGACTCACCAAATCCACCGACAAGCGCCTGGAAGAAATCGGTGGCAAGGTCAATGAGCGGTTGGAAGAGGGCTTCAAGAAAACCAACGAGACCTTTGTCAACGTGATGACCCGTCTCGCGACCATCGACGAAGCGCAGAAAAAACTCGACGGCCTCACCACCAATGTGGTCAGCCTTCAGCAATTGCTGGGCGACAAGAAATCGCGCGGCGCCTTCGGCGAAATGCAACTCGAACAGATCATCCGCAACATGCTGCCCGAGACCTCATTTGAATTTCAGTACGCATTTTCATTCGGCGGTCAGAAAGTCATTGCCGACTGTGTGCTGAAGTTGCCCGAGCCGGTGGGGCTGATCGCGGTCGATTCCAAGTTCCCGCTGGAAAATTACGAGCGCATGATTTCCGACGGACCGGACAAGGTGTCGCCTGCCGTGTTCAAGGCTGATGTGAAGAAACACGTCGAGGCGATCTCGTCCAAGTACATTATTCCGGGCATCACGTCGGATGGCGCGATGATGTTTATTCCTGCCGAATCGGTGTTCGCCGAAATCCACGCACGTCATCGCGATGTGGTCGAATTCGCGCAGACGCGCCGCGTGTGGATTGTCTCGCCGACGACGCTGATGGCGGTGCTCAATACCGTGCGTGCGGTGTTGAAGGACGTTGAAACGCGCAAGCAGATCCACATCATCAAGGATGAACTCGGCAAGCTCGGCAAGGAGTTCGGCCGCTTCGACGAGCGCATGCGCAAACTGGCCGATCACATCCGCCAGGCCAACAAGGATGTCGACGATGTCGCCGTCACCAGCAAGAAAATCAGCGACCGTTTCGCGTCCATCGAAAAAGTCGAGCTCGATGTTCCGGCCGCACCGGATGCGCTTGCTTCCCCCGATTTGCCGCCTGTACTCAGTATTGTCAAACCCAACGAAAACTAGAGGTGTGCATGTCCCGCATTTTTTCCCGCAGCTCGTTTCCGATATTCGCTAGCGTCATGATGGCCAGCATAGCCGGCGCGCAGGCGCCAATCGTGTATCCGGAAACGAAAAAAGTCGAACAGGCGGACACCTATTTCGGCACCAGGGTCGCCGATCCATATCGCTGGCTGGAAGATGACAACAGCGCCGAAACAAAGGCGTGGGTGAAAGCCGAGAACGCGGTGACCGATAGATATCTCGAGGCACTGCCGCAACGCGCGGCCGTGAAGAAGCTTTACACCGAACTGTTCAATTTCGAAAAATTCGGCATCCCGCAAAAAGAAGGCGCGCGCTATTTCTACACGCGAAACGATGGGCTTCAACAGCAGGCTGTGCTGTACTCGGTGAAGTCGATCAATGACCAGGCCGAACTGGTACTGGACCCGAACAAGCTTTCGCAGGACGGCACCGTTGCCCTCACCGGCACCAAGGTCAGCCGCGACGGCAGGTACCTGGCCTATGGTGTGGCCAGCGGCGGTTCCGACTGGCAGGAGTGGCGTGTGCGTGATCTTGCTACTGGCAAGGATTTGGCAGACACACTGAAGTGGGTGAAATTTTCCGCAGCCGAATGGACGCCGGACGGCAAGGGTTTCTACTATTCACGCTATGACGCGCCGAAGGAAGGTGCGGCACTGACGGGCGCCAATTTCTACCAAAAGTTGCACTACCACCGCATCGGCGACGACCAGTCCAAGGACGTACTGGTGTATGAAAACAAAAATGAAAAAGAGTGGGGCTTCGGCACCACCGTGTCCGATGACGGCAAGAATCTTTTCATCTTTGTGTGGAAAGGCTCGGGTCGCAAGAATGGCCTCCTGACCATGCCGCTGAAAAACGGCGGGTTCACGGCCGGCACGCCGCGCTTCATCACCAGCGAGTTCGATGCCGAATTTACGCCGGTCGGCTCGCACGGGGATGTGCTCTGGGTGAAGACCGATCTGGACGCGCCCAAAGGCCGCGTTGTTGCCATTGATCTCAACAAGGTCGAGCGCAAGAACTGGAAAACCATTATTGCCGCGCGCGATGAGGCTATGACCTCGGCGACTGCGGTGGGTGGGCGGTTGCTGGTGCAATATTTGAAGGATGCAGCGGGCCTGGTGCGCGTTCACGAAACCGATGGCAAGTTTGTTCGCGAAGTTGCATTGCCTGGCGTCGGCAGTGTGGGTGGATTTGGCGGCCGTTTATCCGAGCACGAAACTTTTTACAGCTATGCCAGCCTGACCACGCCGGGTGAGATTTATCGCTACGACATCAAAACCGGCGTTTCGACTTTGTTCAAGCGACCGAAGACGGTTTTCATTTCTGATAATTTCGAAACGAAGCGCGCTTTCGTCACCAGCAAGGACGGCACCAAATTTCCGGTGTTCATCGCGCATCGCAAGGGCTTGAAACTCGACGGCAGCAATCCGACGATTCTTTACGGCTATGGCGGCTTCAATGTTCCGGAGACGCCAACCTACCGCGTCACTGCGGCGGTATGGCTGCAAATGGGCGGCGTGTATGTCACGGCCAGCCTGCGTGGCGGCGGCGAGTACGGCGCGGAGTGGCATGAGGCCGGCACCAAATTGCGCAAGCAGAATGTGTTCGACGATTTCATCGCGGCCGGTGAATGGCTCGTGGCCAACAAATACACGCAGCCCTCAAAGCTCGCCATCAATGGCGGTTCGAACGGCGGTTTGCTGGTCGGCGCCGTCGTCAACCAGCGTCCTGAGTTGTTCGGTGCGGCCATTCCGCAGGTCGGCGTGATGGATATGCTGCGCTTCCATAAATTCACCATCGGCTGGGCGTGGGTTTCCGACTACGGTTCATCCGACGATGCCGAGCAATTCAAGGCGATCTATAAATATTCACCGCTGCATACGGTAAAGCGCGATGTCGCATATCCGCCAATGCTGGTGACAACTGCGGATCATGACGATCGCGTCGTGCCCGCGCACAGCTTCAAATACACCGCCGAAATGCAGTCGGCCGCGTCCGCATACCAGGCGACCGGAAAACAAACCGGGCCAATCCTGATTCGCATAGAAACCAGCGCAGGTCATGGCGCGGGCACGCCGACATCGAAGATCATTGCGGAACGTTCAGACGTGCTGGCCTTTGTGGCGCAGGCGCTGAAAATGGATTTCAAATAATCGCTTTCACGGATCCGCACACACAATGAAAACCATCGCCATCGCAGGCTATTCGGGCAGCGGCAAGACCACGCTGATCGAGAGTGTCATTCCCTGCCTGGTGCACGAGGGCTTCAAGGTGTCGCTCATCAAGCACGCGCATCACGAGTTCGACATCGACCGCCCGGGCAAGGATTCGCACCGTCATCGCATGGCGGGCGCGGGCGAAGTGCTGGTGACCTCGGGTAATCGCTGGGCCCTGATGCATGAGTTGCGTGGCGCGCCGGAGCCATCGTTGCAGGAACAGCTGAAGCATTTCTCGCCCTGCGATGTGGTGATTGTTGAAGGCTGGAAGCACGAGGCGATTCCAAAGATAGAAGTACATCGCAAGCTGGCTGATAAGCCACTGCTGTATACCGAGGATCCGAACGTCGTGGCCATTGCCACCGATGAATCGCTGGCCACCGCGCTGCCGCAATTCGCGCTCGATGATGCCGAGGGTGTGGCGCAATTCATCATCAAGTATCTTGGCTTGCGCAAAGCGGCCATGCACGTCGTCAAATGATGTCGTGAACTGACGCGCTCATGTTGAACATCCTTTTCTTTGCCAGCCTGCGCGAAAGTCTCGGTACTTCGCAGGAATCCGTCGCGTTGCCAACACCCGCAAATGTCGGTGCGCTCATCAGCGAGTTGCGCAAGCGCGGCGACGCATGGAGCAGCGCATTGGCGGTCGACAAGCGCTGGCGCGTTGCCGTCAACCAGGACATGTCCACGTTGGACACGTCGCTGAAAGAGGGCGACGAGGTGGCGATTTTTCCGCCTGTCACGGGCGGCTGACAGGCGACCGGGCCGCGAATTGCAAACAACCGTGCCATGTGCGGGCGCGGTCGTAGTTTGGTGAATGACATCTGCAAAGGTGTAGAGTAATTGGCAATGAAGATCAGCGTTCAGACCACCGATTTCGATGTTGGCGCGGAGATGGCCGAGCTGCGTGGCGCCGGTACCAACATCGGCGCCCACATCGGCGCTATAGCCTCATTCGTCGGCCTCGTGCGCGATATGAATGACGGCAGCGGCGTGTCCACGCTCACACTGGAACACTATCCCGGCATGACCGAAAAAGCGCTGGCGGCCATCGTCACGCAGGCGGAATCGCGTTGGGAGTTGCTGGGCTGCACCGTCATCCATCGGGTCGGCGATCTGAAGCCGGCCGACCAGATTGTGCTGGTGATCGTTGCCAGCAGCCATCGCGGCCACGCCTTCGAGGCCTGCGAATTCATCATGGACTACCTGAAGACCCAGGCGCCGTTCTGGAAAAAAGAACTGACGCCGCAAGGCCATCGCTGGGTCGATTCGCGTGACAGTGACGCTGCCGCCGTTTCGCGCTGGCAGGTATCCGCACAGGAAGGCAAAATAAATTGAAATCGACGACCGCGAAAAATGTCCTGGGCGGCGCGCTGGAAAGTTGCTGCATGTCCCCCATGACGGGTTACATGCGGGATGGCTTTTGCCACACCGGGCCGCTGGATCGCGCATCGCATACGGTATGTGCGCAGATGACCAACGAGTTCCTGATGTTCAGCCGCTCGACGGGCAACGACCTGATGACGCCGCGGCCGGAGTACGAGTTTCCGGGATTGAAAGCGGGCGATCGCTGGTGTTTGTGCGTGTCGCGCTGGGAGGAAGCCTTCCTCGCCGGTGTGGCGCCTCCCGTCGTGCTCGAAGCCACGCATGAGCTGGCGCTGGAAGTGGTGGAGCTGAATGAGCTGCAGGCACACGCGGTAGTGCGCAGCTAGCGTACTCCAGAGTCAAAGTCCAGAGCCGGGGCGGCTCTCCAGCCTAAAATGCCCGGAAAAGCGCGACAGTGCTAGAGTCTAATTCCTATTTCCTGAAGTAATCGGCAACGATCGCCACTGCGCGCTCGATGTCCGTCTTCGATACATCCAGGTGCGTGACCCAGCGCTGTTTGCCGTAAGCGGCCGAGACAAGAATCCCATTCGCTTTCAAGTGCGCGCCGAACGAATCGAAAATTTCCATCGGCATTTCGGCCCAGAGAATATTGGTTTGTGGCGAATCAATTTTCAATTTTCCGGAAGACGCCTCGCTCAATCCCTTCGCCAGTAACGTCGCGTTGGCGTGATCTTCCGCGAGACGATTGATATTGTGATCGAGCGCGTAGGCGCCTGCGGCAGCAACCACACCGCCCTGGCGCATTCCGCCGCCGATCATTTTTCGCAGTCGGCGCGCCTTGGCGATCAGTTCCTTGTTGCCGAGCAGCAATGAACCCACCGGCGCGCCAAGGCCTTTCGACAAGCACACGGAAACCG
Organism: Betaproteobacteria bacterium; assembly: GCA_040006575.1. Classification (GTDB taxonomy): domain Bacteria; phylum Pseudomonadota; class Gammaproteobacteria; order Burkholderiales; family Usitatibacteraceae; genus UKL13-2. Next base: position 5,923 of record JBDTWS010000004.1, read on the forward strand.
AATCGAAGTCGCGGCAGATGACGCGCGCCGCTTCTATCGGTGTCGTCGAAGTCTGCGCCGCGTTGAACACAGCCGCGTTGAATAATCTCGCGCCATCGAGGTGTGTGGACAGGCCGCGGCGGTCGGCCAGCGTCCTCACTTGCGGCCCATATTCCATCGGCAATACTTTTCCACCCCAGGTATTTTCCAGCGCGATCAATCGCGTGATCGCATAGTGCGCATCGTCGGGCTTGATGGCAGCTTCGACGGCAGCAAGATCCATCGTGCCATCGGCGCGCTGGTCCAGCGGCTGCGGTTGAATTGAGCCCAGCACCGCCATGCCGCCTGCTTCCCATCGATACGTATGCGCCGTCTGGCCGACGATCACTTCCTCGCCGCGCGCGCAATGTGACATGAGGCCCAGCAGGTTGGTCTGCGTGCCGCTCACGCCATACAGCGCGGCTTCATAGCCCAGCATCTCCGCCGCTTTTTCCTGCAGCGCATTGACGGTCGGGTCCTCGCCATACACGTCATCACCCAGCGGCGCGTGGTGCATGGCGTCGCGCATGGCCTGCGACGGGCGGGTGACGGTATCGCTGCGAAAATCCATGAGTGCCTTTGATTAAATGCCGCAGAAAACGTCGCGCGTGAGCGAAATCATTTTGAAAATTCGCGGGTCTTCGATGCTGTAGTAAGTCTTGGTGGCTTCCTTGCGCGAGACGATCATGCCGCACGCTTTCAGGATGCCGAGATGCTGCGAAATATTGCTTTGGGACGTACCGATCGCATCGGTGATGTCCTGCACCATCTGTTCGCCTGAGGAAAGCAGGCACAGGATCTTGATGCGCGAGGGATGTGACATGGCCTGCATCGCCACAGCGGCCTGCTCGATATTTTCCGATTTTCCGATGAGCGCAAAAATATCCATCGGCTCCTTGTCGAGCGCGATGGCCTTGGCGGACTTGGCGCTTTTCTTTCGTGTGGTTTTGCTGGTTGCCATGCGTTTGCTTTCCGGTGAACCCGAAGATTACTTGACGCGATGATTTATTGTCCATTAGACTTGGCTTATATAAGCAATTGCTAATATATGACTGATATCCCCAAACTTGCAGGCAAGCTGCGTCGTGCCCCCGAGAATTTTCTCGACCAGCAACAGATCGCCGAGGTTGCGGCGGGACGTCGTGGATTTTTAAGGCAGGCGTTTGCCATGGCGGGTGCGGGTGCCGCAGTGGTGGCGGGCACAGCCTCGGCCACGGCAGCGGGCGATCCCAATATTCTCGAACTGCCCGCGCATTCAAAGGGCCTGGGCCAGCCGGTTGCGTCGCAAGGCTATGGCCAGCCGTCGCAATACGAAAAGAATCTCCAGCGCCGAGAAAGCCCGGGGCTGACGCGCGTGTCCGCGGCGTCGGTGTCATTCGCGCCGCTGCAGGGCCTGTTCGGCATCATCACGCCCAACGGCCTGCACTTCGAGCGCCATCACCAGGGCTGGTGGGATATCGATCCGTCAAAGCATCGCCTGATGATCAACGGCCTTGTGAAGAATCCACTGGTATTCACGATGGACGACCTGATGCGCCTGCCATCGGTGTCGCGCATCCACTTCATTGAGTGCGGCGCCAATACCGGCATGGAATGGGGCAACGTGGCGGTGCCGACGGTGCAATACACGCATGGCATGCTGAGCTGTTGCGAATTCACCGGTGTGCTGTTGTCCACACTGCTGGACATGGCCGGCTTCGACAAAAAAAATGGCAAATACATCCTCGCCGAAGGCGCGGATGGCTCATCGATGACGCGTACGATCTCGATGGAACGCGCGCTCGATGACTGCATGGTTGCCTACGCCATGAATGGCGAAATGCTACGACCTGAGAACGGCTATCCGCTGCGCATGGTGGCGCCTGGCCTGCAGGGCGTCTCGTGGGTGAAATGGCTGCGTCGCATCGAAGTGGGTGACCAGCCGTTCGGCAGCAAGGACGAGGAAATCCACTACATCGATTTGATGCCCGACGGCATGCACCGCCAGTACACGTCGATCCAGGAATGCAAATCGGTCATCACCTCGCCCTCGGGTGGACAGACGCTGCTCGACAAGGGTTTTTACAACGTGAGCGGTTTGGCGTGGTCGGGGCGCGGCAGGATAAAGCGAGTCGACGTGAGCTTCGATGGCGGGCGCAACTGGCAAACGGCCAAGCTCGAAGGTCCGGTCCAGAACAAGAGCCTGGCGCGGTTCAACATTGGCTGGACATGGAGCGGTAGCCCGGCCATCCTGCAGAGCCGCGCAATCGACGAGACAGGTTATGTACAACCGAAGATCAACCAGCTGCGCGCAGTTCGCGGTACCCGTTCGATTTATCACAACAACGCCATCCAGTCGTGGAAGGTCGCGGAATCGGGCGAGGTGAGCAATGTCCAGGCTTACTAGTCTCGCAATGCTTTTGCTCGCCGGCGCTGTGCACGTGCAGGCGGCGGAAAAATTTCCGGGTATTGGACGGCCCGCGACACCGGCAGAAATCGCCGCGTGGGATATCGATGTGCGTCCTGACTTCAAGGGCCTTCCGCCGGGTAGCGGCACCGTCGCGCAGGGGCAGGTGGTGTGGGAAGCCAAGTGCGAGTCGTGTCACGGCACCTTCGGCGAATCCAATGAAGTATTCAGCCCGATTGTGGGCGGCACGACGGCCGACGATATCAGGACCGGGCACGTAAAAGCACTGAGGGAACCTGTTCCTCGCACGACGCTGATGAAAGTATCCACGGTTTCCACGCTTTGGGATTACATCAATCGCGCCATGCCGTGGAATGCGCCGAAGTCGTTGAGCCACGATGAGGTCTATGCGGTGCTGGCTTACCTGTTGAACCTCGGCGATATCGTCCCGGCCGATTTCACGCTGAACGAGAAAACGATTCGCGATGTTCAGGCGCGATTGCCCAATCGAAACGGAAAGGTGAAATTCGACAGCATGTGGGTGGCCGGCGGCAAGGGCGACACGAGTAATGTGGCGTGCATGAAGGATTGCAGGATCGAAATCGGCCTCGCATCGGCATTGCCGGATTTCGCGGCGGGTACACACGGCAACCTGGCGGACCAGCAACGCATTGTGGGTTCCAGGGCGACTGTCGTCGCAACAGCACCTGCAGAGCGGACGCCTGCACCACCGAAAACAGCAGGCGCGTCCGTGCAGGAGCTGGCCAGGAAAAACAATTGCACCGCCTGCCACCAAATGGACAAGAAATCCGTGGGGCCGGGCTTGCTTGAGATCGCCGCCAAATATAAAGCCGATAGCGGCGCGGAAGCGAAGCTCATTGAAAAGGTGAAGAAAGGCGGAAGTGGCGTGTGGGGGCCGATTCCCATGCCGCCGAATGCCCTGCGCGAGGAGGACATCCGTGCGCTTGTCCGGTGGATACTTGCCGGCGCACCAGTGAAGTAAGGCTTTTGCGGTATAGTGGACAGTGAAGAATCAACAGTGACCAGACCATGAATTCCAGGAGAAAACCCATGAATCATTCCCGCAGAAACCTGATGCAGGCTTCCGGTGGCGCAACCGTTATGGCCCTGGCGGTTTCCGCCGGACTCTTAAAATCTGCTGATGTGTTCGCCGACGACTGGAACAAGGCCGCTTTCGACACCAAGGGGTTGCAGGAAACGGTAAAGGCATTTGGTGGCTCCGCCGCGGTGGAGAGCAAGGATATCGCGATCACCTCGCCGGATATTGCCGAGAACGGCGCCGTAGTACCCGTCTCCGTGACCAGCAAGCTGGGCAAGACGGAATCGATCGCCATCCTGGTCGAGAAAAATCCGAATGCGTTGTCAGCCTCATTTGATATTCCTGGCGGCACCGAGCCATTCGTATCGACCCGCGTAAAAATGGGCCAGACGTCGAATGTGCATGCGCTGGTCAAGGCGGACGGCAAATATTATTTTGCGACCAAGGAAATCAAGGTGACCCTGGGTGGTTGCGGCGGGTGAAGTTGCGTTTTTGTAAAAAGAAAACCAATTTCAACCTGAACAGTTAAGGAGATTCACATGGCAGATCCAATGAAAATTCGCGCCAGCGTCACCGGCGACAAAGTGGTGGTCAAGGTATTGATGGCGCATGAAATGGAAACCGGGCTGCGCAAGGATTCCGCCGGCAAAACCATTCCCGCCTGGTTCATCCAGAACGTCAGCGCCACGCATAACGGCAAGACGGTGCTGTCCGCGCAATGGGGCCCATCTGTCTCCAAAAACCCGTTCCTGGAATTCCGCTTTTCCGGCGGCAAGGCCGGCGAAAAAGTCATCGTCACCTGGACCGACAATCGCGGTGACAAACGTACCGACGAAGCGACCATTGCCTGATTGCCGGGCGGAGGAGAAAAACATGAACCTGTTCTCGACAGTCACACGCGCGTTGCTGGCATTCGTTGCGGCAGCATCGATCTCATTTGCGTTTGCAGCGACCAAGGATGAGCCGATCAAGATTGTCTATCACTTCGATGCGGGCTTCGAGCAGGCGACCAAGGGCTTGCGCAATATCAAGAATCATCTCGACGTGGATCCCAAGACCAAGATTGTCGTGGTGGCCCATGCGCAGGGCGTGCAGTTCCTGCTGGACGGTGCGGTAAACGCGACCGGCAATCCATTCAATATTCCGGTGGAAGAGCTGGCCGCACGCGGCGTGGAATTTCGCGTGTGCGAGATCACGCTGAAGTCGAACAATATTGATCCCAAGAAATTGCTGCCCCAGACCAAGCTGGTGCCTTCGGGCGTGGTCGAGATCGGCCGCTTGCAGGCGCGCGAGGGCTACGCGTACCTGAAGCCGTAGTCGCAATTCCCCGTAGCACCGGCATTACCAAGCCCGCACGTCAAGATGCGGCTTTCCATGTTCAGCACCATCGGCACATTCCAGGAGGATTGAAATGCGAGATTTCAAGCGGGCCGCATTTGCGGCGGTTATCGCGGCGGCGTCATTGGCGGGCGTGTTGGCCGCCTCGACATCCTCCGCACAGAGTGGTGACGCCACCGTCAGGGAAATTGAAAAATATCGCGCCGCACTGGGCGACGGCAATCCCGCCGAGTTGTGGGAAGCGCGCGGCGAAGATATCTGGAAACAGAAGCGCGGGCCTAACAAGGTGTCGATGGAGCAATGCGATATCGGCCTGGGTCCCGGCAAGATCAAGGGCGCTTACACCGTACTGCCAAAATATTTTGCCGATACCGACAAGGTTGAGGATCTTGAATCGCGGCTGGTGACCTGCATGGTGCTGGTACAGGGAATGTCGTACGACGCCGCGAAGAAAACGCCGTTCGGCAGCCCCGAGAAAAAGTCCGACATGGAAGCGCTGGTCGCATACATCACCGCTGAATCGCGTGGGCTCAAGATGAATGTCGCGGGAACGCATCCCAAGGAAAAAGAAGCCTTCGAAATCGGCAAGGCCATGTTTTTCCATCGCGGTGGCCCGCATGATTTCGGTTGCGTGACCTGCCACGGCGCGGACAACCAGCGCATCCGCCTGCAGGATCTACCCAACCTCACCAAGCAGGCGCAAGCGCAGAAGGCCTATACCTCATGGCCCGCGTATCGCGTTTCGCAAGGTGAAGTGCGTTCGTTCCAGTGGCGTCTGTTTGATTGCTTCCGGCAGCAGCGATTCCCCGCACTGGAATTCACTTCGCCCGGTTCGATCGCGCTGACGATGTATCTCGCGAAGAATGCCAACGGTGGTGTGCTGACCGCACCCTCCATCAAGCGCTAGGAGCGGGCATGAAAAATATTTATATCTATATCGTTTCTACGGCGGTTGCGGCAGTGGGTATGTTGTCGCAGGCATGTATTGCCGCTGATGCTGCAAAACCAACTGCCGCCGAGCTCGTGATGAAGGCCTCATTCAAGGATCGCGGCCAGGCCAAGGTCGACCGCTTGAACCAGGATGAAACGCAGCGCCTGTGCTCGCAGTATCCGGAAAAACGTCCCAAGGATGTCGCGAAGAAAATCGAAGACATCAACATGAAGCTGGTGAAGTATCCGGCCGATGGGAAAATGCTGGGCGACTGGAAGGCAGGCGAAAAAATTGCGCAATCGGGGGTCGGCAAGCAATTCAGCGACAACCCTGCCGTGCCTGCAGGCGGCAATTGCTACGCGTGCCATCAACTTACCAAAGCCGAAATTTCGTACGGCAATATCGGCCCCAGCCTCTACAATTTCGGCAAGGTGCGCGGCAATACCGAAGCCATCCAGAAATACACTTTCGGCAAGATTTACAACGCCGACGCGTATTCCGCGTGCAGCAACATGCCGCGCTTCGGACATAACGGCATCCTGACCGAAGAGCAGATCAAGCATGTCACGGCGCTGTTACTTGACCCAGAATCGCCTGTCAATAAATAGCCTGCACAGGAGCCCGGCGCGTCCGGGCTTTTTTGCGGGAATAAACATTAGGGATTGCTTATGAAGCAGATTTTCACATTGGCATTCGTAGCGGCCTTGGGCGCGTCCGGTCAGGGTATTGCCGCGACACCCGTTGAGGCAACAGTGACGTTCAAGATGCTGACGCCGGAAACCGCATTGAAAGCCGCCCAGGCTGCCCTCAATAAATGCCGCAAGGATGGCTTCCAGGCGGCCGTGGCGGTCGTCGATCGCTCAGGCGTGGTGCAGGTGCTGTTGCGCGATCGCTTTGCCGGTGCGCACACGCCTGACACGGCATTAAGCAAGGCATGGACGGCGGCCAGCTTCAGGCAGTCGACCGGCGCGCTGGCGGTTGAAACCCAGCCTGGAAAAACCATGAGCGGCATTCGCAATTTGCCACGCGTCACTGCCGTCGGTGGCGGCTTGCCGATCGAAGCGGGCGGCAGTTTGTTTGGTGCCATTGCCGTCTCGGGTGCGCCCGGTGGCGACGCTGATGAATCATGTGCGAACGCCGGCATCAAAGCCATTGCCGAAGATATTGAATTCTAGGATTTAGACATGTCGAACATGAGCCGCCGCGAATTCCTGCACATGCTTGCCGTCGCCAGCGCAGGCGGCATTGCGCTAGATCACCGCGACACGTTTGCCGCTGGGGCAGGAATGTACGATGTGCCGCGCTTCGGCAATGTGCATCTGCTGCACATGACCGACTGCCATGCGCAACTCAACCCGATTTATTTTCGTGAACCCAATGTCAATATCGGCATAGCCGGTTCATCGGGACAGCCGCCGCACCTGGTCGGCGAAAAATTGCTCGCGCATTTCGGCATCAAGCCAGGCAGCGCAGAATCGCACGCCTTTACCTATCTCGACTTTGAAAACGCCGCACGCAAATATGGCAAGGTCGGTGGCTTCGCCCATCTCGCCACGCTGGTGAAGCAGATGAAGGCGTCGCGTCCCGGCGCACTATTGCTCGATGGCGGTGACACCTGGCAGGGCTCCGCCACCGCGCTATGGAGCAAGGGGCAGGACATGGTCGATGCCTGCCTTGAGCTTGGTGTCAACGTGATGACCGCGCACTGGGAATTCACGCTGGGCGACAAGCGCGTCAAGGAAATCGTCGACAAGGATTTCAAGGGCAAGGTCGATTTCATTGCCCAAAACGTTCACACCACCGACTTCAATGATCCCGTTTTTCCACCGTACGTGCTGAAGGAAATGAACGGTGTGCAGGTCGCCATCATCGGCCAGGCCTTCCCCTACACGCCCATCGCCAATCCGCGTTATTTCACACCCGACTGGAGCTTCGGCATCAAGGAAGCGGAAATGCAGAAGGTGGTCGACGAAGTGCGCGGCAAAGGCGCGTCCGTTGTGGTGCTGCTGTCGCACAACGGCATGGACGTCGATTTGAAAATGGCTTCGCGTGTTGCGGGCATCGACGCCATTCTCGGTGGCCATACGCACGATGGTGTGCCGGCGCCCACCATCGTGAAAAACGGCAGGGGGCAAACGCTGGTGACCAACGCAGGCTCCAACGGAAAATTCCTGGGCGTGCTCGATTTTGATGTGAAGAACGGAAAAATATCGGGCTTCAAATATCGCCTCATGCCGGTATTTTCAAACCTGCTGGCGGCGGACAAGGGCATGGCCACGCTGATCGCAAGAATGCGTGCGCCATACGAGGCGAAGTTGTCCGAAAAGCTGGCGGTGAGCGAAGGGCTGTTGTACCGCCGCGGCAATTTCAACGGCACGTTCGATCAGCTGATACTCGATGGCCTGATGGAATCGAAGAACGCCGAGATCGCGTTTTCGCCAGGTTTCCGCTGGGGAACATCGCTGCTGCCGGGCGAAGCCATCACCATGGAACGCCTGATGGACCAGACGGCGATTACCTATCCGTACACCACCGTGAACGAACTCACCGGCGAGATGATCAAGACCACCCTCGAGGACGTGGCCGATAATTTATTCAATCCTGATCCGTACTATCAACAAGGCGGCGACATGGTGCGCGTGGGCGGACTCAAATACACCTGCGATCCCAATCAGAAAATGGGTGGGCGCATTGCCAACATGATGCTCGGCGGCAAGGCCATCGACGCCAACAAGAAATACAAGGTCGCCGGCTGGGCACCAGTAGCCGAGGGTGCCACCGGCGAGCCGATATGGGATGTCATGGCCACCTATCTGCGCGACAAGAAAACCATCAAGCCCAAGCAACTCAACCTGCCCGAACTGGTGGGCATGAAAGGCAATGCGGGTATCGCATGAAGCGCCTGTGTCATGCGTTTGCCCTGCTGTTTTTCGCGCTGGATGCGATTGCGGCACCCGTTGAGGTGCCCGTCCTCGCCACCCAGAAAATTGCCGCCAACGTCTATGTGGTGCAGGGCCAGCCCGGCGTAGCGTCGAAGGAGAATCGCGGCTTCAACTCCAATGCGGGCTTCGTCGTTACCGACGAGGGCGTGGTCGTCATTGATGCACTGGGTACACCCGTGCTGGGCCAGGCGCTCGTGAACGCGATCCGGAAAATCACCGACAAGCCGATTCGGCGCGTGATCATCACGCACTATCACGCCGACCATTTTTATGGACTGCTGGCGCTGAAGCGGGCGGGTGCGGATGTGTGGGCGCATGCCGAGGCACGCGATTACCTGGAAGGCGGAGAAGGTGCGGCAAGGCTGTTGCAGCGGCAGCAGGATCTCGCGCCGTGGCTGGATGAAAAAACGCAACTCGTTCCTGCGGATAAATGGCTCACGGGCAATTCATCATTCACGATGGGCGGAATCAAGTTCGATCTCATCCACCTGGGGCCGGCACATTCGCCCGAGGACATGATCATCATCGTCGGCGATTCCGGTGTGGTGTTTACCGGTGACATCCTGTTCACCGGCCGCATACCCTTTGTGGGCGAGGCCGACAGCAAACGCTGGCTGCAAACGTTTTCGAAGTTGCTCGAACTGAAACCGAAAATACTCGTGACCGGACATGGCGCCCCTTCGCGCAAGCCCGAGACAGATTTGGTATTGACACGCGATTACCTGATTTTCCTGCGCGACGTGATGGGCAAGGCGGTAGATGATTTTGTGCCGTTCGAGGAGGCCTATGCGCGCACCGACTGGAGCCGGTTTGCAAAAATTCCCGCCTTTGAAGCGGCCAACCGCATCAACGCGTATGGCACCTATTTGCTGATGGAAAAAGAATCGCTGGCGAAGAAATGAAAACGTTCCTTGCGCTGTTGTCCGCACTCCTTTTTTCCATCACCACGTTTTCCGTCGCCGCGGTAGAGTCGGCACTCCCTGCGGCAAAAGATCTCGCGTCGGGCGCCAGGGCCGCCGAACAGCGCAACATGCCTCTCATCGTCATGGTCAGCCTCGCGGGTTGCCCGTATTGCGAAGTCATCAGGCGCTCACACCTCATGCCATTGCTGAAAGATGATGCGGCAACCGGTCCGGTGATACGGCAGGTGGAAGTCAACGGCAGCCAGGTGATGCGTGATTTCAACGGCGAAGACATCACGCACAAGGCATTCGCGCAACGCTACAAAGTGAAAATTGCGCCCGTGGTGTTCTTCTTCAACAGCCGCGGTGACATCGTGGCCGGACCGCTGGTGGGCTCGATGATTCCGGATTTTTACGGCGCCTATTTCGAGATGGCGCTGGCCGAGGCCCAGGTAAAAATTCGCGACGCAAAGCCGAAGGCTAGTCCTTGAACTTGTAATACGTGGCGTTCAGGTATGCGGCGATGGCGACTTCGTCATCAGGAAACAGCGCCAGCCCAAGTTCGCTGTTGCAGCGCTCCACTTGCGGCAGCAATTTGCTTTTTTCCGTAACGCGCCGGTCCTTGCGTGTGTAAATCGCCGAACCGTCGCCGCCGACTTTGCCGATGTGGCACGCTTCGCATTTTGCGTCGCTGATCAGCTTGCGTGCGGCATCGTGAGCGGTGGCAGCCTTGTCGGCTGCGAACACCTGGGTCGCGAGCGCGAAACAGAGTGTGGCAAGGGCAAGGGCGAGGGCGCGGGGAAAGGACATTGGCGTAGCGTTTACGGTGGGAAAGGACCGATGAAAGTATATGCCTGCCACCGTCTACACCCCGAAAAAGTCAGTTTAGCGTTGACCGGAGGGGGTAAAAACGGTTAAAATCGCTGTCTCGTTTGTACATCACTTTAGATTTCAAACGACGATTCCCTGATAGCTCAGCTGGTAGAGCGACGGACTGTTAATCCGCAGGTCCCTGGTTCGAGCCCAGGTCGGGGAGCCAAAGAATCAATGACTTAGCCCACTTACTAAGTGGGCTAAGCTACTTAAGGGCTTCTTGCCCTTGCTTCAAGGTTTTAGTCCTTCTTAGCACTGCGCTGCATGTTGGGCGGAGAAGATTCACCGAACCGCTGGTCACTTTGGAGCAATTCCCATGAACGAAATCATGCAATACCTGAAAAAGAACGGGCAACGGCTCGACTTCGAAATCGCTGAAGCGATCGGTATGCCGTTGAGCAAGGTTCGTGGCATGTTGGTGGACCTGTCCGCACAGGGCGAAATTTCCAAGTGCAGCTTCACCGGTTTCAACCAGGGCAAGAAAGTGGAAGGCATGCTGTGCCGCGTGGCCGGCTATGTGCCACCGAAAAGCCCGGGCCGCAAGCCAGGCGCCTGATACGCGTTACCGGAGCAACGATGTGGTTGCAAACTGTGCGACCTCTGCGGTCATCGTAGCGGTTGCATAATTTGCATCAGGTTTGCAAAAAACAAGAATTACAAAAACGGCTCAGGAGAAATCCTGGGCCGTTTTCATTTCTGCGCGAAATGAAAACATCCTTCGTGCTACACTGTTGCAACAGCAGTTGAATCGTTCCCCTCGCGTACACATGCGTTACCAACGCCACCCATCCCGCCATTCGATACTCGCCCGATCACTGCGATCGCGCTCGATCGCGTGGGCGTTGCTCGTTGCGCAGTTATGGGCGCTGATGATCGTGCCGCTGCATGCGGTAGCGCATGCGAAGCCTGCGTTTGCGGCCGCTGTGATTTCTGCCCACGCGCAGAACACGACGGACCCGCAAACGCCCACATTATTTTCGCGCCTGTTCGGGCACGAACAGGGAACCGGTTGCGACGACTGGAGTGCGGCGTTTGCGCTCGACATCCACACCGGACTGACGCATGCGGGCTTCTCAGCGGATATTCCCGCCGGCGCAAAAATAGCCTGCGATCTTCCCCCCGCATTTCACGCTTTTTCCCCTCGCAGCTTCCTCGCCCGCGCACCCCCGCGCAACTAAAGCACCGACTGTTTCCGGTGGGCCTGCGCTCTTATGGCGCGGTGCCTTCTTCGTCTGCTTTTGCGATTGGAATCTCATCATGTTCAAGAATTACCTGTCGGCCCTTGTGCCGACGCTGGTGCTGGCGTCTGCCGCATCCGCGCAATCAGTCGGCAATCCTGTCGACAGCGCCCTCGCGGCAGCCGCCGGCGAGCCAAAGAAAATGGAAGAAGTGGTGGTCATCGGCAATCCGCTGAAGGATGCCGATATGGTGGCCCCGGCTTCTTCACTCTCCGGCACCGAATTGATGCTGAAGCGCGGCACAACATTGGGGGACACGCTCAGCGGCCTTCCCGGCGTGGCGAATTCCTTCTTCGGTCCCAATGCCGGGCGACCCATCATCCGCGGGCTGGATGGTGACCGCGTTCGCATCCTCAGCAATTCCGGCGCGTCGTTTGATGCGTCCAATGTCAGCTTCGATCACAATCCGACGGTCGATCCGCTGGCGATCGAACGCGTCGAAGTCCTGCGCGGCCCAGCCGCGCTGCTGTATGGCGGCACCGCCATCGGCGGCGTGGTGAATATCATCGACAACCGCGTGCCGCATGAAGCCGTCAAGGGATTCGGCGGGACAATCGAAACCCGTTTCGGCGGCGCCGAACTGGAGCGCGGGTCGTCCGCATTGCTGGAGGGCGGCGACGGCAACTTCGCGCTGCATGCCGACGGCTTTTACCGCGAGACCGGCGACTACCGCGTACCGGCTTCGGCGGGACTGGGCAATCGCATCGTCAATTCGTCCAGTGAGAGCAAGGGCGGCGCCATCGGCGGCTCGTACACTTTCGACCGCGGCTACTTCGGCATTTCGCAAACGTCATACCGATCGTTATACGGCACCGTCGCGGAGGCCGACGTCACCATCGACATGCGGCAGACGCGCACCAGCCTTGAAGGCGAATTCCGCAGCCTCGGCTCGATCATCGACAGTGTCAGCGTGCGCGGCGGGCATACCGATTACAAGCATGTCGAGTTTGAAGGTGCAGAAGCCGGCACACAGTTCACCAACACCGGCAATGATTTCCGCATCGAATTGCGGCACGCGGCGCTGGGACCGCTGACCGGGCTGGTCGGCCTCCAGGCCGAAGGCTTCAAGTTTTCAGCGCTGGGCGACGAGGCGTTTGTCCCCGACACGCGCACCCGTAACGAAGCCGTGTTTGGCTATGAGGAATTCAGGACCGGGCCGTGGAAATTTTCGCTGGGTGCGCGCGCAGAAAAAAACCGCGTGCAGTCGGCAGGTGAGGGCAGCAGCGGCATTGACCGGTTCGGCGCGGCATCGGAAAAGACCTTCAATCTCGGCAGCCTGTCGACCGGCGTACTCCTGAAGCTCAGCGAAACCATCAGCATCACCGGCAATCTCGCTCGCAGCGAACGTGGTCCCGCGTTCTACGAATTATTCGCCGAAGGCCCGCACATCGCGACTGCCGCTTACGAGGTGGGCGACGCCAACCTCGCCAAGGAAAAATCGACGGCGCTGGACCTCGGCGTGCAATGGAAGTGGGGCGAAGGCGACAAATCGAGCGTGCGGCTCGGCGTTTTCTCCAACAGCTTCGACAACTTCATCGCGTTGCGGCGCACGGGAGCAAAGCGTGATGCAGCCGGAAACAGGAACGTCGTCGATTGCGGTGATGGCACGTCCGTCCAGTCGGGTTGCAATGCGCAGATCCTGCCGGAATTTGGCTACCAGGGCGTGAAGGCGAAGCTGGCCGGTTTCGAGGCCGAAGCTAAATTTCGCCTGGTCGATGAGCCGTACATCCTCGACTGGGAATTGAAAACCGACTTCACACGGGCACAGGACCAGACCGACAACGAGCCGCTGCCGCGCATCGCGCCATTACGCGTCAGTACGGCAGCGATGTATGTGAACGGAGCGTGGTCGCTGCGCGGGGAAATCCAGCACTCCGCAAAACAGGATCGCGTTCCCGCCATTGATCTGTACGGCGCTACCGATGCGTTCACGATGGTCAACATCGCCGTTTCGTACACGGCGAAATTGCCGTTCGGCTCGGCGCTATTTTTTCTCAAGGGAAATAACCTGGGGAATCAGCTGGCGTATAGCGCATCGACGGTGGACACGATTCGCGGATTGGCGCCGCTGCCGGGCCGCGGGATCAAGGGTGGCGTGCAGTTCAATTTTTGAGGATGAAACTCAAGCACTGTAGCGGCTTGCAGGGCGAAATGCCGCTGCAAGCCGCTCCAGTTCTTGAGTTTTTGTCAAGAATTCGGGTTCGCGTAGCCGCGACACGTCCAATCCGCCCGTTCACCTTGGCGCGATGAGCGCGCCTGCCGAGTTTTTCGCAAGCCGATGCTAGACTCGTGCGCATGCCCGTTTTTCAATTTGATCTTTGCGTTTCCTCGTGCCGCCCTCATGCCAACGGTGACGAAATCACGCGCGCGAATTCACGCGAAGGCTACCGCTGATGTGCGGGCTGGCCGGCATCTTCCAACTCGCTTCGCACAAACCGCCCACGCGTACCGAAATCGGCGCGATGATCGGCCGGCTGCATCACCGCGGCCCCGACGGCAACGGCTTTCTCATCGATGGACCCATCGGCCTCGCGCATGCGCGCCTAAGCATCATCGATATCGCGGGGGGCGACCAGCCCATCCACAACGAGGAAAAAAATATCCAGGTCGTGTTCAACGGCGAGATTTTCAATTACCTCGAACTGCGCGCTGAACTGGAAACGCAGGGCCACCGTTTTTACACGCACTCCGACACCGAGGTCATCGTTCACCTCTACGAACAGCATGGCGAGGATTTTGTCGATTTCCTCAACGGCCAGTTCGCCATCGCATTGTGGGATGCACGCAAGCAATTCCTGGTGCTTGCGCGTGACCGCACCGGCATCCGTCCGCTGTTCTACAGTGAATGCGCGGGACGGTTGGTATTTGCCTCCGAAATAAAGGCGCTGTTCTCTCTACCGGAAGTCCCGCGCCGCATTCGCCCGCAGGCGCTGGCGGAAATCAGCACCTACTGGTCCGCGTTGTCGCCGCATTCCGTGTTCGAGGGCGTGATGTCGTTGCCGCCGGGCCACGTGATGGTCGTGAGCCGCACCTCGAAAAACATTCGCTGCTACTGGGATTGGACATTTTCGACGCCGGCCCCGGGTGAGCGGCGTAGCGAAGCAAGCTACGCGGAAGAATTGCGTGAACTGCTGGTCGATGCCGTGCGCCTGCAATTGCGCGCCGATGTACCGGTGGGCGCCTATCTTAGCGGCGGGCTGGATTCGTCCATCATCACCTCGATCATCCATCATTTTTCGGATGCGCCGCTGCGCACGTTTTCGCTCACATTCGATGATGCGGAGTTCGATGAAAGCATCTACCAACGCGAGCTGGCCGAATACCTCGGCACGGCGCATACCTCGATTCGCTGCAGCCGCGCCGATATCGCGAATGCATTCCCGCGCACCGTTTTCCACGCGGAGACCCCGGTGTTGCGCACGGCCCCCACGCCGTTGATGCTGCTATCCGGACATGTGCGCGCTTCCGGCTACAAGGTCGTGCTGACCGGTGAAGGCGCCGACGAAGTGTTCGGCGGCTACGATATTTTCAAGGAAGCAAAGATCCGCCGCTTCATGGCGCGGCAGCCGCAATCGACCATGCGGCCGCGCATCCTTGAGCGGCTCTACCCGTATCTCACGCACTCCCCGGGAAGCGGCCGCGCCTTCACCCAGGCATTTTTTCGCGAGGGCATGGAGCAGATCGACGAGCCGTATTTCGCACATGTGCCGCGCTGGACCACGACACGCCGCATCGGCCAGTTCTTTTCTGCGGACCTGCGTGCATCGGTGGGCGGCTGGGATCCGTACGCTGCCATCTCCGCGACGTTGCCAGCGCAAATTCGCGACTGGCCGCCGATGGACCGCGACCAGTACGTAGAAGCGCATACGCTCATGACCGGCTACCTGCTGTGCTCGCAGGGCGATCGTGTGGCGATGGCCAGCTCCATCGAGGGCCGCTTCCCGTTCCTCGATCATCGCGTCATCGAATTCGCCAATCGCCTGCCGCCGCAATTGAAAATGCAGGGACTGACCGAAAAATACCTGCTGCGGAAATCCATGGCCGGGCTGTTGCCGGAATCGCTGCGCACGCGCACCAAGCAGCCGTACCGTGCGCCCGACAGCCAGAGTTTTTTCAAAGACGGCCAGGCGGTCGATTACGTGGCGGAACTGTTCAGTCCTGCGCGCATGGCGTCGGCCGGCTATTTCGATGCCGGCGCCACCTCAAAATTATTTGAGAAATGCCGCGCCGGCCGCGCCATCGGCTTTGCCGATAACATGGCTTTTGTCGGCATCCTCTCTACCATGTTGTTGCATGAACAGTACGTGATGGGTGATGGCGTGCGCCATGCGCCTGACAAACCCGCGCAACAAATGCACGCTGCGTAGCCAATCCCTTCAAAAAAACCATCGTGCTACTACACCAATTTTTCGACGACGCGGCTGCACGGCTGCCTCACAAGACAGCACTGATATGTGGTGAGGCCAGATTCACCTATGCCGACCTCGCGCAGCGAATCGACGTGATCGCCCAACTGTTGATCGACCGTGGCGTCAATCGCGGCGATAGAGTCGCGCTGTTCCTCGACAACGGACCGGAAATGGTATGCAGCATCTATGCCGCGTTGCGCGTCGGCGCGGTGTTCATGCCGATCAATGCGCTGACCAAGCACGACAAGCTGGCCTACCTCCTCAACGACGCGCGCGCGAGTGTGCTCATCACGCATGGCGTGCTGGCCGGTTTCTGGCAGCACGCATGCAATGCCAATACCACTGTTCATTCGTGCATCGTGGTCGAACCGCCGGCAGGGATGGATGTGACGTCGGGACGTTTCCTTCCCTATCCCACCGGAACAGCAATCAAAGCAAGAAACGTCACGGTGCAGGCCCTCATCGACCAGGACCTCGCCGCGATCATCTACACCTCGGGCTCCACGGGCGATCCCAAGGGCGTGATGCTCACGCACCTGAACATGGTATCCGCCGTGCGCTCAGTCAGCACCTACCTGGCGCTGCGTGAAGAGGACGTCATCCTCTGTGTCCTCCCGCTGGCGTTCGACTACGGTCTCTATCAACTTCTGATGTCGGTGAAGGTGGGCGCGACGCTGGTGCTGGAAGCCTCGTTCGCATTCCCCATCAAAGTACTGGAGCTGATGGTGCGTGAGGACGTGACGGTATTTCCCGGCGTGCCGACCATGTTCTCGCTGCTCATGAACATGAACGACCTCGGCCGTTTTGACCTGGGCGCGTTGCGCATGATCACCAACACGGCGGCCGCGCTGTCTGAAGAGCATATCCGGCGCCTGCGTGCACTATTTCCCCGTGCGACCCTGTTTTCGATGTACGGCCTCACTGAGTGCAAGCGTGTCACGTACCTGCCGCCGGAGCAACTCGATATCCGACCGACCAGCGTTGGGCGCGGCATGCCCAACGAAGAAGTCTGGCTGGTGGATGAAAGCGGCGCGCGTCTGCCGAATGGCAGCACGGGCGAACTGGTGATTCGCGGATCGAATGTCATGCGCGGCTATTGGGAAAAGCCGGTGGAAACCGCCGAACGCCTGAAGCCCGGGCCGATCAAGGGTGAAATGCTGCTGTATTCCGGCGACATTTTCCGTACCGATGAAGAAGGCTGGCTGTATTTCGTTGCGCGCCGCGATGACATCATCAAGAGTCGCGGTGAAAAAGTCAGCCCGCGTGAAGTGGAAAACGCCATTTACAGCCTGGCAGGTGTAGTTGATGCCGCCGTGGTTGGCATACACGATGACCTGCTGGGCGAAGCCGTCAAGGCGTTCGTGGTGGTGAAGGACGGCGTGACGCTGGCCGAGCGCGAAGTCATCCGCCACTGCCTGGGCCGCCTTGAGAGTTTCATGGTGCCGAAGCATGTAGAATTTGTGGCAGAGCTACCGAAAACCGATACCGGAAAAATCAAGAAATCGGGGCTGCGCGGGAGTTAGCCGGACAGTTGAAGCCGGCACCCAATAATTATTTTTGTCGTAACGCCACAACGTCGCACAGTCACATCATTGCCGCCTGGCCATGGCGCCACGGCAAATGGGGTGGCGTTGCTTTGCGTATTAAAGGGAATCATGGCTGACATCAAGCACGCAGTACGTACATTCCTGCTCGACAATTTTGTCATGGGCAGCGGCGCTGTCATCGCCGACGATGACTCCTTCATGAAAAACCATATCCTCGATTCCACAGGATTCATCGAACTAATCATGTTCGTCGAGGAAACGTACGGACTCAAGGTGGCCGACGCGGAAATGCTGCCGGAAAATTTCGACAGCCTCTCCAATATTGAAGGTTATGTCGGCCGCAAAACCGCCGTCGGCAGCGCCGCCTAGACACGCGCGTGGCTGATTTGATTCCTTCGCTGCACGCCGGCATCCTCGACCTGGATTGCGAGGCTGAAGCCGGGCGCATCACGCAGCGCATGGTGGAGATCGTCGGCCGCCAGTTCCGCCGCCGCGGTGTGATCATCGCGTTGTCGGGCGGGGTCGACAGTTCGGTTTGCGCGGCGCTCGCAGCGCGTGCCTTCGGTGGCAGTAGTGGCAGTAGTACGACTGGAACCATGAAAGTCTTCGGGCTGATGCTGCCCGAGACTGATTCTTCCTCGCACAGCCTCACGCGCGCAACGCAGGTAGCACAACAATTCAGCATTCCCTTCGCGGTTGAAAATATTGCGCCGACGCTCGACGCACTCGGCTGCTACCAGCGCCGCGACGAGGCCATGCGCGCCGTTTTTCCGGAGTTTGGTCCCGACTGGAAAAGCAAGATCGCCATCGCAGGCGGCCGCGACGGTACGTTCAATTATTTCAAGCTGGTGGTGCAATCGCCCGCCGGGGAAATGCGCGAAGCACGCCTGCCGCTGCGTGAATATCTGCAGATCGTGGCCGCCACCAATTTCAAGCAGCGCATCAGGAAGACGGTCGAGTATTTTCATGCCGATCGCCTGAACTACGCCGTCATCGGCACCCCCAACCGGTTGGAATACGACCAGGGATTTTTCGTCAAGAACGGCGATGGTGCCGCCGACCTGAAACCGATCGCGCATTTGTACAAGACGCAGGTGTATGCCATGGCGCGGCACCTCGGCATTGCCGGTGAAATCTGCAACGCCGCGCCGACAACCGACACCTACAGCCTGCAGCAGGGCCAGGACGAATTTTATTTCGCGCTGAGTTACGACAAGATGGATGTCGCGCTGTGGGCGTTCAATCATGGGGTACCTGAAGTTGAACTGGCGCGATACCTGTCGATGACGCCGGAACAGGCGGCGTTTATTTACAAGGACATCGTCGCCAAGCGATTGGCCACGCGCTATCTGCACGCGCCGCCTGTGCTGATGGAACCGGTGACGGAAATCGCGCCGTGAGCACAGTGCGCCCCGGCGTTGCGGAGATCGCGCCGACGGTTGCCGACGAAATATTACGCCTGCATGGCGATGCATTGCAGCAACTTTATCGCCAATGCGAAGACCAACTCGGCGCCAACTGGCAGGCCATGTCCGACAAGCCTGCCGAGTCGGTTGCCACCACGCTTGCAGCGCTGTGGCACGCCGCTGCCAGTGCGGCGCTGTCGCTGGAGCGTGCAGGTGAGCAACCCTTGCCTGCGCTCGACGCAAACGGCCGGGCGCGCCTGCGAGAGCTGGTGTCCGAGCGGGTACGTGGCACACCACTGGCGCAACTCACCGGCATCCAGACATTCATGGGAATTGAATTCATGGTGTCGGCTGATGCGCTGATCCCGCGTGTGGAGACCGAACTTCTCGGCTATGCCGCGCTGGCGAAAGTGCGAGAATGCCTCGCGCAACAGGGCCGCGCACCGGTTGTACTGGATGTCTGTACCGGTTCGGGAAACCTTGCCCTCGCACTCGCAAGCCATGAGCCTGGCGCACAAGTGCGCGGTGCCGACTTGTCGACCGACGCGGTGGCGCTGGCGAAACGTAATGCGATGAAACTGGGACTGGGCGAGCGCGTCACGTTCCTGGAGGGGGATCTGCTGGCGCCATTTGATACCGCGGAATTTCGCGGTCGCGTGGACGTTATTGTCTGCAACCCGCCGTATATCTCCAGCGCCAAGGTGGATGCCATGCGCGAGGAAATCATCCAGCACGAACCACGGCTGGCGTTTGATGGCGGGCCGCTGGGCATCCGCATCCTGCAGCGGCTGGTGAATGAAGCGCCACAGTTCCTCCGTGCAGGCGGGTGGCTCGCGTTCGAGGTGGGGCTGGGACAGGGACGCGGAATGCGCAAGCGGCTTGAGCAGCTTGGCGTGTACGACGAGATCGCGGAAATTGTCGATGCGCAGGGGCAGGTGCGGGCCCTCGCGGCGTGCGCGAACGGGCGTGTGCCGTGATGACTGGCCCGTTGAATTCGGCCGCCCCGCAATCGACCGCGGAGGTCCGCGCCGCTGCGCCCGCCACATCGGGCTATTCGACGACGGTGGGCGACGCCGCCGCCGACGCTGAAAAGATCCTCGCCCTGTGGCGCACCGGCCTCGATCACAACGGCATGCCCAAGGCCAAGCTGGACTGGTATTACCTGAATAATCCGGAAGGCGTTCCGCTCACGGTCTTCCTGCATCACACGGCTGATAGCGAAGCAGTAGGCGTTGCCGCCGCCGGACGCCGGCAGATGCGACTCGGTGGAAAAGAGGTGAGCGCGGGTGAACTGGTGGACTTCGTCACCGTGCCCGACCATCGCACTTTTTTCCCGGCCATTTCGCTGCAACAGGACTTGCGCCGCATTGCCCACACGCAACACGCCGTGCTGTTCGGCTTTCCCAATCCCAAATCACTGGCCATCGTGAAACGCATCGGCTATCGATGTGTGGGGCAGGTGGTGCGCCGGGTGCGTGTCCTGCGCTCCAGCGCCTACCTTGAAAAATACCTGCCGGCGGGCGTGGCCAGACCCGCCGGCGCACTGATCGATCACCTGCGCGTCGCAGCGATGGCGTTTCGTTCGTTTGCGCGGCCCGGTTCTGTGTGCGCATGGCATCCCGCGCCCGACAGCACCTTTGATGAGCTGTGGAATCGTTCGGTGGACGCAGCCGTGCTGACAGGCTTGCGCAATGCGGCATTCCTGAAATGGCGTTTCGTCGATACACCCTTCGAGTCATTCCGCTTTTTTACCGCCGTCTCCACGGCGGATCGACGCCTGCTGGGTTATGCCGTGTGCAGCCGCGATGAAAACGTGATGCGCGTGGATGATTTCCTGGTGGATCCGCACGCCGGCCCGGCGGGACGGAAGCTGTGGCGCGATTTGTCGCGCGAGGCGTTTCGCGAAGGCTGCACCACGGTGGCCGTGGAATTCATGGGCACTAAGGCGCAGGAGAGGCAACTGATCGCGTCCGGCTTCATCTCGCGTGAGCATCGCCCGATTTATGCCTCCATCGACAAAGACCAGGCCAGCGCACCAACCGAAACGACTTGCTGGTACCTGACAGCCGCCGACAAGAACTAACGCTTGCGTATACATTTTCTGCAATCGCAGATCAAGCCTGCAAGCCGTTCATGGCCGCATTCTGGCTGGAAAGCCGCGCCGGTGCTGGAGTTTGAGTTTTGAAAATTCAAACCCATCTTCAAATGCTGCCTGCAAAATCCATCCGCCCCATAGCTGCAACCCGACAACCCTGCTGACAGGTTTTGTCAGTAGCGGCTGATAAGATCTCACCCATGCCCATCCTGACTTTCCCCAATTCCCCGTACAAGCTCAACCAGCCGTTTCCGCCTGCCGGCGACCAACCCAAGGCCATCGAGAAACTGGTCGAAGGCATCAACGACGGCCTGGCGTTCCAGACGCTGCTGGGCGTGACCGGCTCCGGCAAGACCTACACGATGGCCAATGTCATCGCGCAGCTGGGCCGTCCCGCATTGGTAATGGCGCCCAATAAAACACTCGCGGCACAGCTGTACGCCGAGATGAAAGAATTCTTCCCTGAAAATGCGGTGGAATATTTTGTCTCGTACTACGACTATTACCAGCCTGAGGCTTATGTGCCCTCGCGCGACCTGTTCATCGAGAAAGATTCCTCGATCAACGAACATATCGAGCAGATGCGGCTATCGGCGACCAAGTCGCTGCTCGAGCGGCAGGACGCCATCATCGTGGCCACCGTTTCCTGCATCTACGGTATCGGCGACCCCAGCGATTACTACTCGATGCGCATGCTGGTCCGCCCCGGCGACAAGGTGGCGCAGCAGGACATGATCCGCCAGCTGTCCTCAATGCAATACGCGCGTGCCGAACTCGATTTCAAGCGCGGCACGTTCCGCGTGCGTGGCGATACGCTGGATGTGTTCCCCGCCGAAAGCGCCGATGCGGCGCTGCGCATTTCCATGTTCGATGACGAGATCGATTCACTCACGCTGTTCGATCCGCTGACCGGCCACACCATCCAGAAAGTGCCGCGC
Source organism: Betaproteobacteria bacterium (assembly GCA_040006575.1). Classification (GTDB taxonomy): domain Bacteria; phylum Pseudomonadota; class Gammaproteobacteria; order Burkholderiales; family Usitatibacteraceae; genus UKL13-2. The sequence goes on from JBDTWS010000004.1 coordinate 28,006, forward strand.
TTTACCGTCTACGCAAAAAGCCATTACGTGACGCCGCGCAGCACGGTGCTCAATGCGCTCGAGGGCATCAAGACTGAATTGCGCGACCGCATCGAATTCTTCTCCACCAACAACAAACTCATCGAAGCGCAGCGCATCCAGCAGCGCACCACGTTCGACCTGGAGATGCTGAACGAAATCGGTTTCTGCAAGGGCATCGAAAATTATTCGCGCCACCTGAGCGGACGCAAGCCCGGCGAACCACCGCCGACGCTGGTGGACTATCTGCCGAAAAATGCGCTGATGGTGATCGACGAAAGCCACGTCACCGTCCCGCAGGTGGGCGGCATGTACAAGGGCGACCGCGCGCGCAAGGAAAACCTGGTCGACTATGGTTTCCGTTTGCCGTCCGCCATGGACAACCGGCCGCTGCGCTTCGATGAATTTGAAGCGATGATGCGGCAGACCGTTTTTGTTTCGGCCACACCGGCGGATTACGAGGCCACGCATACCGGACAGGTGGTGGAGCAACTGGTGCGTCCGACCGGATTGGTCGATCCGATGCTGTACGTCCGTCCTGCGTCAACGCAGGTGGATGACCTGCTCTCCGAGGTGAACAAGCGTGTCGCGGTAAAGGAACGCGTGCTGGTCACCACGCTCACCAAGCGCATGGCCGAAGACCTGACCGACTACCTCGCTGAAAACGGCATCAAGGTGCGCTATTTGCACTCGGATATCGACACGGTCGAGCGCGTGGAAATCATTCGCGACCTGCGTGCGGGATTGTTCGATGTGCTGGTGGGAATCAACCTGCTGCGTGAGGGACTGGATATTCCGGAAGTGTCGCTGGTGGCGATTCTCGACGCGGACAAGGAAGGCTTCCTGCGCGGCACGCGTTCACTGATCCAGACCATCGGCCGCGCGGCGCGCCACATAAACGGCACGGCGATCCTGTATGCCGACCGGGAAACCGATTCCATGCGCAAGGCCATCGACGAGACCGAACGGCGCCGCGCCAAGCAGATTGCATTCAACCTGGAGCACGGCATTGTGCCGACCTCGGTATCAAAACAGATCAAGGACCTGATCGACGGTGTCTACAACATCGACGACAAGCGCGACGAGCGCAAGGCCGCACAGGAGCGCAAGAAATACGATGTGCTGTCCGAGAAGCAGATGGAGACCACGCTGAAAAAACTCGAGCGCGAAATGATGGATGCGGCGCGTAACCTTGAGTTTGAGAAAGCGGCCAACCTGCGTGATGAATTGAAAGCCCTGCGCAATCGCCTGCTGGTGGTGGGCGGTACGGTCAGCGATTGAGATGGCGGCCGCAGAAATAAGAACAGGGCGCCGGATCGGCGCCCTGTTCTTTTTGCGAATCGTTTTTGCTATTTTCCGGCGGACGCGGGAATGCCGGAGGCGCCACCCGACGTTGCGTTTTCCAGTGCCTGCGGTGTGGCCACCACCACGCCCGAGCGATCCTTCTTCGGCACGTTGCTGCCGGTGACGTACTGCCTTTCTTCCTTGCGCGTCTCGACGACGTCGGACGTGGCGCAAGCGGACAGGAGCGTGCTGACGAGAATGGCGCCTGCACCGATGAGGGATTTCTTCATTGCTGTTCCTTCGACATGGGGTTGGACTGCCCCGATTTTATCGTTTTTCCGGTCGTGGTGGCCACTGCGGACGGCCAGGCGCCGGACAACCAGGTGCGGACATTGCGCCATGTGGATGCCGCGATAGCGTCAAATAGTGTGGCGCGGCCGAAGCGGCAAATGTTTGTCTGTATCATCCCACCACGCGTGGCACGGCCACCTATCCTGTGAATTGCTGAATGTTTACCAAGAAAACCCGCGTCCTGTTTATCTGCATGGGCAATATCTGCCGCTCCCCGACCGCCGAAGGCGTGTTCCGGAAAATGGTGGACGACAGCTCGCTGGCGAAGAAAATTGAAATCGATTCTGCCGGCACCATCGGCTCGCACGCGGGTTCCAAACCCGATCCGCGCGCCATCGAGCTCGCATCGAGCCGCGGCTACACGCTTGAAAAACTGCGCGCCCGCCAGGTAACGCCTGCCGATTTCGAACGCTACGATCACATCATCGCCATGGACGCGCAGAACCTGAAGCACCTTCGCGAAATCTGCCCGCCCGAGCTCGCGGATAAAGTGGAGTTGCTGATGGACTTCGCGCCGCAGTCCGATTCGCGCGAAGTACCCGACCCTTACTACGGCAGCGCGGCCGATTTCGAACATGCGCTGGTCCTCATCGAGCAAGGTTGCGAAGGCCTGCTGACGCACATCCTGCATCCGCATGTAGCGCGGCCGAAGCTGCGCCGCCGCGCAGGCTGACCATGGACGGACTGTTGTCGCTGGCCGCGTACGTAAAAATTTTTGTGGCGATGATCGTCATCGTCAATCCGCTGGGCATCATGCCGGTGTTCGTTGCCATGACCGCGTCGCAGAGCGACCGCCAACGCAAGACCATCGCGCGCATCGCCGCCATCACAGTCGTCGCGACCTTGCTGATTTCGGCGCTGCTGGGCGAACGTGTACTGGAAGTGTTCGGGATTTCGCTGGCCAGTTTCAAGGTGGGTGGCGCGATCCTGATCCTGATGAATTCGCTGTCGATGATGCAGGCCATGCCGGCGCGCGACAAGCAGACGCCGGAAGAAGCCATTGAAGCCGAGGACAAGGCCAGCATCGCGGTCGTGCCGCTGGGGATTCCGCTGCTGGCGGGTCCTGGCGCCATGTCGACGATGATTATTTACGCCAGCGAAAAACAGGGCGCGTGGCACCTGGTCGCCGTGTGCGCTGTGGGTATTGGTGTTGCGCTGGCGACGTGGATTGCGCTGCGCGTGGCCACGCGCATCGGCCGGCGCATGAGCACCACCACGGTGAATGTGGCGACGCGCATCATGGGTCTGCTGCTGGCGGCACTGGCCGTGGAAATTTTTGCGGGTGGAATCGTGGAGCTGATTCCGGCGCTGGGAAAGCCTGACGTATTTCGCTACGGGCACTGACGTCTCGCTGAAGCTGCGCGAAGCGCATTGGCTATCGGCCCGTCGACAGGCTCAGGGCGAACGGTGATTTGGCTTGACGGGCATCGTCATTGACAGGCACTTCAAACCAGCATAACAAGGCGAAGATCGCCATTCGGCGGGCTTTTCAGGGCGGAAATGGCCGGAGAGCCGCTACAGTGCTGGAGTTTTGCCTTGAATTTTTTGCCCCGCGCATTAATTCACGAACGTGTTAAAACCCGCCCGTTGCCAGCCACGCATCGACCTGGTCCAGCCGGTCGTTTCCCCAGAACGGTTCGCCATCGACAAAGATGTACGGTGACCCGAACACGCCTTTTTCGAGCGCGATGTCGACCTCTTTTTTCAGCCGGTCTTTCCACACCGGGTCCGCCATCGCTGCCACTACCTGCGCACGATCTTCACCCAGCGATTCCGCAATACCGGCGACCGTTTCCGCCGGCGAGATGTCGATGCCTTTCACAAAATACGTCGAATAGCACGCCATCGCGAACTGGTGTGCCTTCACCGCATCGCGATCATTGATCCAGTAAAACGCGCGCGCGGCATTTTGCGTGCCGATGGGAAATGTCTCGGGATGCCGGTAGGGAATGGACAGGAACCGCGCGGTCCGCGGAAAATCGCGCACCGAGTACGGCCCCTTCAGCGGCACCTGCGCCAGCGGCGCAGTGCCCGCAATCTTGAACATCGGGCCCAGCAATATCGGCTTCCATTCCACACGCCGCTGGTGATGCGCGGCCAGCGCGTTGATGCGATGCGCGGCCAGGTAGCCGTAGGGTGAAGAGAAGTCGAAATAGAATTCGATGGGGGGCTTGGTATCGGGCATGTGATTTCCTGCGGTGACGCTTCGGCGAGGGTGCGATGCGCGTTCGATGATAAACCTGCAGCGAAAAAAAAGCCCTGCCGGCGAGGGCAGGGCTTTTCCAACACTGCCGATTAACTGGCGGGTTGGTCCGGCTTGCTTCCCGGTTGTGTTTCGACAAACACCAGCGGCTCGCTCATGCCGTCGCGCGACTTGCGTGGACGCGGCGCGCGGCGCGGCGCTTCTTCTTCAACCGGCGCCGCCATCGGCTGCACCTTGTCGGCTGCGGTTTCGATAAACACCAGCGGTGCGCTTTCCACACTGCCGTCGCCCTGGCGAGGGCGGCGGCGCGGCTGGCGCGGCGCGCTGGGCTGGTCGTCGATCTGGTCGACCGGTGCCGAGAACGCAGGTACATGCGCCGGTGCGGCGCTGGATGCGTAGGAAGTCGCGTCGTCATCGTGCTTTGGCATTTCCGTTGCAACAGATGCAGACGCTGCAGCAAGGGGAAGCGTGGCCAGCGGCACCAATGCAATTACCGGCGCCGGCTGGGGCATTGCTGCGGACGGTTCTGCTTCGCGATGGGACTCTACCGGAGCAGGTGCGGCAGCTACGCGTGAATTCTCCACGTGCTCCACATGCGGCGCCGGCGACGACATCACAGGTGCCGCCGTATCGGCATGGCTTTGAGCAAAAGACGGTTCGGCGTGTGACGCTGCCGGCACGTTTTCATTTGCGACCGGCGGGATGCTTTGGCCTTGGTCATGGTCATGCAGCGCGAGCGCGGCCTGGCCTTCACCCTGCGGTGCGTCAGTTCCGGCCGGGTTGGCAGCGTGGTCTTCGCGACCTTCGCGATTGCCACGTCCCCCACGTCCGCGACGACGGCGTCCACGGCCTTCACCTTCTTCGGCACCTTCAACGGGACGGGCTTCCAGCGCAGGCTTGTTACCCTGCTGCGACTGGCGCGGCTTCTGCTGTGCGGCTTCCGGACCGCGTGCTTCCTTCGCTTCACCTTGCTGGTCGGCCCTGGGTTCGCGTTGCTCACGGGGCTCGCGCGGCTCGCGAGGTTCACGCGCCTCACGTGGAGGACGCGGCTCACTTTGCTTGCGGCCCTCGCCACGCGGCGGACGATCGCCACGTTCCTGCTGGCCACCGGCTGCGCCGGTTGCATTGGGCGCGCGGTCCTTGTTGCCGCGGCCCTCGCCACGATCGCCACGGTCACCACGGTCGCCACGATCATTGCGCTTGCGGTCACCATCACTTTTTTCACCACCGCTGCCGGTGCGGCCACGGCCGCCGCGTTCATTGCGGTCGCTACGGCCATCGCGGCTTTCACGCTTGGGTGGACGTGCTTCGGCGATAGGTTGCGGTGCCGGTGCAGCGGCAGGTTCAGCGTCGAACATGCTCATGAAGCGCTTCCACAGCGACGGTGCCGGCGCGGCTGCAGCGGCAACAGGCGCAGCGGCGCGATGACGTTCGGGTGACGGGTCTGCGGTCATTGGCGCAGGTTGCGATGGTGTGATGCCCTTTACCAGGGGCTCCGGGCGTGAAGGCTTGGCCTCCACTTCCGCAGCGCTGGCGGCGGCTTCCTCCGCCGGGCGGTTGACCATTTCATAGCTGGGCTTGGCCAGGTCGAGCTTTTCGGAATCGCTGCGCAGGCGCTCGATTTCGTAGTTCGGTGTTTCGAGATGGATGTTCGGGATCAGCAACACATTGACCTTGAAACGCATTTCGATCTTGTGAATGTCCTGGCGCTTTTCGTTCAGCAGGAACGTGGCAACGTCGACCGGCACCTGGGCATGAACGGCGCCCGTGCCTTCCTTCATGGCCTCTTCCTGGATGATGCGCAGGATGTGCAAGGCGGACGAAGCCGTGTCGCGGATATGGCCGAGGCCATGGCAGCGCGGGCAGGGGATGTATGACGATTCCGACAGTGCCGGTTGCAGGCGCTGGCGCGAAAGTTCGAGCAGGCCGAAGCGGGAAATTTTCCCGGTCTGCACGCGGGCGCGATCGTGATGCAGCGCATCGCGCAAGCGGTTTTCGACTTCACGCTGGTTCTTCGATGATTCCATGTCGATGAAATCGATCACGACCAGGCCGCCCAGGTCGCGCAGGCGCAGCTGGCGGGCGATTTCATCGGCCGCTTCGCAGTTGGTGCGGAAGGCGGTTTCCTCGATGTCGTGGCCCTTGGTGGCGCGCGCCGAGTTGACGTCGACGGAGACCAACGCTTCGGTGTGGTCGATGATGATGGCGCCGCCGGAAGGCAGGGTCACATCGCGGCGATAAGCCGTTTCAATCTGGTGTTCGATCTGGAAGCGCGAGAACAGCGGCACGTCGTCGTGATACAGCTTGACCTTGCCGACGTTGGCCGGCATCACGGTCGACATGAACGATTGCGCCTGTTCGAAAATTTCCGGCGTGTCGATGAGGATTTCGCCGATGTCGGGCTGGAACAGGTCGCGGATGGCCCGGACCACCAGGCTCGATTCCAGGTAAATCAGCTCGGGGCCCTTGACTTCCTTGGCCGCGCCGTCGATGGCTTCCCACAGCTGGATCAGGTAGTTCATGTCCCAGGAGAGTTCTTCCGCCGTGCGGCCGATACCGGCAGTGCGGGCGATGATGCTCATGCCTTCAGGGATCTGCAGCTGGTCGAGGGTCTCGCGCAGTTCAGCGCGGTCTTCACCTTCGACCCGGCGCGATACACCGCCGCCGCGCGGATTGTTGGGCATCAGCACCAGGTAGCGGCCGGCCAGTGAAACGTAGGTGGTCAGTGCGGCGCCCTTGTTGCCACGCTCGTCTTTTTCGACTTGAACGAGGATCTCGTTGCCGACTTTCAGGTTCTGCGCGATCCGGGCACGGGTACCTTCGCCGCTCTCGCCCTGTACGTATTCGCGGGTCAGTTCCTTGAATGGCAGGAAGCCGTGGCGCTCGGCGCCGTAGTCGACAAAAATCGCTTCCAGCGAGGGTTCGACACGGGTGACAACGGCCTTGTAGATATTGCTTTTCTTCTGTTCCTGGCCGGCGTGTTCGATGTCGAGGTCGATGAGCTTCTGACCGTCGACGATGGCAACTCTAAGCTCTTCGGCCTGTGTTGCGTTGAATAACATTCTCTTCATGATGCTTCCTCAAATACAGATTCCGTGGCACGTGCCCATTAACAACGGGCCAGGCAACAGCTGGAGGAAGAGGAACAGAACAGGGCGCCGCTGACACGGCGCGCAGTTGGCGGCAACCGCTACCGTGTGTTACCGGTTCGCTGCCAGCATGAAACGGGCAGGTCTCACCGGCATGATCGAAAGATCATGACGAATCATGTTGTGATTGCGTGAGGGAGCGAGTTTCATGAGGAACGTGCGTTGCGTCGACTGTTTTTGTTTCGGTCCGCGATCGATTGAATCATCGTGGACATCGAAAGGCCTGTTGGGGTTTGCGCGCTTTTGAGGACGCCGCGAAACCACCGAATTGTTCATCTTCACGCCACCCGATGCTGCTATCCGCTTCGCGGACGGTGCGCGTAAATCGTTTAGTATCGCTACTTGTTTGGCCCGACAAAATCGGGTCAGCGGTGAGCAAAAACGACCGCCCGTTTTCCGTTATCGGCGGGAGCCCGGCAAACACTGGCAGTAGGTTTAGGTAACTGCGCGGGAAAGCGAAACGTCCGGCGAAACGGTGATTTCTTGCAGTGTCCCGGATTATGGTCAGCGGCGCTGGCTTGATACCTGTGGCTACCTGTGGCGTATAGCCTGCGGGTGACTGGAACCGGGTGGGACTCGCTTCAAAATCAACGAGATAAAAGTATAACCTGATATGCCACCTCGCGGAAAAAATTCTCCGGCTGCCCCACCTGCGAGGACCGCATTGAGCGCGGACGAGCTGGCACGGCTGGAGATGGCCAAAGCCGCCAGTTTCGTGACGGTGGATGAGGGCGGCGCGGGCCAGCGCCTGGATAATTTCCTGACGACGCACCTGAAGGGCGTTCCCAAAAGCCACGTTTACCGTATCGTCCGCTCCGGCGAAGTGCGGGTGAACAAGGGCCGTGTGGACGCGGCCTATCGCCTGCAGCTCGACGACGTGGTGCGGGTCCCGCCCGTCAAAATCGCGGAAAAAACAGCAAACCCCAGCATGGAGGCGGCTTCCTGGGCATTTTCGGCTGGAAAGGCAGGAAACACGGGCAGTTTGGCTTTGGATATCCTGTTTGAAGACGATGCGTTGCTGGCCATCAGCAAGCCTGCCGGAATGGCGGTGCATGGCGGCAGCGGGATCAGTTTTGGCGTGATCGAGGGTTTGCGCGCGATGCGACCCGAGGCGAAATTCCTTGAACTGGTGCACCGCATTGATCGCGAAACCTCGGGCATCCTGCTGATCGCCAAGAAACGCAGCGCGCTGACCGGCATGCACGCCATGTTGCGCGGGGAAACATCGCAGACCATTGAAAAGCGTTACTACGCCCTGGTGAAAGGCGACTGGCCCGATGAGCGGCGGCATATTCGCACCCGGCTGACCAAATACGTAACGGCTGAAGGTGAACGGCGGGTTTCGGTGGACGACGATGACGGCCAGGAATCGCACACCATTGTCACGCGTGTCGAAAAATTGCCCGGCGCCACGTTGCTTGATTGCGAAATCAAGACCGGTCGTACCCACCAGATCCGTGTTCACCTGGGATCGATGGGGTTTCCGCTTATCGGCGACGACAAGTACGGCGACTTTGCGCTGAACAAGCATGTGGCTGCGGCAAAGCACGGCGGCCTGAAGCGCATGTTCCTGCATGCGCGCCTGATGGCCTTCGCGCATCCTCTCACGGGAGAGAAAATGAAAATCGAAGCGCCGCTTTCTGCCGACCTGCAGAAATATCTTTCCTGGCTGCGGCAGCTTTAGCGGGCAGGCAAAAGACGACTGGCGAGAGGCGAGACGATGCGCTACGAACTGGTGGTTTTCGACTGGGATGGAACCATCATGGATTCCACCGGCCTCATCGCCGATTGCATCCAACTGGCCGCGCGCGATATGAAACTGCCGGTTCCTTCGCTGGAACAAGCCAAGTCGATCATCGGCCTTGGCATCAACGATTCCGTCGGCCGCCTGTTTCCGCAACTGGAAAGTGATGCGCGGGTGCAATATGCGCTGACCTATCGCAAACATTTCGTGTCTCGCGACCACGAGGCGCCCGTTTACGAAGGCATCCGGGAATTACTCGTGAGCCTGGCCGCACCCGAGCGATTTCTCGCCGTTGCCACCGGCAAACCGCGCGCAGGACTGGAGCGTGCGTTTGGCCATAGCGGCTTGAAACCGGTTTTTCATTATTCGCGTTGCGCCGACGAAGGCTTTTCGAAACCGCATCCGGACATGCTTCACAAGCTGATGGATTTCACCGGCATCGCGCCGGAACGTACCCTGATGATTGGTGACACGACGCACGATATCGAGCTCGCGCACAATGCCGGTGTGGACGTGGTAGCGGTTACCTACGGTGCGCATCCGCGAACCGAACTGGAAAAACTGCCCGTGCGGGGAATCTTTGACAGCGTGGAAGAATTGTCGGCATGGATGAAGCACAACGTATAGCGCGGCTTCACCGCATCCGCTACGTCTGCCGCCGCGACGAGTTGCCTGAGGGCGGCAAGGCCGTGCGTTTCGACATCCGGCGGCAGTCGCACGACCTTCCGGCTTTCGCCGTTGCCTACGACGGAGGCGTACATGCCTACGTCAATATTTGCCCGCATCGCAACACCTCGCTCGACTGGCAACCGGGGGAAGTGTTCGATGAAACTGGCTTATACTTGATCTGTGCTACGCATGGCGCCTTGTTCGAACCGGATTCCGGACTCTGCATCGCCGGCCCATGCCAGGGGGCTTACCTGCAAAAAATCGCGGTGAAACTCGAGGATGACCAGGTCATGCTGGCCCACGATTTCCTGAGCAATTCCAACGATGCATGACTTGGGTAATATGGACACACCACAGTACAACGGGACCCCGGCGGAAAACCTGCTGGAAAAGCTGGCATTGGAAACGCTGGCCGAACTTCGCCGTGCACGGCGCTGGCGGATCGCGCTAAGCCTCGGCTGGCTGCTGTTTTTCTTCCTGCTGTTTTTCCTGCTGATCGGATTGACGGCGGGAAAGCGCGATGCCGGATCAATGGAAAAGCATACCTCCCTGGTCGAATTGAAGGGCGTGATCGCGGCCGATTCACGGGCCTCCGCCGACAAGATCAACAGCGCGCTGCAGTCGGCGTTCAAGGACAAGAACACGCAGGGCGTCGTGCTGCGCATCAACAGCCCCGGCGGCAGCCCCGTGCAGGCGGGCTATATCAACGACGAGATCAAGCGCCTGCGCGGCAAGTACAAGGAGATTCCGTTTTACGTCGTGGTGCAAGATGTCTGCGCCTCCGGCGGCTATTACGTCGCGGCTGCGGCTGACAGGATTTACGTGGACAAAGCCTCTATCGTCGGCTCGATCGGCGTGCTGATGGATGGATTCGGCTTCACCGGCACCATGGAAAAACTGGGTGTCGAGCGCCGCCTGATCACGGCGGGCGAAAACAAGGGTTTTCTCGATCCCTATTCCCCGGCCAATCCGGAACAGGTAAAGCGGGCCAAGGAAATGGTCGCCGAAATTCACCAGCAGTTCATCAAGGTGGTGAAAGACGGCCGAGGCAAGCGGCTGAAGGAAACGCCTGAGATGTTCTCGGGGCTGGTGTGGTCCGGCGAGAAGAGCGTTGAGATGGGGCTGGCCGATGGGCTGGGTGGCCTGGACTACGTGGCGCGCGAAATCATCAAGGCCGAGCAGGTAGTCGATTACACTTCGGACGATACGCTCTCCGAAACGCTGGCACGCCGGTTGGGCGCCTCGGCGGCGGAATCTTTCTGGCACACATTTTTCTACACCCTGGCCGGCGGAGGCACGACGCTCCGCTGACGGTGCAAGGTGGCGGGGTGGCAAAGCGGCAGGTTTCGTGCAGCAGATCGACGAACAGGCTAGCGCAACGAACGAACAAATTTCCTGAGGCATGGTGCGGAATCAACCAACCGAAATGGCAGCGGCGGACACGGTAAAGATTGAGCCCCCTCACGCCGCGCACCCGCTTCCATCTCTCGCGCCATCGGCGCCACACAAGTGGCCGAGCGCATCGGCTTCCGGCATCAACCTGCGCATCATTGCCGCCTTCGCTGCCATCACGCTGGCCGTCGCCGTCGTCCTGGGAATTGTGGCGATGCGTATCGGCACCGACGTGGGCCTGTCTGCCGACATCGCCGACCGCATGCGCTGGCAATTGCTGTGGTGGGGATTCGGCGCGATATTAATGGCGGCACTCCTCGGCGCGATCTTCGCGAGGCATATCGGCGAACCGATCCGCCGGCTGACGGAACGCCTGCAGTCTGGCGACCTTCGCGATTTCAAGGACGTGCCGGGCCAGACCGAACACCACGAATACGCCGAACTGGAGCAACTCAGCCTCACCATTCACCGGCTGGCGGAATCGGTGCGCGATCGCGAAGCCCGGTTATCGGAGAGTGAACGCAAATTCCGCGAGGCCTTCGACCTGGTGGGTGTGGGGCTGACTCAGGTCGATCGCGAAGGCCGTTTCACGCTGGTCAACCGCCGCTTTTGCGAGATGCTTGGATATACCCGCGAAGAACTGGTCGGCAAGCGGTTCGTGGATGTGACACATCCGGACGAGAAAATGGAAGACGAGGCGCTGATCCGCAATACGGTCGACCTCAACCGCAGCGTTCCCATCGGCAAGGAAAAACGCTACGTACGCAAGGATGGCTCGGTCATCTGGGCGCAGCGCTCGGGCGTGGTGGTGCGAGACCCTGATGGGCAGCCGCTGTACGCGCTCGGTTCGATCGAAGATATCTCGCAATATCGCGCCTCGCAGGAAACGTTGCAGGCGCTGAACGAATCGCTGAAAGCCGTAGTGGAAACGTCGCCGCTGGCCATCTATTCGGTAACGCCCAATGGCATTGTCACGCTGTGGAACCCGGCAGCGGAAAAGATGTTCGGCATCAACAAGGAACAGGCGCTGGGACAGCGCTCGCCGCTGGTTGCGCAGGGCAATGCAGAGAAAGCGCTGGAACTGCGCCGCCGCGTCATGGCGGGCGAGACGATTTACAACTTCGAAATTACCCGCAAGCGCAGTGATGGCGCGGAAATCGAAATCAGCATTTCTGCGGCGCCACTACGGGGCGCTTCGCACGAAATCATCGGCGTGCTGGTGACCTGTAGCGATATCACCAGCCTGAAGGAGACTTCCCGGGCGCTGGACCAGCAATTGCATTTCACGCAGGAATTGCTTGAGGTCATGCCCTCGCCGATTTTCTACCGGCGTGCGGAGGGCGCATACCTGGGTTTCAACCGCGCATGGGAAGTGTTTTTCTCGCAACGGCGCGAAGAATGGATCGGCAAGCGTCCGCATGACTTGCTCCGTCCCGAGAAGGCCATCGAAGCCGAGATCGAGGATCGCGATGTGCTGTCCACCGGTCGCACCGCGGTCGCCGAAGCGGTGGTAAAAGATGGTCGTGGCATGGAACGGCATATTGTCCGCCACATCAGCCGGTTCACCGACGCCGATGGCCGCTCCGCAGGTGTGATCGGCGTTCTGACCGACATCACCGATTTCAAACAGGTGGCGCAGGCGCTGGAGGCATCGGAAGGTCGTTTCAAGGCGCTGACCGAAAGCGCGATGGACATCGTCACCGTGCTCGACGCCGAAGGGCGCATTCGTTACCAGAGCCCTTCCGTGCGGCATTTGTTGGGCTATGAGCCCGAGGCCATGATCGGCCTTTGCCAGTTCGACCTCGTGCATCGCGACGACTCGGAACGCATGCGCGAGGCGTTTGGTGAATTGCTGACACGCGGGCAGATGGAGCGCGCGGTCGAGTTTCGCGTCTGTCGCAGCGACGGCGAATGGCGCACGCTGGAAGCCATCGGCAAGAATTGTTTTGATGTGCCTGAAGTGAAGGGCATCATCGTCAACACGCGCGACATTACCGACCGCAAGAATATTGAGGAGCGTATCCAGCACTTGGCATTTCACGATGCGCTCACCGGCCTGCCTAACCGTTCGCTGATGCAGGACCGCGTATCGCAGGCGATCGGACGCGCGGAGCGATCCACCAAGCGCTTCGCGGTGATGTTCATCGACATCGATAACTTCAAGAACATCAACGACACGCTGGGCCACGATGTGGGCGATGAACTGTTGCGCCAGGTGGCTGTCAGGCTGATGGATTCAGTGCGAACGCACGACACCATCGCGCGGCAGGGCGGCGATGAATTCATCGTGTTGCTTGATCAGCTGGAGGGGCACCAGGGCGCCACCCGCGTCGCGCAGAAAATACTCGACGCGCTGCGGCTGGCTTTCCAGGTGGGCGGCGCCGACCAGCACGTGTCGGGTTCCATCGGCATCGCCCTCTATCCGGACGACGGCCGCGATCCGCCGACGCTGTTGAAGAACGCCGATACCGCCATGTTCCATGGCAAGGCGCTCGGAAAAAACACTTACCAGTTCTTTACGCCGCAGATGAATATCGCGGTGAAGAGGCGCGCGGCCATGGAATCCAACCTGCGCGCGGCGGTGAAGAACGGCGATTTCACACTGGTTTACCAGCCGCAGATCGACTTGAACACGGGGGAGATTGTCGCGTTCGAGGCGCTGGTGCGCTGGGTGTCCGAGGACAGCGGTACGATGATGCCCGGGGAGTTCATTCCGCTCGCGGAAGAAACCGGACTGATCAACGAAATCGGTAAATGGGTGCTTGAGGAAGCGTGCCAGCAGGCCGTCGCATGGCAGCAGATGGGCTATCCGTCGCGGCGCATGGCAATCAATCTTTCGGCGCGGCAATTGGCCGACAAGGGCTTCGTCGACCTGCTGCTGAAAATCCTGCAGGAGACCGGGCTCGATCCCAACTCGCTTGAACTGGAAATCACCGAGAGCCAGGTAATGCGGCAGGGCGAAGGCAGCGTGATGCTGCTCAATGAGATCGCCGGCATGGGCGTGCATCTGGCCGTCGATGATTTCGGCACCGGCTATTCGAGCCTGTCATACCTGAAGCGTTTGCCCATCGGAAAACTGAAGATCGACCAGAGTTTTGTCCGCGACATTACCGTGGACCCGAACGACACCGCCATCGTCGTGGCGATCATCAGCATGGCGAAGAGCCTGGACCTCGACATCATTGCCGAAGGTATCGAGACGGCGGGGCAGCTCACGCTGCTGCGCGCGAAAGGCTGCAGCGTCGGGCAGGGATTTTATTTCAGCGTACCGATGTCGGCTGATGACCTGACACCGATACTAGGCAAGAAATCCATCTTTGAGCAAACATCTTCCGCTTACGCAACCTAGCGCCGCGCCCGCGGTTTAGGCCAGGAAAAGAAACAGTGCGGGGACCTTGCCCAGTTCGACGGGCGATTTTTTCCATGCTGATACGTCGCGCCGGATAATCGCTTCACCCGCGCCGGTGAGATCGCACGCAACGCAGAGCCGCGTGGAGGGCGCCAATGTCTGGATAAGGTCGGCAAGCAATACCTGGTTGCGATAAGGCGTTTCGATGAAAAGCTGCGTCATGTTGCGCTGGCGCGATTCGCGTTCCAGTTCCGCGATGGATTTGGTCCGCGCGTTTTTCTCCTGCGGCAGGTAACCATGAAACGCAAATCGCTGGCCGTTGAGGCCTGATGCCATCAAGGCCAGCAGGATGGACGAGGGACCGACCAGCGGCGACACCGTCAATCCCAGTTCATGGGCGAGGGCCACGATGTCAGCGCCGGGGTCGGCAACACCCGGCGCACCGGCTTCCGACACTAGGCCCACATCGTGTCCGTCCAGCAGCGGCTGCAGCATTTCGAGAAGAATATTTTTTTCCTGTCGACCGTTCAGTTCGCGAATTGAAATTCCCTGAATCGGCCGGTCGATTTCGAGCGTTTTCAGGAATGCGCGCGCCGTCCTGGCATTTTCCGCGATGTAGTAATCGAGCCTGCGCGCGGTCGCAATCACGTCCTGCGGCAGGATCGATTGCGGCGTGAACGGGTCCGAGAGATTGGTGGGAATGAGGTAAAGCGTGCCGGCCATGTGTTCGATTAATCCAGAATGTGGAGGCCTTCATTACGCAGCATTTCACCGAGCGCAATCAATGGCAAGCCGATCAGTGCGGTGGGGTCATCGCTTTGCATGGACGCGATGAGGGCAATACCCAGCCCCTCGGATTTTGCGCTTCCCGCGCAGTCGAGCGCACTTTCGCGTTGCAGATAATGTTCGATTTCGATGTCGGTCAGCTCGCGATACCTGACCAGTGTCGCAACCACCCGTGACTGGGTTTCGCCGGTATCGGCGTTTACCAATGCCAATCCGCTGTGAAAAACCAGTTCGCGACCGCGCATGGATCGCAATTGCTGCCGTGCTGCCTCGATGGTGCCGGGTTTTCCCACATGCAGACCGGAAAAATCAGCGACCTGGTCTGAGCCAATAACCAATGCACCCGGCCTTGCGGCCGCAACGTACCGGGCCTTGGCAATGGATAGCCGCAGCGCGGTCGAGGCCGGGGTTTCGGCCGGGAGGGCCACTTCGTCGAGGTCGGGCTTCACCGTCTCGAACACAATCTGCAGGCGGGACAGCAGCTCCGCGCGATACCTGGAGCTGGAGGCCAGGACCAATTTCTTCTTCAAAATCAATCACTTTTTGACTTTTTGATCGTAAAATCATATCATGTGCGCCACCCAAGAAGCAGGTTTTGCACATGTCAGGCGCCATCCAGGTTGATCGTTTTACCCGCCAGAACCAGTCGGTTACCGGCACGTTCTTGCCCAGTGAGTTACCCCGTTTGGCCGAATATCTCGCGGGGGACGGTGGGGAAATCGCCTATGCCTTGCATGGCAGCCGTATCAGTGATGCCGCCGGTAGCCAAAAACACTGTATTAAGTGTATAATCTCTGGTTGGTTTTTGGTGGCTGACCCGGCGACCTTGAAACCTGTGCGGCACGACTTCGCGATCGACAGCAAGCTGATACTGGTTGCAAGTGAAGCTGACATGCCTCCGTTGGAGATGGAATCTGACGACGAAGACTATGTCGTGTGCGGAAATGAATTGGATGTGCTCGAACGTGTCGAAGAGGAAATCCTGCTGGATTTGCCGGCAACGTTGGGCGGACAGATGAGTGCCCCCACCAAACCGGCAACCCCTTCGCGGGCGCCGGCACAGCGGGACCGCGGTGCAGCAACCGCAAAAATTTCCCCCTTCGCCAAACTGGCGGAGTTGAAAAAAAAATAGCGCAGCAAGTGCAGTAGCGAACAACCAGATTTCAAAGTTTTTGATTAAGGAGAAACATCATGGCAGTCCAACAGAACAAAAAATCCCCGTCGAAGCGCGGCATGCATCGCGCCCATGACTTTTTGACCAACCCGGCGCTGGCCGTTGAGCCGACCACAGGTGAAACTCACCTGCGTCATCACATCAGCCCGACCGGTTACTACCGTGGTCGCAAGGTCATCAAGACCAAAGCCGACGAATAAGTCCGCGACACAAAAACAGCAAATATAAGAAGGTAAACTGCAAGAAAAGTCGTAGGAGGAGGCTTTTCTAATCTATGCAGATCACCATTGCGATCGATGCGATGGGCGGTGACCACGGCCCATCAGCAACCATACCGGCAGCACTGCAATTTCTCGGGCGATCAAACGATTGCCGGATTCTGCTCGTCGGCAAAACGGACATCATCCAGGCCGAACTGAAGCGCGCGCAAAACGAGCACGCCGCAGCAGCCCTGTCCGCACGCCTGAAAATCGTCGAGGCGAATGAAATCGTCGGCATGGATGAAGACATCCGCTCCGCCATTCGCAACAAGAAAAATTCCTCGATGCGCATTGCCATTGACCTGGTCAAATCAGGTGAGGCGCATGCCTGTGTTTCTGCAGGCAATACCGGTGCGCTGATGGGCACGGCGAAATTCGTCTTGAAGACACTGCCCGGCATCGACCGTCCCGCCATCTGCGCCGCATTGCCTACGCGCCATGGCGTGGTATACGTCCTCGACCTGGGCGCAAATGCTGAGTGCACGCCGGAACATCTCCTGCAATTCGCGATCATGGGCGCCATGCTTTGTACGGCTGTCGAAGGCAAGCAGAAGCCTACGGTCGGCCTGTTGAATATCGGCTCTGAGGATATCAAGGGCAACGAGAGCGTGAAGGCTGCAGGCGAATTGCTGAAGGCAAGCCATCTGAATTTCTACGGCAACGTCGAAGGTACCGATATTTACAAAGGCACTACCGATGTAGTTGTCTGCGATGGATTTGTCGGCAACGTCATGCTCAAGACCTCCGAAGGCATGGCGAAAATGATGGGTGATTTCCTGAAAGCGGAATACCAGAACGGCTTCTACAGCAAGCTGGCTGCCGCGATTTCGTTGCCGGTTATCAAGCGATTCCGTCACCGCATGGATCATCGCCGCTACAACGGCGCGGCCCTGCTCGGGCTTAAAGGAGTCGTGGTAAAGAGTCACGGTTCCGCTGACGCAGTTTCGTTTTCCCATGCCCTGACGCGCGCCGCGTCGGAAGTCGAGCATGGCCTGTTGGGGCTGATCACGACCGAAGTGGAGCGACTTCATTCGGCCGGACACCTGGTGCCGAAGAAAGCGACGACGGAGGCAGTTGCCCCATGATTTATTCGCGCATCATTGGCACCGGAAGTTACCTGCCCGAGCGTGTGGTCACCAATCGCGACCTCGAAAAAATCGTCGACACCAATGACGAATGGATCGTGTCGCGAACCGGCATACGGGAGCGCCACTATGCCGCCGACGACCAGAATGCGAGCGACCTGGCATTGGAAGCATGCAGGAAAGCGTTGCATGCCGCGCATGTGCACGCCAGTGAAATTGATCTCATCATCGTCGCGACTTCCACGCCCGACATGGTCTTCCCCTCGACCGCCTGTATTCTCCAGGACAAACTCGGCATCAAGCACAGCGTTGCCTTTGATATCCAGGCTGTGTGTTCCGGTTTTGTTTTTGCTCTCGCCACTGCCGATAAATTCATTCGCTCCGGATCGGCCAAATGTGCGCTCATCGTGGGCACTGAAGTGTTCTCGCGCATCATGAACTGGCAGGACCGCAGCACCTGCGTGCTGTTTGGCGACGGCGCCGGCGCGGTGGTGCTGAAGGCCTCAAATGCCCCCGGCATCCTCACGACGCATCTCCACACCGACGGCAGCTACAAGGACATGCTGTGCACCCCCGGCACCGTCGAAAACGGCAAGGTGCGTGGCAGCCCCGTGCTGACCATGGAAGGTAGCGCCGTCTACAAGTTTGCCGTGAAGGCATTCGAGGAAGTGGCCTGGGAGGCGCTCAATGCCAATGGCATGCAGCCGGTCGAGATCGACTGGTTCATCTGTCACCAGGCCAATCGCCGCATCATCATGCACGCGGCAAAAAAGCTGGACCTGCCCGACGAGAAAGTCGTCGTCACCGTCGACCGTCACGGCAATACTTCTGCCGCTTCCATTCCCCTCGCGCTGGATGTCACCGTGCGCGAAGGCAAGATCAAACCGGGCGATAACGTCCTGCTGGCAGCACTCGGCGGTGGTTTCGCCTGGGGCGCCGCGTTGCTGAAGTGGTAACCGGGACCATGTCCACATTCGCCATTGTTTTCGCGGGGCAGGGATCGCAATCGGTCGGCATGATGTCGGGCTTTGCCGATATGCCGGTCGTCCAGCGCACGTTTGAGGAAGCTTCCGACACTCTCAAGTTGGATCTCTGGCAGATGATTGTCGAAGGTCCCGCCGAGATTCAAAACCAGACGATCAATACACAACCGCTCATGCTGACGGCCGGTGTCGCAACGTATCGCGCCTGGCAGCAGGAAAATGGTGGCACACCTGCTTTCTTTGCCGGCCACAGCCTCGGTGAATACACCGCACTGGTTGCGGCAGGCGCCCTCAAGTTTTCGGACGCAGTGCCGTTGGTGCGCTATCGTGCACAGGCGATGCAGGACGCCGTGCCTGAAGGTACAGGCGCAATCGCCGCTGTGCTGGGGCTGGATGTTGAGCAAGTCCGCACGATTTGCGCAGATGCGGCGTCTGGTGAAGTGCTGGAAGCGGTGAACCTGAATTCGCCCGGCCAGATTGTTATTGCCGGGCACAAGAGCGCGGTGGAACGCGGAATGGCGCTGGCGAAGGAGCGTGGCGCCAAGCGGGCGTTGCTGCTGCCCATGAGTGTTCCCTCGCACTGTGCGTTGATGAAGCCCGCGGCTGAAAAACTCGCCGCATATTTGAAGGGTGTTGAATGTACTGCGCCGAAAATACCGGTCATCCAGAATGCGTCGGTTGCGGCATTTGCATCGGCAGACGAAATTCGCCATGCGCTGTTTGAGCAATTATTCCGGCCGGTGCGCTGGATCGAAACCATCCAGTCATTCGCCGTGCAAGGTGTCACATCGGTTGTGGAATGTGTGCCTGGAAAAATCCTCACTGGGTTGAACAAGCGAATCGACGGAAACCTTTCGTGCCTGGCCGTGAGTGATGCGGGCTCGCTTGCAGTGGCGATCGCGGCCACGCATTAGAACGTGGAGACAAAGATGAAACCATTGGACGGCCAGATTGCTTTAGTGACGGGCGCATCGCGCGGTATCGGTGCCGCGATTCTCCATACGCTGGCGCATGCGGGCGCGACCGTCATCGGTACGGCCACTTCCGATGCCGGCGCCTCATCAATCCAGAAGCAGCTTTACGAAGCCGGCTGGCATGGCGCGGGCATGAAGCTCGACGTCAAGAATGCGGCGGAGTGCGACGATATCGTGAAAACAATCGGCGAGAAATTCGCCGCCGTGTCGATACTGGTCAACAACGCCGGCATCACCCGCGATACGCTGCTGATGCGCATGAAAGATGAAGACTGGCAGGACGTGATCGACACCGATCTCACCTCCGTTTTCCGCCTTTCGCGAGCCGTGCTCAAGGGCATGATGAAAGCCCGCGCAGGGCGCATCATTAATATCGGCTCGGTGGTTGGTTCGATGGGCAATCCCGGCCAGGTCAACTACGTTTCTGCCAAAGCCGGGCTGGTGGGATTCACCAAATCCCTCGCGCAGGAGATCGGCAGCCGCAACATCACCGTGAATTGCGTAGCCCCGGGTTTCATCGAAACCGACATGACCAAATCGCTCGCGGAAGCCCAGGTGGCGAAACTGGTGGAGAATATCCCCCTTGGCCGACTGGGCCACGTCAACGATATCGCCGAAACCGTGCTGTTCCTGGCTTCACCGGGCGCGGCCTATATCACCGGAAACACGATTCACGTCAACGGCGGAATGCACATGGTGTAGTGCATCCGGAATGTAATTCTCCGGTACCGGCGGTCGTCCCGATTTGTACTCACAGTATTTGGTAAAATAGCGTAGTTCAATTTCACCCTTGTTGGAGGAAGTAGCAAATGGATAACATCGAAGCGCGCGTCAAGAAAATCGTCGCGGAACAACTCGGCGTCGCCGAGGCCGACATCAAGAACGATTCGTCGTTCGTTGAAGACCTGGGCGCGGATTCGCTCGACAACGTTGAGCTGGTGATGGCGCTCGAGGAAGAATTCGAAACCGAAATCCCCGACGAGGCTGCCGAAAAAATCACCAATGTGCAGCAGGCTGTTGATTACATCAACTCCAATCTCAAGAAGTAACCTGCCTCAAAAGCGGCCGTTGGCGAACGCCACGGCCCTTTCACATTTGTTCATTTCGTTTCCGATTCTGTTTCCCATCCTGTTTCCCATGTTCTCTCCACTGCCATGTCAAAAAGACGCGTAGTCATCACGGGTCTCGGTATCGTCTCGCCCATCGGTAACGGTATCGCCGAGGCCTGGGACAACGCCGTCAACGGTCGCAACGGAATCGGGCCGATTACCAAATTCGATGCGTCGGTGCTGCCGACCCGCTTTGCCGGCGAAGTGAAAAACTTCAATCCGGCCGACTGGATGTCGCCCAAGGAAGTGCGGCGCATGGATTCGTTCATCCATTACGGCGTCGCGGCGACCAAGATGGCGATGGACGACGCGGGACTGGTGGTAACCGAGCAAAACGCTGAACGCATCGGCGTGAACGTGGGCTCCGGTATCGGTGGATTGCCGATGATCGAGGACAACATCCGCGAAATGATCGACAAGGGACCGCGCCGCATTTCGCCGTTCTTTGTTCCCGGCTCAATCGTGAACATGGTGGCGGGCCTGATCTCCATCCACTACGGCCTCAAGGGGCCGAATGTCTCGATGGTGTCCGCCTGTTCAACCTCAACACATTGCATTGGCGATGCCGCACGATTCATTGAATATGGCGATGCCGATGTGATGATCGCCGGTGGTGCCGAAGCGACGGTCAGCATGTCCGGCATCGGCGGCTTCTGTGCATGCAAGGCATTGTCCGAGCGCAATGATTCGCCCGAAACGGCCAGCCGTCCCTGGGACAAGGATCGCGACGGCTTCGTGCTGGGTGAGGGCGCCGGAATCCTCGTGCTCGAATCCTACGAACACGCCACCGCGCGCGGCGCCCGTATCTACGGCGAACTGGCCGGCATGGGCATGAGCAGCGACGCGTACCACATGACATCTCCCAGCATGGACGGGCCACGGCGCGGCATGCTGGCGGCGCTCAAGAACGGCGGCGTCAATGCCGGTGACGTGCAATACATCAACGCGCACGGCACCTCCACCCCGCTGGGCGACAAGAACGAAAGCGACGCGCTGAAGGCCGCTTTCGGCGATCACGCGTACAAGCTCGTGGTCAATTCCACCAAGTCGATGACGGGTCACTTGCTGGGCGCAGCGGGTGGCATTGAAGCCGTATTCACCGCGCTGGCCGTGCATCACCAGATTTCACCTCCCACGATCAACATCTTCAACCAGGACCCCGAATGCGACCTGGATTACTGTGCCAATACGGCGCGTGACATGAAGATTGATGTGGCGCTTTCCAATTCATTTGGATTCGGCGGGACGAACGGCACCATCGTCGTCAAGAAGCTCACCTAGGCCCGCCGGAACCTGCGCGGGCTTGTGGGATGAAACGTGCGCTGTTCACGATAATCGGATTGCTCATCGCGGGCGCCGCGGCCATCGCTGCGTGGGCCTACTTCTTCGCGCACAACCCACTGCCGCTGCCTGCCACGCCGTATGAGTTTTCGGTAAAGCCCGGCGCCACGCTGAAGAGTCTTTCACGTCAATTGGCCGATGCCGGTTTGCTGCCGGACAGCCAGACGTTCTGGATGCTGGGCCGTGTGACCAGCCAGGCCACCGGCATCCAGGCCGGCAACTATCGGCTCGACAAGCCGATCACCCCGCTGGATCTGCTGGAAAAACTCAATGACGGCGACGTCATTCCCATCACGGTCACCTTTGTCGAAGGCATCACGTTCGGCGAATTGCGGCGCCAGCTCGAATCCGCCAAGGACGTCAAGATCACGCTGAAAGGCCTCACCAACGCGGAAGTGCTGAAGCGGATTGGCGCCACGGAAACGCATCCCGAAGGTCTCTTCTTCCCGGACACCTATCACTTTGCGTCCGGCATCAGCGATGTGGACCTGCTGAAAAAAAGTTACCAGGCCATGAAAAAACGCCTGGCCGATGCCTGGGCGCAGCGCGCGGCTGACTTGCCGTACGCCGATCCCTACCAGGCATTGATCATGGCCTCCATCATCGAAAAAGAGACGGGCAAGGCGGACGAGCGGCCCTTGATCGGTTCAGTGTTTATTAATCGCCTAAAATTGCCCATGCGCTTGCAAACCGATCCCACCGTGATCTACGGAATGGGCCAGGGCTACGACGGCAATATTCGCAAACGTGATCTCACGACGGACACGCCCTACAACACCTATACCCGTGATGGCCTGCCTCCCACGCCGATCGCCATGCCGGGCAGCGCGTCGCTGCTGGCCGCCGTCAAGCCCGCGCAATCCGACAAGCTATACTTTGTCGCCAAGGGAGATGGCAGCCATTATTTTTCCAAGTCCCTGGACGAACACAATCGCGCCGTCGCCAAATACCAGCTGGGCCGCTAGCACCACACAGATCAGCCATGACCGGTAAATTCATTACGCTCGAAGGTATTGACGGCGCCGGAAAATCGTCGCACCTGGGTTTTATCGCACAGCAAATCGAGGCCCGTGGCCCACGCGTCCTGACCACGCGCGAACCCGGTGGCACGCCGCTGTGCGAAAAGCTGCGGACGATGTTGCTGAACGAAAAAATGCACGGTGACACGGAAGCGCTGCTGATGTTCGCCGCGCGCCGCGAGCAGTTGCTGGAAACCATCGCGCCGGCATTGCGCGCAGGAACCTGGGTGGTGTGTGATCGCTACACCGATTCCACCTACGCCTACCAGTGCGGCGGCCGCGGGCTTTCAGCTGAACGCATCGCCATCCTCGAGCAATGGGTGCACGGCGAATTGCAGCCGGACCTCACGCTTTTATTTGATGCACCGCTTGATGTGGCTCGCGAAAGGCTAGATAAAAACACCGCGAACCCGGACAAGTTCGAGCGCGAACAGCACGACTTTTTTGCCAAGGTTCGCGACGCCTACCTGAAGCGCGCAGCGCAATATCCCGAGCGCATCAAGGTCATCAATTCCGCACGCAGCCTGGCCGAGATCCAGGAAGAACTGGCCGGCCTGATCGGTGCATTGGCCGGCAAATGAGCATCGACATCCTTCCCTGGCATCGTGCCGCATTGAGCGAATTGCTCGCGCGCCGCGACAAGCTGCCGCACGCCTTGCTCATCTACGGCAAGCAGGGCATTGGCAAGGTCGAGTTCGCGCGCGCCATGGCGCAGTCGCTGTTGTGCGAGTCACCCGAAGGTGCTATTGCCTGCGGCCAGTGCCACGCCTGCGGATGGTTTCGCGAAGGCAATCATCCCGATTTTCGTGAGTTGCTTCCTGAGGCGTTGAACGAGGAAGAAGGGGATGCCGATGCGCCGGCCGATCCTGACGCGAAAGACAAAAAGAAAAGCAAGGAAATCAAGATCGAGCAGGTTCGCTCGATTGCCGATTTCATGACCCTGAGCACACATCGTGCAGGCTTTCGCGTGTTGCTCGTGCATCCTGCCGAAACCATGAATCCGGCGGCCGCCAACGCGCTCCTGAAGACGCTGGAAGAACCACCGCCCGCCACCGTCATCCTGCTGGTCTCTGACCGCATTGGCCGCCTGCTCGCCACCATTCGCAGCCGTTGCCAGCGCCTGATGGTGCCGTCGCCCGACGAAGCGACAGCATTGCAGTGGTTGAAAGAGCAAGGCATCGGCGAAGCCTCGACCGCGCTCTCGCAGGCCGGTGGCGCGCCGCTGGACGCGATGACGTTTGCCGATGCCGACTACCAGGCCGAACGCAAGGCGTTCGTGCAGGTGTTGGCGGAAAGCAATCCTGATCACTTGGCCGCTGCACAGGCGTTTGAAAAGTCCGATCTCATGAATGTGGTGACCTGGCTTCAGACGTGGGTAGGCGACGTGGTGCTATCGCGTTTCACCGGTGAGGTGCGCCACCATCGCGACCAGAAGGCGGCGATTTCGCGCATCGCCACGCGGGTGAATTTGCCGGCGCTGTTCCGTTTTGAATCGCAATTACGGCAGGCACGCCGCAGCATTCACCATCCGCTCAACGCAAGACTTTTGCTTGAACAGTTGCTAATATCGTATGCACAGGCCATTCGCTAGCCTGGGTTGCAATCCGATAGAGATTCTGCAGAAACAGTGCCCGAGATGAGTGCCGACACCACCACCGCCAGCGTCACGCCGATCAAGCGTCCCGACGTTATTTCCCTTAACCTGAAAGGGAAGAGTGCGCTTTATGCTGCGTGGATGCCGTTGCTGAAGGGCGGCGGCCTGTTCATGCAGACCACCAAGCAGCACAAGCTGGGCGATGAAATCCTCGTCGTGCTGACGTTCCTCGAGGAGCCGACCAAGATTCCCATGCAGGGCATCGTGTCGTGGATCAATCCACCGCACGCACAGGGAAATCGTCCGCAGGGCGTGGGCATCCGGCTACCCGACAATGAGGTCGGCAAGGATCTCAAGAAAAAAATTGAGGGCATACTCGCCCCGGTAGTGAAATCGGATCGCCCGACCAGTACGCTTTAGTGCGTTGGGTTGAGTGACGCTGCGAGGGGCATGAACCTCACCGCAGAAAACTAGACCAGGCCTGACCTGAGTTTTGCCCCATCCAGCCACTTGGCGGTATCGGGTGCTTCGGCTACCTGCAGTTTTCCAATCAGCCGTTTCAAGTCGCTGTCCACGCACAGCGCCTCGCGATGCAAATCGCGCAGGAAATGTTCGTCGCGTGAATGATCGATGAAGCTGACGAGATGGTCGAAAAATCCTTCCACGTTCAACAGTCCCACCGGTTTCTGGTGGTAGCCCAGCTGCAGCCACGTCAGCGCTTCGAATAATTCATCGAGCGTGCCATAGCCGCCCGGCAGCGCAATAAAACCGTCGGAGAGTTCCGTCATCAGCGCCTTGCGCTCATGCATGTTGGCAACCAGGTGCATCTGCGTGATGCCCTTGTGACCGACTTCCTTATCCATCAGTAATTTCGGAATGACGCCGATCACTTCGCCGCCGGCCGCCATGCAGGCATCGGCAGCGATACCCATCAGGCCGACACTGCCGCCGCCGTAAACAAGGCGTATTTTCAATTCGGCAAGTATCTTGCCGAATTCATTCGCAGCGGTTTGGTAGGCAGGATTGGTTCCGGAGCTGGAACCGCAGAAAAGGCAGAGTGCTTCGAGTTTCTTCATGGCTCGATGTA
>JBDTWS010000005.1:0-49640 GCA_040006575.1 Betaproteobacteria bacterium
TCTTGTTGTTTTCCCAGATCGATTTGCCGTTGACGGTCAGCGATTTCTTGTCCAGCAGGCCGTTTTCACCCAGCTCACGGATGACCGCAGGAAGACCCCCTGCGTAACAAAAATCCTCCATCAGGTATTTGCCATTGGGCATCAGGTTGACCAGCGTATGCACATCGCGGCCAAACTCGCGCCAATCGTCCAGTGAAAGCTTCACGCCGATGCGATTGGCGATGGCGATGAGGTGGATCACCGCGTTTGTCGATCCGCCGATGGCAGCGTTGACGCGAATGGCGTTTTGAAAAGCGTGCCGTGTGAGGATTTTCGACAGCGATACGTCCTTGTCGACGAGTTCGACAATTCGCCTGCCCGCTTCGCGCGCAATCACGTTGCGGCGTGCATCGACGGCGGGATAGGCAGCGTTACCAGGCAGGCCCACACCAAGCGCTTCAACCATACACGCCATCGTCGACGCGGTGCCCATGGTCATGCAATGGCCATGCGAGCGATGCATGCAGCTTTCGGCCTCGTGAAATTCGTCGCGGCTGATTCGGCCTGCGCGCAGGTCTTCCGACAGTGACCAGGTGTTGGTGCCCGAGCCGATGCGTTCGCCCTTGTACCAGCCCGAAAGCATGGGGCCGCCGGAAACACCGATGGTCGGAAGGTCAACACTGGACGCGCCCATGAGCAATGCGGGCGTGGTCTTGTCGCAACCCATCAGCAGCACCACACCATCGATCGGGTTGCCGCGAATCGATTCCTCGACATCCATGCTGGCAAGATTGCGAAACAGCATTGCTGTGGGCCGCAGCATGGTTTCACCCAACGACATGACGGGGAACTCCAGTGGGAATCCCCCCGCCTCCCATACGCCGATCTTTACCTGCTCGGCCAGCGTGCGGAAATGCGAATTACAGGGCGTGAGTTCTGAATAGGTATTGCAAATGCCGATGACGGGGCGGCCATCGAACTGGTCGTGCGGAATGCCGCGGTTTTTCATCCACGAGCGATAAATAAAACCCATCTTCCCGTCGCGGCCGAACCAGGCCTGGCTGCGCCGTGTTCGTGGCGGCTGTTTTTTCGCCGGCATCTGCTCTCCTCCGGGAGAATTTTGTCGCCACCGAGGATGCACACCGTGGCAGGAATTTATGGGTTTCGCATGCAGGATTAGCCCGGCCGCGAACGATGGCACAGCCTACCCGCGTCAACTTCAATGGTCAAGTGGTCAGGCCAATTATGCGGTATGCTTTCGCCGGTAAAACTTGGAGAAAACATGAACCAACTCGACATGAGGGGACGCTGTGCGGTGGTCACGGGCGGCGCAGCAGGCATCGGTTTCGCAATTGCAAAGCGGCTAGCCGAATCCGGCGCAAAGTTGGCACTTTGGGACCGTGATGCGGGCGCGCTAGCGGCCGCGGCAAAGGCGCTTGGCAGCGATGTTTCAGTGATGGAACTGGACGTTACCAACGAAACGCAAGTGGCCGGCGCTGCAACCTCAACCGTTTCCCGGCTTGGCGGCATCGATGCCCTCGTCTGCAGTGCCGGCATTACCGGTCCCAACATGCCGGTCCGCGACTATTCGCTTGCCGATTGGCAGCAGGTGCTCGACATCAACCTGACCGGTGTATTCCTGTGCAACAAGGCGGTGATCCCGCACATGGCCGATAAAAATTATGGGCGCATCGTCAATATCGCCTCGATCGCCGGCAAAGAAGGCAACCCCAATGCCTCCGCCTACAGCGCTTCAAAGGCGGGCGTGATCGCACTAACGAAGTCGCTCGGCAAGGAGCAAGCCAAAAGCGGAATCCGCGTCAACTGTGTGACGCCGGCCGCGGTGAAGACCGGCATGTTCGCGCAAATGACGCAGCAGCACATCGACTTCATGTTGTCGAAAATCCCGATGGGACGTTTCGGCGAAGTCGATGAGATCGCTGCCATGGTAGCCTGGCTGTGTACCGAGGAATGTTCTTTCACCACCGGCGCGGTTTTCGATCTTTCGGGTGGCCGTGCAGTCTATTGACGCGCCCCGCTTTTCGGCGGCCGCACTGCAGGATTTTGCGATTGCCCTGCTCACGAGAGCGGGGCTGGCAGAAACACTCGCTCGGGATGTGGCGGAGACGCTTTTGGAAGGAGACTTGCTTGGCCACGATACGCATGGCCTTGCCTTGCTGGCCGCCTATCTTGCTGAAATCGACCGTGGTGGCATGACACGAGAGGGAAATTACGAGGTGCTGAATGCGCGCTCCTCGGTTGCCAACTGGGACGGAAAACGGCTGCCCGGTCCTTGGCTGGTGCGGCGGGCGATAGACGCAGCAATCGCCATGGCGCGTGAGCATGGCAGCGGCACCATCACGATCCGTCGCAGCCACCATATCGCCTGCCTCGCGGCCTACCTGCAGCGCGCGACGGATCACGGCATGGTCATCCAGTTAATCTGTTCGGATCCCAATTCCGCCAGCGTCGCGCCGTTCGGTGGCACACAGGCCGTGTTCACACCCAATCCCATGGCGTTCGGGTTTCCCACCGAAGGCGATCCGGTGTGGATCGATATTTCCGCCTCATTGACCACCAACGGAATGACCGGCCGCCTGCTTCGCCAAAAAGAGCAACTCGCGCACCCGTGGTTGCTGGACAACAACGGCACGCCGTCGCGTGATCCCGCTGTCCTGTTCACTAAACCGCCCGGTACCATCCTGCCGCTTGGCGGCACAGAGGCAGGCCACAAGGGATATGGATTGGCGCTGACCGTAGAGGCGCTGACCGGCGGCCTCGCAGGATTTGGCCGTGCCGATGCGCGTGAAGGCTGGGGCGCGACAGTTTTTGTGCAGGTGCTTGATCCGGAAGCATTTGGCGGCAAGCGCGCCTTCGAACGGCAGATGCAATCCATTGCCGACTCTTGCCGCAAAAATGAGCCACGGCCAGACATGGCTGCAGTGCGCCTGCCGGGCGATGCCGGACTGGCACGGCGGCGCGAGCAATTAACGCTGGGCGTGAGATTGAATCCCGAGATCATGCCTGCACTGTCCGCCTGGGCCGAAAAGTTTGGCGTCGCACTGCCGCAGCCCATTGGTAACCAAACCTGACCCGATCGGTGTTTCGATACGCGTCGTTGGTACAATCTGCGAATCATTTTTCCAGTCATCGGCCAACCATGAACAAGACAATCATTGCATCGATTATTTCACTGCTGTCGGCGTCAACTTGCGTATTTGCGGCCGATGCGGATTTCCTGCGTTGCCGTGGATTGACGGATACGGCTGCACGACTGGCGTGCTATGACGCCGTCATTGTCCCGGCGCCTGTCGTGGGACAACCGGCAAGACCCGCAACATCGGGCGAATCGCGCAGCACAATTAGTGCGCCGCCACCTCAATTGCCTCAAGCGGCAATTTCGCAAAACGCGCCGGGTGTGAGCGACCAGTTTGGCCTCGAAAATCGTGCCACGCCGGGTACTGTTGATGCGATTGAAAGCACCATTCCGGGAAAATTCGAAGGCTGGGAAGCAAAGACCAATATCCGCCTTGCCAACGGCCAGGTGTGGCAGATTTCGGACGATAGTTCGAAGTACGCGTCGATGGTGGACGGCAAGGTGCGGATTCGCCGCGGCGCGCTGGGTGCTTTCTACCTCGAGTTTGAAAAAATCAACTATTCGCCGCGTGTGAAGCGGATTCAATAGCCGGGCCACACCCATTTTTGCGAGCGCGTGCGTAAACCTTGCGCCCCTGGACGTGCGTAGCGGCGACCATATGCTCGTCGCCCATCATCATCAACACAAATAGCTGCTCCGCCAATGTTGACGCCTTCGCAAGACGTCGCTCGATCAAGGGCGTAGCCGCAAGGTCCAGCACGACGAAGTCGGCGTATTTGCCAGGCGCGAAATTGCCGATTTCATCATCCAGGTAAAGCGCATGTGCGCCTCCCAGCGTGGCGCGATAAAGCCCCTGGAACGCGTTCATGCTTTGTCCCGTGAGATGAATCACCTTGTAGGCTTCATGCAGTGTGCGCAGCAGGCTGAAGCTGGTGCCACCGCCCACGTCCGTCCCCATTCCCATGCGCACGCCGCTGGCCGACGTTTTGGCCGCGTCGAATAGTCCACTGCCCAGGAACAGGTTTGATGTCGGGCAGAATGCCATTGCCACACCCTTCTCCGCCATGCGCCGGCGATCGGCATCGCTGAGATGGATGCAATGGGCGTAGACCGCTTGGGGGCGCAACAGTCCAAACCGTTCGTATACGTCCAGGTAGCTCTTGCTCCACGGAAACAGTTGCTGCACCCACTCGCATTCGCTCTTGTTCTCCGCAAGATGCGACTGAAGGTAAACACCCGGGTGTTCGTCGAGCAACTTGCCCGCGAGTTCGAGTTGGCGTTCGGTTGACGTGGGAGCGAAACGGGGCGTGACCGCGTAGTGAAGCCGCCCGAGTCCCGCGCCGTGCCAGCGTGCGATGAGTTCCTTGCTGTCGCGATAGCTGCTGTCGGCTGTATCGCTGAGTGAATCGGGACAGTTGCGGTCCATCATGACCTTGCCGGCGATCATGCAAAGCCCCTCGGATTCCGCGGCAGTCATGATGGCGTCCACCGATGACTTGTGAACCGTGGCAAATACCATGCTGGTCGTCGTGCCGTTGCGCAACATTTCGCGTACGGTAAATTGCGCCACGTCGGCGGCATGGCGCTCGTCGGAAAAACGCTGTTCTTCCGGAAACGTGTAGCGTTCCAGCCATTCCAGTACCTGCTCACCGTGGGAGGCAATGATGTCGGTCTGCGCGAAGTGCACATGGGTATCAACGAACCCCGGCAGGATGAGATGGCCGCGATAGTCCATGACAGGCGTGCCCTCCGGTAATTGCGCGAGCAATGTGGATGCGTCACCGATTTGATGAACGCGGCCGTCCTTGACGATGAGCAGGCCGTCCGCGAAATATTGATGTGCCTCTTCGCCGAGCTGATCGGGATTGGCCAAGAAGTGCAGGATCGATGCGCGAAATGCGTGCGTACCAGTCATTGGAATGGCTGTGGTCATGTTCAGGACTATTTTTTGGTGTCTTGCAGCAGGCTGTTCTGCGCATGCCACGATGCGAGCAGCGCGCGTTCAGCGTCGGTCATCTGCGTGAGGTTGCCGATAGGCATATAGCGATTGGACGTCGTCTCCGCGATTTTGTCTGCGTGCGTCAAGATATTTTCTGCCGTCTCGAGGACAATTCCCTTGGGCGGCTGGTTGAAGCCGGCTTGCGATGGTTGTGCGGCATGACAAGGTACGCACCGCTGGTCGATAACGGCTTTCACCTGCGCCATCGTTATGCCGCCTGCAGCTTTTGACGCGGGCGACGGAGCCATTGCGACTGCAACCGCCAACAACAGCAACACAGCAATTGCCGGCAGTGCAGGGACGATTTTTCCGCACAGGCGCAGCACAAAAAATTGCCGTATCAGCACACCGGCCAGCATGATCGCGCCCAGCACCGCCCAGCCGTAGGGATGGCTGTACGTCATGGGATAGTGATTGCTGATCATGATAAAGAGAACCGGCAACGTGAAATACGTGTTGTGCACCGAACGCTGCTTGCCGATGACACCAGGCATGGGATCGACAGGTTGGCCTGCGCGAATCGCGTCGACCATTTTTTTCTGGCCGGGAATAATGTGAAAGAACACATTGGCCACCATCATCGTGCCCATCATGGCGCCGACATGAACATACGCTGCGCGCGCGCCGAAGATCTGGAACAGGCCCCAGTCTGCAAGCATCACCAGTACGAAAACCACACCGGCCAGCAGGTTTTCACGGCCGCCAAGCATGCGACACAGCAGGTCGTAAACCAGCCAGCCGCCCACGATGAACGCGACGCTGATGGCGACCGCAGGCGCCGGGGTGAGAGCGAGCACATTCTTGTCTATCAGATAAGTGCTTGCGCCGAACCAGTAGATGATGGCCAGCAATCCCATACCGGAAAGCCAGGTGGTGTACGCCTCCCACTTTGACCAGTGAAGGTCTGCAGTAAGCGGCTCGGTTTTGGGTCCCGTCAGGAATTTTTCGCTGTGATAAAAACCACCGCCATGAACGGCCCAGTAATCACCATGGACGCCGCGCTTCAGGTCATCGTCTTTCTTCGCGGGCCTGAGGCTGTTGTCGAGGAGCACGAAATAGAAAGAGGCACCAATCCAGGCCGCACCCGCGATGAGATGCAGCCAGCGGAGCAACAGATTCAGCCAGTCCAGTACGTATGCTTCCATTTTCTACCGTGATGTTAGGTTGACGTTGCGCGCGTGCAGTGTCGCTATGGCCGCGCCGGACTGTTGCATCGATTGCCGGCGCTGCAGCAATTCGCAAGCGACGGACACGGCAATAGCCATCGGTTCCTTGGACTCGATGCCGCACGAGCCGATGGGACAGGTGAGCTCGGTAAATCGGGCCGGCGAAATCCCGCGCGCTGCCAGCCTGCGTTCAAACTGCCGCCGCTTCGATAGCGAACCTATCATTCCAAAATAGGCGTAATCACCGCGATTGAATATTTGCTCACACAGCTTTTGATCAAGCTGGTGGTTGTGGGTCATGACGAGAAAATAGCTGCCGGCGCGCGCGCCTGTAACTTCGTCTTCGGGAAATTCGCTCACGCGCTTTTCGACATTGACCGGCAGCTCGCGAGGAAACTCGTCGTCACGGCTATCCACCCAGGTGACTCGACACGGCAAACCGGAAAGTATGCGCACCAGTGCGCGGCCAACGTGACCGGCTCCGAACAGCACAATGTCGAAGTCCGGTGCAGCAATCGATTCAAAGAAATATTCTTCGCCCGCCAGCGAAAGTACGGTTGACGCGGCCGAGACGCATTGCGGTGAATTCAGTTGCTCGCGCGCTCGTTCGATAGCGTCTGCATCGTGTGCGCCACCGAACGTGCCGCCCAAATTACCGTGCACACTGCGGGACGTCACCAGCAATTTTCCAGTATTGCCGCGTACGGGAGTGACGGCAACACAGTTTTCGCCTTTTTCCAGGAATGCCATCGCTTGCCGCACCCATGCAGCATCTGGCGACACTGGTTCAAACAGTAGATTCACCAGACCGCCGCAACATTGCCCCAGGCTTGCGCCCAATGGAAAACGCTGCAACGCCAGTGTGCCGCCCGAATCAAGCATGTCACGTGCGATTTCGATAGCCTTGAATTCAAGATGACCACCACCGATGGTGCCGCACACCTCGCTTGTTGTTACCAGCATGCGCGTTCCTGCTTCACGAGGGACTGACCCTTTGCAGGAAGCGACTGCAACTGAAACCCCAGGCTTGCCGGAATCTTGCGCGCGGGCCAATTGTGCGAGCCATTCGATCATTGCGAGCCCGCCATTTGAAAATCACGCACGGCGTCAATGGCATTGAGGATTGCCTCGCAAGTTGCCGGTGCATTTAACGGCGGTTTTAACTTGTGCCCATCCACGCTGGCGACCGCATCGCGGATAGCAAAGAACACCGAGAACGCCAGCAGCAGCGGAGGCTCACCCACCGCTTTGGAGCGAAAAATGGTGTCCTCCACGTTGGCGTTCTTGAACAGCGCCACGCGAAAATCGGTGGGGCAATCGTTGACGGCCGGAATCTTGTAAGTCGATGGCGCATGCGTCATCAGTTTGCCCTTCTCGTTCCACCACAGTTCCTCGGTCGTGAGCCAGCCCATGCCCTGGATAAAGCCCCCCTCAATCTGCCCAATATCAATGGCTGGGTTGATCGAGTCACCTGCGTCGTGCAGCAGGTCGGCGCGTAACAGTTTTGATTCGCCGGTGAGCGTGTCGATGATGACTTCCGCAACCGCCGCACCATAGGCGAAATAGAGAAACGGTCGCCCTTGCATCGCGTTGCGATCCCAGTGAAGTTTCGGCGTTGCGTAAAAACCATCCGACCACAGTTGCACGCGTGATTGGTAGGCCAGCAACACCAGTTCCGTAAACGCCAAGGTGTGGCCGTTTGTACATACCTGATCGCCAGCGAAAACTACGTCGACCGCATTGCCTCCAAATTTCTCCGCGGCCAGGGCAGCGAGTCGCGCCTTGATTGTGCGGGCCGCATCCTGCGCGGCCTTCCCATTCAAATCTGTACCCGTGGATGCGGCGGTCGCTGAAGTATTCGCCACCTTGCTGGTGTCGGTAGCAGTCGAGCGCACATGGGAAAGGCTGATGCCGAGTTCGCCGGCAACTACCTGCGCGACCTTGGTATTCAACCCCTGCCCCATTTCGGTTCCGCCGTGATTTACCAGGACCGAGCCGTCGGTATACACATGCACCAGCGCGCCAGCCTGGTTGTAATGGACCATATTGAATGAAATGCCGAACTTCACCGGGGTCAATGCCAAGCCCTTTTTCAATATAGGGCTTGCAACATTGAATGCCTTTATCGCTTCGCGTCGGTGGCGGTAGTCGCTGGATTTTTCGATCTCGTCCACGAGTTCATGAATGACGTTGTCCTCGACGTTCATGCCATAGTGCGTGGAATTGCGAACGTCAATGCCGTAGAAATTTGTCTTTCTAACATCGAGCGCATCCTTGCCCAGCTCGCGCGCGATGTCGTCGAGAATATATTCGATGGCGATCGCACCCTGCGGGCCGCCAAACCCTCTGAATGCCGTGTTCGATTGAGTATTCGTTTTTGCGCAGAAGCCGCGAATATCAACATCACTCAGGTAATAAGCATTGTCGACGTGGCAAACCGCGCGCGACATGACCGGACCCGACAGATCTGCGGAAAATCCTGCACGCGATACCAGCTCAATTTTCAACGCGGTCAAAAGACCGTTGTCGTCGAACCCTGCCTCGTAGTCATAGTAGAAATCATGTCGCTTGCCGGTGATCAGCATGTCGTCGTCCCGGTCGAGGCGCAATTTCACCGGACGCTGCAGTCGTCTCGCCGCTACAGCGGCAACGCACGCAAATAAGGCGGACTGCGATTCCTTGCCGCCGAAGCCGCCACCCATGCGGCGAATTTCCACCGTCACCTGGTTTGCGCTGACGTGCAATGCGTGCGACACCAGATGCTGCATTTCACTCGGATGTTGCGTTGAGCACCACACATGGATGCCGTCATTTTCCTTCGGCACTGCATAGGATATCTGGCCCTCGAGATAAAACTGTTCCTGGCCACCGACCTGAAAACTACCGTTGAGCCGGTGTTGCGCGCGTACAAGCGCGTCAACTGCATTTCCTCGGGCGCGCTGCATTGGAGGTATGACCAGCGAATCCTGCTGTTTCGCATCCAGTGGTGATAGTGCCGGAACCAGATTCTCATATTGCAACTTGGCCAGGCGGGCCGCATGACGGGCGGCCTCGCAGGATTTCGCAATGACCGCGAAAATCGGCTGCCCGATGTATTGCACGAGATCCGCAGCCAGGATGGGATCGTCGTTGAGAATGGGGCCGCAGTTGTTCTTGCCGGGAATGTCCTTGGCGAGAATGACCTCAACTACGCCGTCGTAACGACGGACAGCGGATAAATCCATCGAAATAATTCGCGCGTGCGCCCTGTCACTGAGTCCCAGTGCAGCGTGAAGCGTGCCGCTCAGTTCCGGGATGTCGTCGACATAAACGGCTTCGCCCGTGACATGGAGATGCGCGGATTCATGCGGCTGCGGCGAGCCCGCTGCGGACGCCGCGCCGTGATGAATGAAATCTGACCTGTCGTTCATGGTTGCTCAGGCAAACACGTTCAGTTCATCGTTGCGTAATGCATCGACGGGTCGCGTCTCGAGGAAAAATCGGTAAAGCAGATTTTGAGCGGACTTAAGGCGATAGCCGGCGCTGGCGCGCATGTCCGACAAAGGCGCATAGTCCTGCCCAAGCGCTTGCATGCCGCGACGAGCTGTTGCCTCGTCCCATATATTTCCCAGCAAGGCCCCCTCGGCAAGCGTTGCCCGGCGAGGTGTTGCTGCCATTCCGCCAAATGCGATACGACACGAAGAAATCGTGTCTCCGTCCAGGCTGATCATGAATGCCGCACACACGGCGGAAATGTCGGAATCAAAACGCTTGGAAAGTTTGTAGGTGCGGAATCGCATTTCGGGTGCGGGAGCGGGGACGTGGATATACGCGACGACTTCGTTCGGCTGCATCGCCTTTTTCTGGTATGCAATATAGAGATCTTCAAGCGCGAGACGCCGCAATCCGCCGACGCTGGCGAGCGTCACTTCCGCACCCACCGCGATCAGCGCGGGCATTGAATCGCCGATGGGCGAACCATTGGCGATATTCCCGCCCAGCGTGCCCGCGTTCCTGATCGGTGTGGACGCAAAGCGCTCCCACATTTCGTTCATTTCGGGATAACTTTTCTTCACCACTGCGTATGCGTCATTCAGGGATACGGCTGCGCCAATTGTCAGGCCGCCCTCGTCGCCTGAAATTGTTTTCAGCTCGGCAACTTCGCCGGTGTAAATAATGTCGCCGATTTCTCGAAAGGACTTGTTGACCCAGAGTCCAACATCGGTGCCGCCGGCAAGCAGTGTTGCTGACGGCTGGCCTGTGCGCAGCGTTGTAAGTTCGGCTAGCGTGCGCGGGGAATAAAAGCTTGCGCCCCCATGGTGGTAGTGACTCGTGCCGGCACTTTCAAGCGCTTTCAACGCACCCTTGAGTTGATTGCTATCGAATGCGACTTTGGGCAAGGCGCACATCCGTTTGCCCGCGTCGATGATCGGCCGGTATCCGGTGCAACGACAGAGGTTGCCGGTGATGGCTTGGCGAATTTCCGATTCTCCCGGCGTTATGTGAGATTGTTTACTCGTCGATTCCAGGTAAAGCGCCCACAGCGACATCACAAAACCCGGCGTGCAAAAACCGCACTGCGAACCGTGGCAGTCACGCATGGCCTCCTGAACGGGGTGCAAGCTGCCGTCACCGCCGCGTAAATCCTCCACCGTAAAGAGTGCTTTTCCATTGAGCGTGGGCACAAACTGGATGCAGGCGTTGACGGCCTTCAATTCGACTTCACCGTTTTTAAGTTCGCCTGTGACAACGGTGCACGCTCCGCAGTCACCTTCCGCGCAGCCCTCCTTCGTTCCCATACGGCCAAGACTCTGCCGAAGAAAATTCAGGATGGTCGTCGTCGGGGCGACGTCGCTTACTTCAACAATCCGGTTTTTTAGTAGAAATCGAACGGCATTCGTCGATGCCGTTGATAGCGCCGATGCGTCATTTACAACCGCCACGTTCAACTTCCCCGGTACGTGGAGTAGCTCCACGGCGAAATAAGCAGGGGCACGTGATAGTTCTGTTCGGGATCGGCAATGCCGAAGCGCAGGACAACCTCATCAAGGAAGGGAGGATCGGGCAACGGTACTGAGCCACTCTTGAAGTAATCGCCGGCCTGGAAGACCAGTTCGTATTCACCTTCGAGAAAATCCGCGCCGTCGAGCAAAGGCTTGTCACAGCGGCCATCGACGTTGGTTTGCGTCGTTCGCACCAGCGCGCGCCCACCGCCGCTCAGCCTGAAGAGTGATAGCTGCATTCCCACGCCGGGACAACCTTGCGCGGTATCGAGCACGTGCGTGGTCAATTTGCCCATCATCTTCTCCATTGGGTTTGTCATTTGCAATCATGTTCGTCGCGCTTCTTTTTGTCAACATAAAATGGTTGATTTTGTGCACAATCTGAGTCAAGCTGGACGCCATTCAAACCGTGTTTATGAATTTTCTCCTCTAAACGGCGCCATCTAAGTTGAAAACGTCTGTCGCAAAATCGTCGCTTAATTCGCTCACCGGGAAAGAAAATGCGGTGGCCGACCCGGACGTTTATTCCCGGATTTATGAAGCCGTGCTCGACCATCGGCTTCCTCCCGGTACCAAGCTCAAGGAAGTGCCCCTTGCGCAGTTTTTCGGCGTGACGCGCGGCGCGATCCGCAAGGCGTTTTCCCAACTGGCCGCGATGCGCATCATCGAACTGCGGCCGAATCGCGGTGCGATTGTGGCGAGTCCCTCGGTGGCTGAGAGCCGGGATTTGTTCGCGGCGCGCCGAACCATTGAAGGCTCAATTGCCGAGACGTTATCGCGCCACATTACCAAGGCGCAGGTTCGCCAGCTGAGTGCGATGATCAAGCAGGAAGACACTCACTACCGCCGTGGCGAAACTCGCGCAGCATTGAAAATTTCCGTCGATTTTCATCGGGTGCTGGCGTCGATGGCAGGAAATACCGTGTTGACCGATGTGCTCGATCAACTGGTCTCGCGCACGCCGCTGGTGGTGCTGACGTATCGCGATCCCGCGCAAAACAATGCTTGCGCCAATACGGATCACGTGGAAATCGTCGAGGCGCTGGCTGCACACGATGCCGATCGGGCCGTCGCCGCCATGACCTGCCACCTGTGCAACCTCGAAGGCCAGTTGAATTTACGCGACGACGCGCCACCCAGTGAACTCGCGGCTATTTTTGGACTTGCGAACGCGACGCAACAGCCCGCCCTTCAATGACGACCTTGACTGAATTCATGTCCAGCAAAGCACACTCCCCGATTTCCTACCCGCGCAATCTCGTTGGCTACGGCCGCAATCCTCCGCACGCAGACTGGCCCGGCGGAGCACGCATTGCGGTCCAGTTTGTGTTGAATTACGAAGAGGGAGGCGAGAACTCGATCCTGCATGGTGACAAAGGGTCCGAGCAATTCCTGTCGGAAATTATTGGCGCCCCGTCGTATGAGGCGCGTCACCTGAGCATGGAGTCGATCTACGAATATGGATCGCGCGCCGGCGTCTGGAGAATCCTGCGCGAATTTGAGCGGCGTAGCTTGCCGCTCACCGTGTTCGGCGTGGCCATGGCGTTGCAGCGTCACCCTGAATTGACTGCGGCATTTGTTGAACTCGGCCACGAAATCGCTTGCCACGGGTGGCGCTGGATCCACTACCAGGCAATGGACGAAGCCATAGAGCGTGAACACATGAGAATCGCCGTTGACGTTATCCGGCAAATGACCGGCAGTTCGCCGTCTGGATGGTATACGGGACGGGATAGCCCAAACACCCGTCGATTAGTCGTCGATCATGGCGGATTTGTCTACGATTCGGACTACTACGGTGATGACGTGCCACTCTGGACCACGGTGGTCGCTACAGATGGGCAATCCGTGCCTCACCTGGTCATTCCGTATGCACTTGATACCAATGATATGCGGTTTGCAACCGCACAAGGATTTAACACGGGCGAAGACTTTTTCCGTTACCTTCAGGATGCTTTTGACGTGTTGTATGCGGAGGGCGGACACGCGCCCAAAATGCTATCGATCGGCATGCATTGCCGCCTTCTCGGTCGACCTGGAAGATTTGCCTCTCTTCAGCGGTTTCTCGATTACATACAGGGACACGATGCAGTCTGGATCACACGACGGATTGATATCGCGCAGCACTGGATGCAGCGGCATCCTTTTCAAGCGGGCAAAACGGGCTAGGAGGCAAATACACCCTCGTCGCGAATTGACGCACACATTGTCGGGATTTTTTACACCCATGGCCCCTACAGGATTGTCACTAAGCATTTGATACAAAACAATAAATTAGTTACAGCAAGGTCGCAAATGTGCGGTAGTTCACTTTCAGGGTTACATTTCACACTGCAAAAACTTACAGCTCGAGATTTGCGGGGCAGTGCAGAGTGTCTAACCCTAGTTAACATTTTGATTTAAATATATTTTTTTACGTTGGCCCATGGGTTGCTTATATACCGCCGAAGAAAACATATAAGTACAACGGTATCGTGTAAGGAGCCAAAACATGAACATCAAGAAATTTGCCTATTCCCTCCTCGCCAGCGGTTTTGTAGCGTTTGCGGCAGCACCTGCTCACGCAACGCTGATGCTGACGCTCAATGCCGGCAATGGCAATACCATCACCATCGTTGACGGCGGCATTGGCGATTTGGACGGCACTGCCGGAAGTATCCGTTTTGTCGGCTCCCTCGGTACATGGATCGCAAATCTGACTGTTGGCCATTCCAACAGCCCCGGCATAGATGACTTGGCCTGGCTGAACATGACTTCGGACAATGGCTACCTGAATCTCTTCTCACGTGGCAGTGGCTCGCTTTCGATTACCCTGTTCGACGATGGTTTCACGACGCCAAGCGGCGCGTCTGTGGCGACCACAACCGCCAGCGGAAGCACACTCGGATTCAATAGCAATATTGCGTTTAATTCCTATCTCAACGGTAATTCCGTGGGAAGTCTTGCGAACAACAGTGGCAGCAATTTTGGCGGCACCACGTCTACGAACGTCGACACGACTGGCGGCTTTTCGCTTACGCAGGTAGCTACCATCACCCACACAGTGGCAGGAACCTCAAGCTTTAATTTCGCAACCAGTGTCACCTCAGTGCCGGAACCTGCAACCCTCGGACTGCTGGGACTTGGACTGTTGGGACTGGGTTTTGTAAAACGCCGTTCGGCGTGACGTAGTTTATGTGTCAAGCCTGAAATGGCATGACGTCAAGAACCCCGCTGCGGCGGGGTTTTTTTTATGCAAAAAAAAACGCAAAACTTGCTCCGTGCGACGATTGCGGGCAAGCGCGGATGGTGGCCGAATCTACAGTTGATGCAAGGTCATGTAACATTAAGGACGCCTCTGCATTTTTGCGGCAACCGCTCCCGACTGAACCGTCAGGTTGTGTCTAACCTCTTCCCGACTCAATGCTTCCTCTTGTCGAGGGCGATCCTCTTGTATTCACGCCAAACGACCTTAGCCCCTTTATATGTGATGGCCGCATTGGCTACCATAGTCGCAGTCTTCTGGCCAACGTTTCGCGATTTGCTCACGCTAGGGTCATCAAGTGAGCAGCACACACATCGCATTCTTGTCCTTCCCATTTTTATCGCCATGGTATGGGCACGACGTGTCGAACTGTCGCTCATTCCGCCCCGCGTGTGTTGGTGGGCAATGGCGGGGTTGGTGCTATGCGACCTACTGTGGCTGGCAGGCGACTTGACCTTTACCCGGCTGTTTACCGAAGTCGCGGTAATCACCATGTTTCCATTCGTGATCCTGGGAATTTTTGGTATTCGTTGGCTGTGGACGCTCGTTTTTCCGATGGCATTTCTGCTGTTCATCGTCCCCGTGCGCGGCCCGCTGGTTGCGCTGCAGGTTGACCTGACCGCGCGCTTTACCTATGCGGGGTTGTTGGCAACAGGAATTCCCGTACATCGCGAAGGTCCTTATTTCGAACTGCCTACCGGCAAATGGTCCATTGCGGCCGCATGCAGCGGCATCGAATACCTGAGCGCGTGCATGATACTGGCGACGATGTATGCGTGGTCCATGTATTCGTCTTGGAGAAAGCGCGCCCTCTTTATCATGGGCGCGATGGCAGTAGGCGTAACCGGAAATTGGTTGCGCGCATACCTAACGATCGTCATCGCGCACGTGTCTGATAACCGCTATCTGCGCGACAGTCACGGACCTTTCGGATGGATGCTTTTCGCGTTGCTCCTCTTCGCTTATTGCCTGGCGGGATGGTATTTTCGCGATCAGGAAATGCCCGCGGAAATATCGGGGGAGCCTTCCACCGACCCTTCAATCCGGTCCGCAGCAACCTCCTACGCAAGAACTTTTCTCGCTGCTGTCGTTGCCCTGAGCATGCTGTGCGCCGCGCCGGTCGCCAGCAGTCTGATTGCGAACGTCCGGCCCAGTCAAGCGATAGAAATCAGTCAAATCTCGACCGCGGCAGGATGGGTGCCTGTCGCCGTACCTTTCACCGACTGGACGCCTTTCCTCGTCAATCCCGTGATGCAACGGGTCCAAACGTTCGAAAAGAACGCACGGCGGGTGAGCGTCTTCATCGGCGTTTTCGCGGGACAGACCTGGACGTCCAAGCTCGTCACCTCGGTGAATGATTTTGTCGATGACCGAAGCGAGCGCTGGACAGTCGTGGAACGCAAGACTTCCTCCACACTGCTTGCAGACAAAACCTTTGAAGCAAAAACTGCAGCGATTTTGGGCGACAACACCCGCATCACTGCCTGGCAGTGGTATTGGATTGATGGAACGGT
The DNA here is from genome assembly GCA_040006575.1 of Betaproteobacteria bacterium. Lineage (GTDB taxonomy): Bacteria > Pseudomonadota > Gammaproteobacteria > Burkholderiales > Usitatibacteraceae > UKL13-2. Next base: position 15,982 of record JBDTWS010000005.1, read on the forward strand.
CACGGCAAACGATCTGAACGCGAAGCTGGTACAGCTGAAAACAAGATTGAGCGGCAAACCGGACACGGCCGCATGGGTCTCTGTTTATACGCATGCCAACGTGCGTCCCGAAGAAGCCGCCACTGTCCTGGGCGAATTCATGCGTGACATGGGGCAGTCTTTGGAAGCGAGTTTGCGACGGACCTCGCAGCCTGGCCCAACTGGCCGCATGCAAAATACTGGGGCAAATCAGTAGCCCGCGTTAATATCCTCGGAACACACTTTCTTGGGCATCTGCATTGACCAGCAATTTTCCATTTACACCGGCCCTTTGGAGCTATGGCCTCGCGTGCTCGATCTTCGTCGCGTTCGCCGCACTCATGGTAGTGAGCTGGCGCGGTGGTGCTCGCGCGGCGCTGCTGCTGGGTGCGATCGCATTCAGCGCGCTTTGGTCCGCGCTTATCTGGGCCTCATTGACATTTCCGGCCTCCGCACTATGGCAGGCGGCGGGATTTGCGGATGCGTTACGCATCAGCAGTTGGCTAATTTTCCTGACGCTGCTGCTCGAAGGCTGGCAACGCACCGATAACGTCAAGTTCGCCACCAAGCGGACCGTGCGCTATTTCGCCGCGCCAGCGGCATTGTTGCTGGCGAGCGCGCTTCTCGTCCCACCGCCACCATGGGAAAACATTTCGGAACTAACAGGACAGTTAGGCGACTATTACGTACTGCTCGCGATTTCCGTGTTCGGCCTCGCACTGACTGAACAACTCTACCAACGCACGCCGGAAAATCGGCGCTGGGCCATCAAGCCGCTGGTTATCGGACTGGGAGGAATGTTTGCGCTCGACCTGCTGATCTATTCCGGCGCGATCTTGTTGCATCGCCTGGACCCGGCGATGTGGGCTGCGCGCGGCATTGCGGATGCCCTGGTCATATTCCTTGTCGGTGTGTCCACCGCGCGCAATACGTCGTGGACGGTTGATGTGCAGATTTCCCGCGATGTGGTCTACCAATCCACCGCCCTGCTCATCACCGGCGCCTACCTGCTGGTCGTTGCGGGTGCGGCCTACTGGGTACATTTTTTTGGCGGCGAATGGGGCGGCACGCTGCAGGTTGCCCTGGTGTTCGCGGCGTTGCTCGGGCTTGCCGCCCTGCTGCTTTCGCGCGAATTGCGCGCGAGGGTGAGAGTGCTGATCAGCAAAAACCTGTTTTCCTACCGTTACGAATACCGGCAGGAATGGTTGCGGTTCACACGTGTCCTGGGCACAACGGAACCCGGCATCAATTTATATCAGCGCGTGGTTCGCTCGCTGGCCGACCTCGTTGAAAGCAATGGCGGTGCGATCTGGCTGGAGCGTGATGGTGTTTTCTCTGAAGTTGCGAATGTCGACATGCAGCGAATCCAGGAAACGGAATCGTCTACCGGATCCCTGGCGTCCTTCCTGGCGCGCACCGATTGGGTCATTCGTCTGGAGGAAGTTAGCGAATATCCTGCCAAGTATCCCGAGCTCGTCATCCCCGCATGGCTGGACCAGCTTCCGGGTGCATGGCTGGTGGTGCCGCTACCGAGCGGCAACGACCTGATAGGTTTTGTTGTGCTCGCCCGGCCACGCGCCGAGATCGACATCAACTGGGAAGTGCGCGACCTGCTGAAGACGGCCAGCCGCCAGGCCGCGAGCTATCTCGCGCAGATTCGCGCCAAGGAGGCACTGGTGGAGGCTGAGCAATTTGACGCCTTCAATCGCATGTCCGCATTTGTGGTGCACGATTTGAAGAACCTGGTGGCACAACTGGCGCTTGTAGTGAAAAACGCTGAACGGCATCGTGACAACCCCGAGTTCCAGCGCGATATGCTGGAAACGGTGGAGCATGCCGTCGGGCGGATGAATCAACTGATGCTGCAACTGCGAACCGGTACGACTCCGATGGAAAAACCGCGGCCCGTCGATCTTGGCGTGATCATTGGACGTATCATCGCCTCCAAGGGTCCGCGCCAGTCGATCATTGACCTCGATGCCCAGCCCAACGTGCGCGTTCTCGCGCATGATGATCGTGTCGAGCGCGTGATCGGACACATGATCCAGAACGCGATTGAGGCGACCGAGACCACCAACGGGCACGTCAGGGTGCGTATTTACATCGAAGGAAGCTGGGCAGTGGTGGCCATTGCAGATGATGGCGTCGGCATGACCGAGGACTTCATTCGTGATCACTTATTTCACCCGTTTCAAACCAGCAAACCGCAAGGCATGGGAATAGGCATGTACGAGAGCATTCAATACATCAACGGGATTGGCGGGCGCATCGAGGTGGAGAGTTCGCCCAATGCAGGGACACGCTTCGACGTCTTTCTCCAACTGGCCGGCACGTCCTTGCCGGCAAACCGTGACCAGAATCGCGCGCGGGAAACGGCATGAGCGAGATTCCGCGCAAGCCGCTCCTGATTGTGGAAGACGACCTTGCCCTGCAAAAACAGATGCGTTGGGCGTTCGACAAGAACGAGACCGTAGTAGCTGCGGATCTTGACGGCGCCATCGCGCAGATTCGCCGTCACGAACCTGCCGTTGTCACCATGGACCTCGGCCTGCCGCCCAGCCCCGACGACGCAACTGTGGGATTTGAATTGTTGGCACAAATCCTGTCGCTTGCCCCGCATACAAAAGTCATTGTCCTCACCGGCCAGAACGACCATGCCAATGCCCTGAAGGCCATTCGCCTCGGCGCCTATGATTTTTTCGCTAAGCCTTTCGAGCCAGAATTGCTGGCTGTAACCATTGAACGCGCTTTCCGCCACCATGAATTGCAGGAAGAAAATCGCCGGCTGATGACCACCGTGCACCAGACGCCGCTCACCGGCATCGTCACGCAGGACGGCGAGATGATGCGGATCTGTCGCACGGCCGAGAAAGTCGCAGGCAGCACAGCGACCATCGTTTTGCTGGGCGAGTCGGGCACGGGCAAGGAGTTGTTCGCCCGGGCGCTGCATGATCTGTCGCCTCGCCGCGTGGAACGTTTCGTCGCCATCAACTGCGCAGCCATTCCCGAATCGCTGCTCGAGAGCGAACTCTTCGGTTATGAAAAAGGCGCGTTTACCGGCGCCGCACGCCAGACACAGGGCAAGGTGGAAGTCGCGAACAAGGGGACATTGTTTCTCGACGAGATCGGCGACCTGCCGCTCGCGCTGCAATCCAAACTGCTTCGCTTCCTGCAGGAGCGCGTCATCGAGCGAGTTGGTGGCAGGGAGGAAATCCCCGTCGATGTGCGCATCGTCTGCGCCACACACCAGAACCTGAAAGACATGATCATCCAGGGGACCTTCCGCCAGGACCTGTATTTCCGCCTGGCTGAAATCGTGCTGGAAATCCCCCCGCTGAAAGCGCGCCCTGGTGACGCGACGTTGCTGGCGCATGCGTTCACCCGCCGGTTTGCCGAAGAGCAACGGCGCGGAACGATGACGCTACTGCCCGATGCGATTGATGCCATTGAAGGGTATCCCTGGCCCGGCAATGTGCGCGAACTGGAAAACTGCATCAAGCGGGCCGTGATCATGGCGGACGGCAATATCATCAAGGCCGCCGACCTCAATCTCAACGTCGCGCAAACGGAAAACGTCCTTAATCTGCGCCAGGTGCGCGACGAGGCTGAGCGCAAGGCCGTCATGCGCGTGTTGGGTCGGGTCAACGGCAACCTGAGTCGTGCCGCAGAATTACTGGGCATCAGCCGTCCTACGCTTTATGAATTGCTGGACCGTTTCGGCCTGCGTTGAGTCTAAACAAGATATGAGAACGAGCGCTGGGCTCAGGCTGTAGCGCATACAAAGGATTTGCGATGAATGCAATGAACAACATCCTCACGCCCAATTGGATTAGACCGCTTGTTCTGCTGGTTGCGGTATCGATCGTGCTGGGCGGCTGCGACCAGAAGAAACCTGAAGCGCTGATCCAGTCGGCACGCGAATACGTGCTAAAAAAAGACTACACCGCTGCGTCCGTCCAATTGAAGAGCGCCCTGCAACAACAGGAAAGCGGTGAAGCGCGTTTCCTGCTGGGCAAGACACTGATCGAGACCGGCGACCTGCCAAATGCCGAGATTCAGCTTCGCCGCGCTCTGGATGATCGCTATTTACCTGAACTGGTTTATCCCCAGCTTGCCATCGTGCTGGCCGAACTGAGCGAATTCCGGAAATTGACGTTTGATTTCGCGAAGGTGAATATCGCCGACCCGGCCGCGAAGGCAATGGTTGAGGCGATCAAGGGCGAAGCGTATTTCGCGCTTTCGCAAATGGCCGATGCCCGGCGCGCATTTACAAATTCGCTTGCCGCGAACCCGGCCGAACCGCGTGCGCTGGTCGGTGAAGCGCGATTTCGCGTTGCGGAAGGTGATTCGGCGGGCGCAATGAGCAAAGTTGAAGACGTTCTCGCCAAGTCGCCGGAGCAACCGCAGGCGCTGTCCCTCAAGGCCGACCTGCTCATCGCCCAGGGCAAGCACGATGAAGCGGCCGCGGTGCTGGCCGCACTTGTACGCGCCACCCCTTTCAATGGCCAGCCACGTTTCGCGTTGATTTCGCTGTTGATCTCGCGTAACAAGTTCGACCAGGCGGCGATTGAAATCGCAGCCATGAAAAAAGCGCTGCCGCGCGATGTGCGCCGCCAGTACCTCGAAGCAGTGCTCGCATTCAGGAACGGAAAAACGGAACAGGCGCGCGCAGCGGTCACGCAGGTGTTGAACGTTATTCCCGACCATGGTCCGTCGCTGTTATTGGCGGGTGCTACCGAGTACCAGTTGGGCTCGCTGTCTACGGCGGAAAATTACCTGCGCAAGGTCATCGTCGTGTATCCCAACAGCCTGTACGCACGCAACCTGCTGGTGGCTACCTACCTGCGCAAAGGCCAGCCACAGAAAGCCGAGGAGACCCTCGCCCATGCGTTGAAACAGGCGCCGAAAGATCCCACAGTGCTGCGCGCCGCGGGTGAGGTCGCCTTTGCCAACAACCAGTTCAGCGCGGCCGCGCAATATTACGAACAGGCGCTGGCGATCGAAAAAGACAGCGCCGGATTGCGCACACGCCTGGCGCAGATACGCATGGCCACGGGAGAAACGGCTCGCGCGCTCGATGATTTTGAATCCGCTTCGAGCATGGACAAGTATGCCTACCAGGCCGACCTGTCACTGATCAGCGCGTACATCAGCCAGAAGGCCTACGACAAGGCACTGGCATCCGTTGCCGCGCTCGAGAAAAAACAGCCTGACAACCCGCTGACCTTCACCACCAAGGCGACCGTCTACATCGCAAAGCAGGACATCAAGACCGCCAGGGCAAATCTCGAGAAGGCCCTGGCAATCCAGTTCAACTACCTGCCCGCCGCGCGAATCCTTGCCCAGCTCGACCTGGCCGACAAGAATCCGTCTGCGGCCACTGCCCGGTTTGAAACCATCCTCGCGCGCGATGCCGGCAATGACGGCGCGCTGCTGGCATTGGCTGAGATACAAATCGCTGCGAAAGCGCTGCCGAGAGATGTGGTCGCCACACTCGATCGCGCAATCAAGGCCAACCCGGGACTTCCTTCCGCCCGTATCGCGCTGATCAAATTCCACATGCAGCACAAGGATCCGCAAGCCGCACTCGCTGCAGCGGTGGCGGCGAATGCCGCGATGCCCAAGGATCCTGCCGTGCTGGATACGCTGGGACTGGCGCAACTCGCCGCCGGTGATACTAACCAGGCCATCGAAACGTTTAACCGGCTGGCCGCCCTTCTTCCGGATTCACCGCTGCCGTTAATGCGCCTGGCGGCTGCGCAATATTCGGCCAAACAGGTTGATGCGCCGATTCAGGCGCTGCAGAAAGCGCTGGTCATGAAGCCCGATTTCCTGGAAGCACAGCGCCAGCTTATTGTTGCGCAGCTTGCTGCCGGTCGCGCCGAAGATGCCCTCAAGGAAACACGGTCGGTACAGAAATCGCGTCCCAGGGAAGCAGTGGGCTTCGCGCTTGAGGGCGATGTGCTGGCCAACCAGAAGAAACACACCGAGGCCGCCGCTGCCTATGCAGAGGGAATCAAGCGCCAGCCGCAACCAGAACTGGTCACGCGCCAGATTGAGGTGCTGAAGTTGGCCGGCAAATCTGCCGAGGCCAATGCGGTCGTAACAAAATGGCTTCAAGGCAACCCCAAGGACGCTGTCGTTCGTTTTTACCTGGCCAATACCGCAGTACGGGACAACGATTACAAGACGGCCGCCGCGATGTATCGCGAGATCAATGGCCTGCAACCCGACAACCTGGCAGTGCTGAACAACCTCGCCTTTGTCCTGGCCGAAATGCAGGATCCTGCGGCACTGGGCTACGCCGAAAAGGCGTTCGCCATCGCGCCGGACAACGCGGATGTGCTGGATACGCTCGGCTGGCTGCTGACCATGAAGGGCGACACCAGGCGTGGCGTCGAATTGCTTGGCAAGGCAGTTGCCGGCGCACCCAATGCTGCCGATCCGCGCCTTCACCTTGCCAAGGCGTTGATCAAATCAGGAGATAAAAACGGCGCCCGCCGCGAACTCCAGACGTTGATCGGGCAGACCCGATCGGGTCCGGCCAGAGCGGAAGCTGAAAAGTTATTGCAAACGCTGTAACGCCGCTTAAGACAAAATCGAAGTTAAAACTCTAGCACTGTGGCGGCCCGCAGGGCATTTATGCCCGTAAAGCCGCGCCCCTGCTATAGTCTAGCGTCTTAAATTCAGCGCAACTGTGCAAATCATTACGTAGTCAACCCGCAAATCCCGGCTACGCAGGATAGCCGTCGGGATTGCCGCTTTGCCAGCGCCACGCATCCACACACATCTGCTCAAGGTTTCTCTCGGCACGCCAGCCCAACAGTTCAAATGCCAGTGCAGGATCGGCAAAACACGCGGCGATATCACCCGGCCGGCGCGGCGCAATCTTGTATTCGACCTTGCGATCACTCGCGGCTTCAAACGCCTGCACCACTTCGAGAACCGAATAGCCGTTGCCGGTGCCCAGGTTCACGGTGAAAAGTCCCGGGCGGCTTTGCAGCGTGTTGAGCGCCTTCAAGTGTCCCAGCGCCAAATCGACGACGTGAATATAGTCGCGCACACCCGTGCCATCCCGGGTCGGATAATCATTGCCATATACGGATAGCGAAGGCCGTTTACCGATGGCCACCTGGCTGACAATAGGCATCAGGTTGTTGGGGATGCCATTGGGGTCTTCGCCTATTGTTCCGCTGTGGTGAGCGCCGACGGGATTGAAATAGCGCAGCAGCCCGATACGCCAGCTGTTGTCGGCATGATGCAGGTCCCTGAGGATATCTTCGACCATCAACTTGCTTCGGCCATAGGGATTGGTTACCGACAGCGGAAAATGCTCGCTGATGGGAACGGTATGCGGATCCCCGTAGACGGTTGCGGAAGAGCTGAACACCAGCGATTTGACGCCAGCTTCCGCCATGACTTCAAACAAAACGAGGCTGCCAGTCACGTTGGCGTCATAGTAGGCAAGCGGCTTTTCCACCGATTCACCCACTGCTTTCAGCCCGGCGAAATGGATCACCGCCGTGATGGCATGTTGGCGAAACAACGTCCGCAAGCCCTCGCGATCTCGAACGTCCAGCTTGCTGAAGGTGATTTTCTTTCCGGCGATACGCTCGACACGGCGCACCGCTTCCATCTTGCTGTTGCACAGGTTGTCGATCACGACCAGCTCGAAGCCTGCAGACAGCAATTCAACGCAGGTGTGGGAACCAATGTAGCCGGCGCCGCCGGTAATCAGGATGGTGGGATTCATGTCGGTTTCAAGTCGATGCGAATGCAGGATTTGTCGATATTTTCGCGGAAAAACACTAGGGTGAATCCTTGCCCACCATCCGGTGGCCTCGTCACTTGCATTGCCAAAGAATGCGATTTATCGTGGATAATGCAGTTGTCGCATTTGAATGGTCGGCGCGCAGTCTTTTTTACGATCCAGCAACAGTACCAACAACAATTGCGCCGGGGCGGAAACAACCAAAAAAGAGGCCGTGGAAAACCGGTCGCCGGATAGTAGCACGACGTGAAAAAAATACGCCTGGGCAGGGCGTGCAGATACGGTCAGCACGGCCAGGCACGAACAAGCATGTGGGGATGGAATATCAACGCAATCGTCAATGTTCGCACGCAGGCGGGTGACGTTTCGTTCGGTGGCGTTTCACAAGGAGGACTTATGTTCAATCGAGTACTTGAAATGACCCGGGCTATCGCCGGTTTCGCGTTGATCGCCATCGTTGCAAGTGGCTGCAGCACAGGCCGCTATCCACCCGCACCGGCACTGGCGGCGTCCCCTGATTACCAGTACAAGATCGGCGCCGGCGACACACTGAATATTGTCGTGTGGCGGAACCCTGAATTGTCCATGACGGTTCCGGTTCGTCCTGATGGCAAGATTGCGGCACCGCTGGTGGAAGACATGCTCGCCCTTGGCAAAGACTCAACCACACTCGCGCGCGACATTGAGAAAGCCTTGTCCAAGGTGATTCGTGACCCGGTCGTTACGGTCGTCGTCACTAATTTTGTCGGCCCCTACAGCGAGCAGATCCGCGTGGTGGGCGAAGCGGCCCGCCCACAGGTGCTGGCGTACAAGCAAAAGATGACGCTGCTTGACGTGATGATTGCAGTTGGCGGCGTAACCGAGTTTGCCGATGGCAACGGTGCGAGCATCCTGCGCACGCTCGATGGCAACAAGCGGTACAGCGTACGCATCAAGGACCTGATCAAGCGCGGCGATGTGTCGGCCAACGTCGAAATGCGTCCCGGCGACGTGTTGATCATTCCGCAAAGCTGGTTCTAGCCGGCTTGGTAACAGCGTAACCGTACTGGCTGCCGATATGCCGGCAGCCTGAACCGACACCAGGGCACTTCAATGGATGAATTACTGCGCCAGACAGTCATAACGCTGCGAGGCATGTGGCACTACCGCTGGCTGGGCATGGCAATCGCGTGGCTGGTGGCAGCCATCGGCATCGTTGTCATCATCATGGTTCCCGACCGTTACGAGGCCTCGACTCGCATCTACGTGAACACCGCGTCCATCCTCAAGCCGTTGATGACCGGCCTCACCGTATTGCAGAACGACGATCAACAGATCGCTATGCTGAGCAAGGCGATGGTCAGCCGACCCAACGTGGAAAAACTGGTGCAGACGGCGGGCCTCGATGCCGACGTGAAGTCCAAGCCGGAATACGACAAGCTGGTGGACGGCATTATCAAGAGCCTGCAAATCCAGGGCGGCGGTCGCGACAATATTTATGTGCTGACTTTCCGCGATACGAAACCCGAGCGCGCAACGCGCGTAGTGCAGCAGTTCTCGTCGATGTTTATCGAGTCGGGCTATGGTGGAAAATCCAGTGACACCGATGCCGCCAAGCGATTTATCGACGAGCAGATCGCGGCCTACGACAAGAAACTGCAGGAAGCAGAAAACCGTCTCAAGGAATTCAAGCTCCGTTCGCTCGGCATGAACACCGGTGAAGGCAAGGATTATTTCGCACGATTGGCGGAAACCAGCAACCTGCTGGAGCGCGCGCAACTCGACTTGCGTGAGGCAGAGAATACACGTGACGCCTTCCGCCGCGGACTCGCGAGTGAGGAGCCGAGCTCTGTCGCCGGCACGCCGATTCCCACGGTGTCTGGCGCGATGATTTCAGATGTCGAGGCCCGGATTGATGCGCAACGGCGAAATCTCGATGTGCTGCTGCAAAAATATACCGATAGCCATCCCGATGTCATCGGCGCCAAGCGGGTCATTCGCGAGCTGGAAGAGCAGCGGGCGCAATTGCTGGTCGCGCGCCGCAAGGAAGGCTCTCCGGCAGCCCCCATGCAATTTAACGGGGGCCCACGTGCGTCCGAACAGCTCAAGGTTTCACTGGCCCAGGCCGAAGCAACCGTGGCATCGCTGCGGGCGCGGGTGGCGGAATACTCCAGCCGTTACGCGCGGCTGAAAGCGTCGGCAACACTGGTTCCCCAGTTGGAAGCCGAAGCAACGCAGTTGAATCGCGATTATGAAGTTAACAAGAAAAATTACGACAGCCTGGTATCGCGCCGCGAGTCGGCAAATATCTCCGGCGAAATGCAGTCTGTTTCCGGCGTCGCCGACTTCAGGATGATCGACCCGCCGCGTGTTTCGCCGGGACCGGTATTTCCCAATCGGCGCGTGCTGTTCCCACTGGCCCTGGTTGCTGCGCTCGCGGCAGGTTTCGCCGCCGCGTTTATCGCGCGCGAAGTACGCCCCGCTTTTTACGACGGCCGGGCGCTGGCCGAGATCACGGGCCTGCCGATCCTGGGTACAGTGTCGCTAATCGTAAACGACACTCGAAAAAAAGCGGCACGGCGCAGTACGACAAAATTCCTCGCTGCGGTAGGCATGCTGCTTGGCACCTACCTGGCCGGATTCCTGGCGCTGGCCTTTCTCTCCGCTCGAGCGACCTGACGACATGAGGACATGAGATGAGCCTCATCGAACGCGCCGCCAAACGGCTGGAAGAACTTCGCCGCGCCGGCGTTGAATTGCCACCCAGCGGGCTGGAGGATATTCCTGCCCAACTGCCCGCACACCCTGCCCCGCCCGCGCGAATTCCGGCAGCTTCTGGCGCTGCGCCGCGCACGGCACCGACGAATTCGCGAACGGGTGCTACCAGCACGCAGAATCGTTTTGACCTCGACCTGACGCGTCTTGCGTCGCTGGGCTTTGTGACGCCTGACCAGCCGCGCTCCCGCATTGCCGACGAATTCCGTATTCTCAAGCGGCCACTGATTGCGAATACCTCCGAACGAAGAGCCGTCCCTATCAAGCATAGCAACCTCATCATGGTGACCAGTTCCATCCCGGGCGAGGGTAAGACTTTTTCAGCGGTCAACCTGGCCCTTAGCCTTGCGATGGAACGGGATCGCACTGTGCTGCTGGTGGATGCGGATGTGGCGCGGCCGTCCCTGCCCGCTTTGCTGGGCATGCCGCCATTGCGTGGGCTGCTCGATGTGCTTGAACACAATGACGTTGACCTCAGCCAGGTATTGCTTAGAACCAACGTAGATAAACTCAGCATCCTGCCGAGCGGCACACAGAACAGCCATGCAACCGAATTGCTGGCCAGTGGCGCCATGGCGCAGTTACTGGAGGAAATGGCTGCGCGTTATTCCGACCGAATCATCGTCTTTGACTCACCGCCCTTGCTGGTGACGACCGAGGCGCGCGTTCTCGCCACGCAGATGGGGCAAATTGTGTTCGTGGTTCATGCCGAATCCACGCTGCAGTCCGATGTCAAGCGCGCGTTGGCCACGATAGAGGCTTGCCCGATCAAGATGATGGTGTTGAACCAGGCCAGGACGGTTGGCCAGGGTGCGCAGGGTTATGGTTACGGATACGGGTATGGCAGCTAAACGCATTTCGGCTGCGGTGCGAGGCCTCGCCGCGACCGGGATGATGGTGACGGGTATGGTCCAAGCCCAGACGCCGGTGCCTGGTCCGCAAAACTTGCCTCCGCCAAATACCGTGCCGATGTCGGCGACTGCGCCGCAAGTGACGGCCGCAACTGACTTGCCTGTCATGGTCATCACCCCCGCGTTTCGTTTCATGCCAAGCATTGAACTCAATGAACGTTACTCCGATAACGCGGCCCTCCTGTCGTCGTCGCTCGCACGCAGTGACTGGGTCACCGACCTCATTGCGGGACTGCGCATAGAATATCGGGCCGCGAGGGCGAGTGCGCAGGTGGACTATCGCATAGACCGGCCGTTCCATCGCGAGTTCACCAATCTGGACAACACGCAACGGTTCCTGAACTCCCATGCAACACTTGAGGCTGTTGAAAAGTGGCTGTTCGTGGACGCGAGCGCCACCATAACGCAACAGAACCGTTCCGCCTTTGGCGTAACGAATATTTCCGACATCAACAACGTCAGCGCCAACCGCATCGAAACCACGACGTATCAGTTGTCGCCATATATTCGCGGTGACCTGGGCACGGTGGCGACATATCAGTTGCGACTCAATGAAGCCGATACGCGCACCGGTGAAACCACATTTCCGGATACCAAAACCCGCCAGTGGAGTGGCTTTGCCAAGAACCAGCCCTCATCAGGTTGGCTTGGATGGGCCGTTGACGGTAGTTCGCTGGCTGTCGATAACCCCACCGTGGGCCGGCGCGACGATTCACGCGCTCGAGCAAGCCTGACGTTTGAGGTGGACTCGCAATTGCATCTGTCGCTCAGTGGCGGCCGGGAATCCTCCGATCTCGACGGCCTGCAGCGACGCAACACCAACACCTATGGGTACGGCATCGAATGGTCTCCCAGCCAGCGAACCCAGTTCGCTGCCGTGACGCAAAAGCGTTTTTTCGGTAACGATCACTTGGTCTTGCTTAACCACCGCACAGCGCTGACGGCATGGCGTTTTTCCAGCAGCAAGGAAGTTGCCATTTCCACCAACGAACTTGCCGGGTCCAACGCACTGTCGGTCAATAATCTTCTCCTTGACCTGCTGGCTTCAAGCGTACCGGATCCTGCGATGCGCGCTGCTGCCAGCAGGCAAAGATTTGACCAGACGGGCATCCCGGCATCATCGGGTATTCAGGACGGCTTCCTTTCCGTGCGGCCATTCCTGAGTGAGAGGCAGGAAGGATCTTTAGCGCTGGTGGGGCAGCGAAATACCATCACGTTCGATGTCAGTTACCGCAAGCAACGGGCGCTTGATGGAAATACCGTTACGCCGAACGGAGCAGCGCCGGTGGAAGAAATCAAGCAACTGAATGCCAATGCCGTCTGGGCCTATCGCCTGTCGCCGTTGTCGACGCTGAAGCTGGTGGCTTCCCGCCTTTACACGGAAGGATTGTTCTTGCCCAGCCTGAATTCAACGCAACGCCTGCAAAGCCTTTTTTTCGTAACGCAGCTTGGACCTCACACCTACGCATCGCTTGGTGTCCAAAGAATATCGTTCGATAGCACCGTGCTGCCAAGCTATCGCGAGAATGCGTTTGTGTCGTCGCTTTCATTGCGTTTCTAGATGGGCAAATGAACGATGTATGAATCTTTCTATGGCCTGACCGGCAAGCCGTTCCAGCTAAACCCGGATCCCTCGTTTTATTTCGGCAGCCGCCAGCATCGGCGCGCCATGTCGTATCTGGAATACGGCCTTCACCAGAACGAAGGTTTCATCGTCATCACGGGTGAAATCGGCGCAGGCAAGACCACGCTTGTGCGCAATCTTTTCGGCCAGCTAGACCCGGAACAGGTGGTCGCAGCACATCTGGTCAGCACACAACTTGATGCCGACGACACGCTGCGCATGGTGGCCGCTGCATTCGGTATACCTACGAAAAAGGCCGACAAGTCCGATTTGCTTCTGTTGCTGGAGGCGTACCTGGTCTCTGTCGCGCGCGACGGCAAGCGCTGCCTGCTGGTCGTGGACGAAGCACAGAATTTGACCCAGCGCGCCGTGGAAGAACTTCGCATGCTGTCCAATTTCCAGCTGGAAACGCACGCCTTGTTGCAGAGTTTCCTGATTGGCCAGCCGGAATTCAGGGAAACGTTGCAGGGTCCGGAAATGGAGCAGTTGCGGCAACGCGTGATTGCCGCCTGTCACATCGGCCCGCTGGGTGAGGCCGAGACGCAGGGCTATATCGAACACCGCCTGAATTGTGTGGGCTGGAAAAATGTGCCGCAATTTCTTCCCGAAGCACACCGTGCGATTTTCGCCTCCAGTGGCGGCATTCCTCGTCGCATTAATTCGGTTTGCGACCGGCTGCTGTGGTACGGCTACCTTGCCGACAAGAAAATATTTTCCGACACGGACGTTGAGGAAGTGGCTGCAGAAATGAACGACGAAGCGCGTTCCACCACGGACGCAAAACGTCGCCGCAAAACTGATGCGACGGCCGCCAACGATATCCAGGCTGCGCCGCTGGACACCGGCGAACTGTTGCAAATGCCGGTCGACTACAAGACGGCGGGCGACGCGTATAAAGTCATTTCAAACCTCGGCAACGATGCGCTGGGCGAGCAGCTGCTGCATATCGAGCAGGGAATGCGCCGCCTGGACGCGACGATGCTGCGCATCGAGCGCAGCAACCTGGTGTCGACCGCCCTCTTCCGCCGCCTGCTGGATTGGGTGAGGACACGCGAGGCCGGCCGCGACGACGCGGCCTGACCGTTCGCGAGGCGCGCCCTTGGCAGGGTGGCTGATGTCCCGTACATTTTGATAAACTGATTTCCAATTTCCGCAATCGCATACCCACTCACCAATGTCGCACTCCCCGGAACACGCAACACCGGCGCAAGTGCCGGAAAACCAGAAAAAATCCAGCGAGGAAACGGTCAACTGGGTCCATCAATGGAATCCGGACCTGATGTCTTTCAGGATTGGCCGCCCCGCCGACTTCGTCTTCACACCGGGTCAATATGCAAGGATCGGACTGCGGCTGGAAGATGGAACAGAAATGTGGCGCCCGTATTCCATAGCCTCGGCGCCTCACCAGAAATTCCTTGAGTTTTTCCTGGTCACCGCACGCGGTGAGTTTTCCAAGCGCATAAGCACTTTCCAGCCAGGCTCGAAAGTGTTACTCGAGCACGAACCCAAGGGATATTTGTCGATCGATCGTTTCCGCCAGCCACAGCAAGAGCAGGATTTGTGGCTGCTGGGAACCGGCACCGGCCTGTCGCCGTTTCTCTCGCTGCTGCGCGATGCCACCGCGTTTTGGCGTTTTGAACACATCGTGCTGGTCGTATCTGTGCGCGAATCCGCCGACCTGGGTTACGCGGAGGAACTGGAGCGCATCGCGGCATCGTGCGCACAGGATGGAAATCGGCGCTTTCACTACCTGAAATCATTTACACGTGAAGAGAAACCTGGTGCCGCACACGGACGCATTAATGTGCTGTTGAATTCGGGCGAGCTGGAAAAACGCCTTGACCTGCCTATTTCGGTTGCTCGCTCCCGTTTCATGCTCTCGGGGAACCCCGAAATGATTACCGGCGTGACCGAACTATTGGGCACGCAGGGATTCCGCCTGCATCGCGCCTCCGAGCCGGGTCACATCATCGTGGAAAACTACTGGTAGCGCCGGGACGCGCTACCCAAGCCGCGCTAGCCGAAGACCAGCTTCAGCGTCTGCTTGCGATCGTATTTTCCGTTGGGCGTGCGCGGAAACTCTTCAGAGATGATCTTGAAACGTGACGGAACCATATACCCGGGCAGCCGCTTTTGCAGTGCTGCGCGCAGGGCGTCGAGATCGAACCCCTCGTCGAGGCTGACCAATGCGCCGAGCTCGCGTTCCGATTCAACCGCGCTGTTATTGAACACGACAACGCCTTCGTGTACGCCTTCAATCCCCACCAGCGAGGCCTCAATTTCGCCCAGTTCGATGCGGTAACCCAGGTACTTGATCTGGTCATCGGCGCGGCCCAGGAAAAGGAAATCGGCATTGTTGTCGATGCGTACCAGGTCGCCAGTGCAATAAAGCGGATCGTGGAAAAATTTGTTCAACGGGTTCTGGATAAACGCTTTCTGCGTTCGCTCCGCATCTCCCAGATAGCCGTACGCGACCGATGTGCCACGTACCAGCAGTTCACCCTCGGCACCAATCGCCTGCGTAAGTCCACCGTCGGCTGTCCTTACGAACAGCTCCATATTGGTCCGCGCTTTTCCAATGGGAATGGAAATCATGTCCTTGTCGGGTTTTTCATGCAGCACGTGAAAGCTGCAATCGACCGTTATTTCCGTCGGGCCATACATGTTGGTGAACTGGATGTGCGGATACATTTCCATCCATTCCGCGAGAATGTCGCGTGGCAATACTTCACCAGCTGCAATCAGATGCCGCATGTGCGGAAAACTGTCCGGCTTGAGCCGGCGCGACCTCAGCAACAACGTAAGTACCGAGGGCACGCAGAAAAATGTGGTGATTTTCCGTGCCGACAGCCACGCCACCAGGCGCGGCAAGACTGCGTTTAGTTCCTCATGCACAAGATGAAGCGTTGCCCCGGTCTTGAAGGCGCAATAAAGATCAAACGTGGAATTGTCAAAATAAAGCGGTGCATGGTTTGAGATAACATCGCTGTCGGTCAGGGCATAAACTTCCACACACCAATCGATATAGTCGATGATCGCCTTGTGAGGGATCATGACGCCTTTGGGGATGCCCGTTGATCCCGACGTGAACAGGACGTAGGCGATATCGATTGAAAGGTTATTTGCCTGGACCGGTGAGATGTCGACAGGTTTGAACCGGCCAATGTTTAGCAGGACCGGCTGTTCCGCCTCAGGAATGAGTTGCTCAAACACGGCCTGGCTCTCATCATCGACGATCACGACACGCGCGCCTGTCGCTTTGAGGATCGACTGCATGCGCTGGCCCGGCGACTTGAAATCGATGGGCACATAAGCGCAATCCGACTTCAGTATGCTCAACACGGAGAGAATGGAACGCACGCTTTTTTCCAGGAAAAAAGGTACGAACTGACCGCGCGAAACGCCCGCGGCTTTCAGCTCGCGCGCGAATGCATTGGTGAATTCTTCCACTTCGCGGAAAGTCAGGCTGTCATCGGCGCAGCACACGCCAGGCTTGTCCGGGAATCGCGCGGCCGATTCACTGAAATATTGTTGTACGAGCGTGATCACAAAATCTCCCAGGCTTGTTGTTGGTTTTCCGTTACTTTAGCGGACGGCATTCGCTCGCGCAATTTGTCTGACGCACTGCGCCCATCGCCAGTGACCGCGGCTGTAGCTAAGGGTTTGATCCTGATGTTGCCGGCCCGGCGTATTGCGTCTCGAGCGATTCTGCAAGTCGCTCGCGCAAGTGTTGGCGCGAGGATGCCCTCGAGAAGGTGTGGTCCGCATCCGGAATCATGGTGAGGCTGAGTTTGCCGGCCTTCAACAGGGACTTCCCCGCACGTCCGGCGTCTGCCGTGAGAATATCCCAGCCGGGATCCCCGTCCGATATGAAGAAGTTCATCTTGCAGCGCATTTCTGCCAGCTTGTGCAAATTCAATGAAAGCGGCGTGGCCGAAGCGGGAAAAAATATCTCACCTGCCGAGTGCCGCAACGCATTTACCCGCGTGCCGGCGTAAGACTTCACGACATTGGCAATTTTTCCCCAATCCGCCTGACCCCGCAGCAGCTTTAGCCAGCTGGCCGGATTCCGCATGGAGCCCTTGTAATGCGACATATCACTGAAACGCCGCGTGGTTTCAAGGCTCATTCCCCCTACCCAGTGATATGTCAGCGGATTGATCAGCACGACTTCCGAAATAGGCATGCTGGTGAGTTCGACAGCCGCGTGAAAAGCGGTGTGGGCGCCGGAACAAAGCCCAATGAGAATGAAGCGATCGAACGAAAAATTTTCCCGGAGTTCCCGGAGTTCCAGGAGATATGCGAGCGCAGTCCGTGCGTTGTCACCGGCAAAGGCGGGATAGGGATGGTTTTCCGGTTCTTCCCTCATTGAAATACTATCGCCAATACCCCCAAGGTCAAAACGCAAACTGGGAAATCCCCTGGTTGCAAGGTCGCGCGCCAGTTGCACGTACAAACGGTTCGGGCCGACGTGGTGAACGCAACCCGCATTGAAAAAAACGATCACCGGCAGTACCGCAATTGGCTGGACTGGTCGCGTCAACACGCCAAACAAGTCTGATTCCGTGCCCATTCTGCAGCATCGTTCTTCCACGGAAAATGAAGTTGTACTGCCGTTTTCAATGGTGAAAGCCGCAATTTGCGGCACGCCACCCACCGCTGTGACCGCGTTACTCCGCGCACTGTTTGCTGCAACCCATCCGGAAATTTTCTCTATCGCCGGCACTGGTACAACGGTAAATTGCGGCTCGGCCATCATTGTCGAATAGCCGGCAACGTCCGCATAGTCAAATGCCTGGCTGCGATTGGAAAGCAAATCCGGCAAAGAGCGGTCTGGTGCAAGGTCGTCCCGGCCCAGTATCAGGATGCGATCGCGGACCTTGAGTTCACATTCGATCAGGTTGACACTGCGAACCGACGCAACGGTCTCGGTCGACAGAATAAATCCGGCGCTCTCAATCGAGCCGTCGGAGGCGGCAGGAGCATCTCCCGCGGCGGATGCAATCGCCTGCATCTCGCGAATGTATCGGCGGCCGCTGACGCTTACGTTCCAAAGCACCAGCAAGTCCACGGCAACCTCGCCTGCAACCGTCGCCGCCAGCGTTGCGCCAAGGTGCAGCCCCAGCAGGCAGATGCGCGATCGCCCGCTCAATGAGCGCGCGCGATCCACGACGTCGCGCACATTGGCGCGCCATCGATTCCAGCGATCGGGATCGAGGTCCGTTCCGGTTGAGTCACCCACGCCGCTATAGTCAAAACGGAGTGTGGGTGTACCTGAAAGCGCCAGGCTGTCGGCGAGATGGCGGACAGTTCTATGGCTGTGGATATATTCATAGCCGATGGGGCTACAGACCACGGCGACGCAATCCGACTGTGTTGCGTTCGGTGCGCAGTGATACCAGCCAAACAGCGTGTCCTGCTGCGATGGCATGTAGAGCGGCTGGCGATCAATCCGGATAGGTCTTTCCGAACTCTCATGGCCGACGCTATTCGACACGGCTATTGCATCTCGGTGATCGACGGCGGTGGCTCAACCCGGACGGTGACAGTCGCCAGCGCATTAAGCGCACTGTAGTGTGCGCGGAATTTTTTAGCACTTTGCAGCACCGGTCTGAACAGGCAGCGTTTTTCCACGTCAGGGCCAAGATGAAAATAGTTGTCGTCAGGTTCGTAGCCACTACAGGCAACACTGACCGACTGCAAGAAAACATTGCTCTTCAACGCGACCGAAACGGAACCATCGGCGTTCCAGGTTCCCTGTGCGTCGATGACAGCGTCGTGTTGCATCGGAAGAGCCAACCCGCCGGGAAAAAAGAAGTCTTCGCTCAAGATTTTGCCTGAACTCGTTTCACGCAACCTTGCCGTCACGACGTCAAATTTTGCAGGGCCAAATCGATACGCAGACGTGCTGTCAGAAAAATAGCCTAGCAAGGCGTCGGCCTGCAGTGCAATCGTTTGGCGTGGCGCAATCGTTACTTGCGCGGGCGTGGCACTTGCTACCTGCTTTCCATATTGCAACATGCAGAGCTCAACCGTAGCTTCGAGCGGGCGAGCCGGCTCGTTGATCACGTGGATGTTCAGGCCATCGAGCCCCTCATCGGTGATTCTCACGGCGCGCGTCGCCCAGGCTCGTTTCAGGTACCAGTAGGCGGCCTTGGGTCGTCCCGTGCTGTCGGTGATGCCCCAGCCGGCACCCGGCCAGAGGTCGCGATAAAACCAGACAAGCGCGCCGCCACACTGGCTGCCATCGCGCCGCCATTCTGAGAAAACGTGCTGCATGACCTCGCCGGTAACGACCGCGGATACAGCGTAGTAGCGCTCTGGATCCTGGCTGCGCAATTCGATGGCGTCTATGCCGAACAGCAACTCGAGGTAGTGATCGCGAATATCTTCGAAGTCCCAGCCCGCGCCGTTGTCGCGTGGCACCCGCGATTTCCAGCGCGGATGATGCGGTGGCGGGATGGTGCCATCCATCAGCAGGGCGGCAGTTTCGGGATCCGGCAAATTCGAAAAGCCCAGGCACTCGCTGGCAAATTTCACACCCGCTGCTCGCGCATCGGACAACGGGCGCTTGTAGGCGCCGACGCCGTAGTAGTGAGAAATACCGGTTGCCACATGGAACGGCAGCGCCCCACCCCACGGTGTGGATGGAAAATAGGGTATGCCCGGGTGCAATTCGGTGCAAAGCGCAGGCAGGTCGCGCGCATAAAAATCATTGGTCCATTCGGCGCTGGGCAACCCCAGCATCGCGGCCTGCTGGGCGATTTCACTTCCGCCGCAATAGGCAGCAATGCAGGCATGGCGTTGGAGTCGATTAAGCTGGTGCCGCACCTCATGATCGATTTCTTCGCGAAACGCGGTATCGCCAACAGGGTAGTCCATGTTGGCAAACATGAAATCCTGCCAGACAAGAATTCCCAGTTCGTCGCACAGTTCGTAAAACAGCGTCGATTCGTAGACCATGGTGCCGCCGACGCGAAGCATGTTTACACCGGCATCACGTGCATCTTCAAGCGCACGGCGCAACGCCGCCGGATCACTGTCGAACCTCAGGATATCCATGGTTGTCCAGCACGCGCCGCAGCAAAATACGCGGACGCCGTTCACGGAAAAAATTACCTGCCCGTCTTGCTGGTCAACCTGAATCTGCTTGAATCCTGCAAGACCGGATTTGAATTCGATCCATTCATTGTTGATGCTGATCTCAAGCGCCCACGGAACGAGCGAAGGTGCGCCATGGGTTAGTGGCCACCACAACGGCGCATCCGGCACCTGCACCACACCCATGATCGTCAAGCCGCCGATTTGTACCGTGTTGAGTTCGCATAGCCGGCCACCGATACGGAGTCGGGCGCCATCAACGCGACACCCCTCGAGCATGGACAGCGTTGCCTGGATTTCGACCGTGCCCCTGGTTCCTTCGCACTTGGTCACAAACTGGAAGGCCTTCACGTCCACGTGTTGTACGCACACCAGCGTTATCGGTCGCCAGGGACCAACGGGCGTGATGGGAGGAGTCCATCCTGGAATGCGTCCCAGCAGCGTGGTCCGGAACCAGCGGAGGTTCTGTTGATCGACGAGCCTTGTCTTCCAACGTGGGCGTGGTCGACGCGTGGCAAGTTCGGCGTTGAGCGAACGGAAGCAAATCACCAGTTCGTTCTTTCCCAACTTGAGCGCAGTTGCATTTACGCGGTGGGAAATGAACATGTTGCGAGATGACAGGATCGCCTCGCCGTTGAGCCAGACGTCGGCGATCGTGGCGAGACCGCCGAAGTCCAGTTGGTACCTCGCAAGGGGCAACTTTTCGACGAGATTGAAATCCAGGCGATACCACCAGTCGTCGGCATCATAGTTACCGGCGATATTAAGGTCGCCATGTATGCTGCCCGCGACGGTGCCCGGCACCTGCGCAGGATGCCAATGCGTGATGGCGCAAAAAGCGATTTCCGGCCTTGCACATTGCCCGGCCGGCGTTGAGGCCAATTGCCAGCCTTCGCCAAGGTGAAGTGATTTACCGTGTTTCGGACTATCCGCCGCGGTGGGAGTCATTGGTAACGGTCACCCGTAACGGCTTCTCAGGTCCATGGTCGCAGAATCCCACCAACCAGCAGTGGCATCGAGCGGGGAAAGATCCATCGGGCGCTTGCGCGCGATGGAACGGGCCAGCTGGAATTGCAATGCTTTCGCCGTTTCCGAAATGTTCTTCAGCGATTCGACAGTTTGCTCCAGCCCACCGATTCCACATTCACCCAGCCAGCGGACATAGGTTTCGGCCAGTTCAAAACAGGCGCCGTACTGGCGCAAGGTGGCAAACGAATAAGCGTGAAAGTTTTCAATACCGGCATCACCGAGCCACGCGAGGTCACGTTCAAAGTGCGACTTGAAAGCAACAAATGGGTTGTTGGCCGGTATGCGAGTCACATGCTTTTTCAGGAGTTCCAGCGATCCATCCAGTAACGCTTTTTGATTGAGTGGATAGCCAGGCCGCATTTTCACAAATTCAATGTATGGCGGCAGCATGCGCTCGTGCACCAGGCCATCCAGCTGGAACAGATCGGCAAAGTCATCGCCTTCCAGGGAGTGATAGGCCTGGTTATGAAAATAACCCAGCCTGCGTTCTGCGACGTCGATTTCATTGACCGCTACGGTCGACTTCACGTGCGCCAGTTTATAGGCGGTGCCTGCGGTGTCGGGCAGGAAAAAAGAGTCGAGTTCAACCAGCACCGGGCGACCTGCGGCTATTTGCGTGGCGACATGCTCGGCCAGCGGCCGCCATACCGCCAATTCCTGGATGTCGAAGCCGTACAAATCGAGCAGATCGGAATCCGGAAACTTGAAGAACGTCCACTGGTCCAGTTCGAAATCCTGGGTTAGCGTGAACGGCAGTGCCGCAATCGGTTCGTGTCCCAGTCCATGCAAGAGTTCGATCACCACGTCCGAATAGCAATTGGTTTCGGCCCAGGCACGATTCTCCCCGTGAATGAGATGCCGCCGATACGATGCGGGATCGAGTGCGGCAATGCGGGTCATGCGAATTTCCTTTTCCCTGGCAGGTCAGCGCGAACTAAGCGTGGCAGCCGACATACGAGCGCGTAAATTGCCCGGTTGCCTTGCCGGCAGCCGGACACATTCCTCATCAATCCCGCTGACCGATCTGCATCGTGGCGTTTTGTCCCAGGATGCGGTCATTGTTGACCATCAGGCTGGCACCGAAGGCGTCACGCAAATGCCGGCCCAGGCTGAGCTTGGAGTCATTCTTGTATCCGGCGATTCCGCAAATCAGCATGGCGCGGCTGACAATATCAACCACCAGGTTTGAGCAACTTATCTTCAGGTTGTTGATGCGAATTGCGAAGCTGAAATTGGAAAATGCATCCGCGTCGCCCTCGACCAGCAAGCGCTGGTAGTCGGCCAATGCAAGGTGCAATCCACTGCGCATCGAAAACAGCACGATGTCGGCTTCGGCCAGGCGCGTCCCGGACACGGGAATCACACCAGGATTCTTGCGCGCCTCGGCACGCACGGCGGTACGGGCGCGATTCAACGCATCCGTGGCCAGGCCAAGCCACAACGAGCCCCACACGATGTGTGAGAACGGATGCATGGTCTTGCTGTGAATACCGGCATAGGGGACCGGCAGGATCTGCCTTGCGTCGCCTTTCGAGTTCAGCGTAAAGCCGCAACTACAGGTGCCGCGAAAGCCCAGCGTATCCCAGCCGGCGAGTTGGGTCAGCGTGTAATCTTTCTTGCTCACCAACACCTGCACCTGGTCGCTGCGCGGCGCATCTTCCGCCCTGCGACAGGTGACGAGGATGGCATCCGCCATCGCGCCATATGAAATTACAGGCGCCTGCTTCTCCAATACGAATTGGCCGTCAGTGACTTTCACGGCGCAAATGCTGGACCGGACATCACCACCGATGCCCAGCTCTGTCGTCGCCGACGCGAGCAGGTATTGTTTCTCAACCATCTGGCGCGCATAGGCCTGGAAATATTCCGAACCCAGTGCATGATGCACAATGCAGCCGACCTGGATCTGGTGCATCGCGAAAATCATTGCCGAGGACGCGCAATACTGGCCGAGTACTTCGCAAATCTTCGACAGCTGGGTGATATTCAATCCCAGGCCGCCGTATTCGACCGGCACGTAGGCGCTCAGAAATTTGTGCGCACGCAACGCAGCAAATGCCTCCTCGGGAAACCGGGCTTCGCGATCGACCGAGTCGGCATAAGGCGCGAGGGACTCCTGTCCAATTTTATGGACTAGCTCGAGCAGACTGGTCAGGTCGATAGCGTTGGACGGCGAATCTTGCATTAAAGTCTCCGTGGAGTTTATGTCGGCGGATGCCTATTTGTTTAAGAGGTCTTCTATCGCTTCCGACAATGACCGAATCGTTCCAAACGTTTTGCGCCCAAGCATCTTGTCGGTGAACTCAACATTGAAATGGTCTTCCAGCGCGAGCATGAGATTTACGGTGGTAAGCGAGGTGAGTCCTGCGCCGTACAGGTCGCTATCGTCAGTAAGGTCATTGGCGTTGACGGAAAGCCGGGCATGTTGAGCCACGAGCGCGCGAATTTGTTCTGTGTGCATTTGAAATCCAGCAAAGTAAGGTTTTTTTGTCCGGCCCCCCAATCGAAATCCGCCGGCAAACCACTAATTATGTCGCATTAAACAATATTAGCATTCGTGAGGCAACAGTATGGAACGCGACGCCGCTATTGACAATTATGTTGCGTGTGGAAGTGCATTTCGACTCGCTCAATCGCGACTACCGCGATTGGGATTTGCATTTAGCCGGACACGCCGCCGCCAAGTCGCTTCCACACTTTGCCGAACAACTCGCCTGCGCTCATCTTTCCGCTGATGACAAGCTTCGCAATTTCCTTCGTCCTCATCGCGCTACGATAAAGGAAGCCGGACAACCTCCCGGAAGGCACCAGGAAAACCAGCGTTCGCAATCTGCGCGGACTGGCCTGGTCGGGCAGAAGCCGGGAAGCTGTCCGCAGGTGCATGAGGCTTTCGTTGCGCATCGATAGTTCGAGCGCCGTGCGGCCGGCATAGAGGTGATACAGGCCGAAAATGCGCTCGGTCTCAGGATCGGCGCCACCCGGTGCCATGAACATTTCATTGAACAGGGCCAGGCGATTTTTCGCGTAGCGATACTCGTTTTGCCCCGATGCAAGGTGTCCCTCAGACAGGGGCCGGTTGTCGGGCGCGGCATCGTGCTTGATGCCGGTGGGAACGGCGATCATGTTGGTCCGGAACAAGTCGCTCAGGCGCACGAAGAAACGATGGTCTGCGCCAATGCGAAAATCCTCGGGGTACAGGCCCACGGTTTCCAGTGCCTGCCGCGTGAGCATTGTGCTGGGCACCCAGCCTAGGCACTCCCACCGGTAATGGCGGGAGATTTTTCCTTGGTACACCAGCGAATCCGGAAATCCGGCGTGAGCCGCGATATCGCGTCCCCAGGCTCCGATCGGTTCGCAGGAATCGTAAACACGCAGGTTCTCATCCGTTACGCCGTCGCGAAGATCCAGTGCTGTCGAGCCGATATCGCGGGCGCGGCGCCAGATCCGGCCAAATGTGGTGCGATTCTCACGCGTCAGCGTGCCGCTACCCCAGTCGGCCCAGAACTCGGTCATTACGTAATGCTCCTCGGGAAAAGCCTTGAGGAACGATGTGGTCAGTTCAAGAAAGTGCGGCAGCCACTCATCATCTGAATCAAGGAACGTGATGAATTTTCCGGTGCTGGCGCGCAGGCCGTGATTGCGGGCAACATAACAGCCGCCGTTTTCCTTTCTCAACAGCCGCACCCGGGGGTCAATTCCCACGACAACTTCAGCCGTGTTGTCCGTCGAGCCATCATCGATGACAATCAGCTCCCAGTCCTGGAATGACTGTGCCAGCACACTGGCAATCGCGCGTGGCAGCACGTCGGCGCGATTATAGGTAGGCAGGATGATCGAGACTTCAGTCATTGCGATGAATCCGGCGCGGGAAAGTGCAGTTGAGCGTGCGTATCGGATCACGGATCCGGTCGTGGCGTGGCCTGGCGAAAACACGGCCACGGCACGCCCGTGGCACGGCGCTGATTCTACATTGTGAAGCCCGCTTGTGAATCGATGACCTTGCATGAAATAATCCGCGGATGATAGCCAAGCTGACCAATTTGTTCCGCGCTTTCGTCAGGCACCTGCGTGCGCATGGGGTGCAAAAGACGCTGGCGACGGCGTTCGAACATGCGGGCGACAAGCGACGCGCCTGGGTCAATGCCGGCTTTGACCGCAAGTACGGGACGGACACCAGCGGCGTCATCCTCGACCAGAACGAGCTCGGCGTGCATACCGAAAACCGCGAGTTTTCCTGCGGCTACGAGGGCATCCAGATGCCGGTTTTTCGCCGCATCTATGCCGACCTTGACGTGAATCCCGCGAAATTTGCCTTCATAGATTTCGGATCAGGCAAGGGTCGCGCCGTCATGCTCGCCGCGGAGCGGAAATTTACTGTTGTACACGGCGTCGAGTTTTCGCCTGTGCTGCACAAGATTGCAGAAGCAAACGTCGACCGGTTCAAGAAACAAAACCCAGGCGCCAGTCCCATCGTTTTGCGCTGCCAGGACGCAGCTACATTCGAAATCCCACCAGGTGACCTGGTGTGTTTCTTCTACAATCCGTTTGACCAGACCGTAATGGCAAAGGTACTGGCCAATATTGAGAAAGCGTGCGCCGAATCGCCACGCCGCGTGGTAGTCGCTTATCGAAATCCGCTGTATGCGGACGTGTTTGACAAGTTTCCTTTCCTGCGAGAAACGCGGAGCACCTCCACGTACCGGATCTATGCATCGCAGCCCGCGGTAGTCGCTTGATTTCAAGGCTTCGCGCCACTTTTCGCGCCGCGTGGGGTCCTGTGCCCTGCATCATCTTGCGCTAAACTCCGGCCCATGCAAGTTAGACGCTTAAGCGGTCTCGATGGACTGCGCGAACTGCGCGCGCCCTGGGTGTCCCTGCATTCCCGGTCGGGCCTGTATTCGCGCCATGAATGGCACCTCGCTTGCGCAACGCACCTTTTGCGCGACGCGGGTTCGCTGACATATTTGCAATTCATCGAGGACGAACGCACGGTTGCCATTGTGCCCATCATCGCGAGCATCGAATCGGTGCGATGCTTTGGCCGGGTACACGCGATCAGCGTCGGGCTTCATGATCACCTTTCGCTTGCGGACATACCAATGGCAAGTGATGCCAGCGTGGAAGACATCGCCGACGCGTTGGCCGAAGAGCTGGTGCACTGGAATGAGCGCTGGGACGTTCTGCTCTGGCCGCGCATTCTGGCCGGAAGCAATCTCATGCGGCTGGCGGAGAACTTGAAAAAATTCTCCGTCAATGTCATTCCTGCTGCGCCTTGCAATACGCTGGACACGTCCCAGCCGTTCAAGGAGTTGTCGGCCGGGTTTTCCAAGAACCTGCGCAGCAGCCTGCGTAAATCCGAACAACGGCTTGCAGACTCCGGCGGCGCCACGTTGGCAACCAACGGCATTGTGACCGGCCAGGATGGTGCCGCGGATTCAACGGCGACCGCACAAATGTCGGACACCGAGCGTGCGTACGAACAATTCCTGGTACTGGAGGGTTCGGGATGGAAAGGCGAGGCAGGCACGGCGTCCGCCATCGGATTGAATCCGGCATTGCGCGGTTTCTATGCGGAACTATTGGCGCAGCGCGGCAAAGATTTCGCGGCGGAAGTCACCTGCCTGTTACGTGGTGACGCACCCATCGCTGCGCAGTTTTCCGTGCACACCAGCGACTGGCGGCACGTGCTGAAAATCGGCTACAACGAGTCCGAATCGAAATTCTCACCGGGACAGGTGCTGATGGCGCGCGTGCTCGAGCACGCCAGCAACATCAAGGTCACGCGTGTAAGCCTGGTGACCGACATGCCGTGGCACCATACCTGGCGGCCGCTCGCTGAGCCCACATGCAATGTGATGATTTTCCGGCGGCGCTGGCGCGCGCTGGTGTATCGGGCCTGTGTGGGCGGATTGAGAAAAACCAAACTCGCGCTGCTGGCCATGCTTTTCCTGCTGGAATTGTCCGATTGAACGCGCGCGCTCCAATGCCGCCGGACAGCACGTTAAAACGTGCGCCGGTCGACGCAAAGCGAAATCCAGGATCGAAGGTCGCCATTCCGCGGGGCTTCCAGGCCAGAAATGGCTGGAAATCCGCTCCAGTGCTTGTGTTTGATACAAAGCAATTCGCGTTTCACGCTTTTTCGCTCAAGCGATTGTCAGGTGCCCATAAGGCGAGTCGCATACCTGCCCGGACTCTGGCGGCGGGAACTGCTGGTATCCTTTCGGCTTCAACAAATAGTGATGCGCAATCATGCATCCCAATAAAAAAATAATTGCGCACATGTATCCATCGACTCCCTCTGCCGCCGGCTTCTGGTTTTCAATGTGTCCCGGCAATCCTCACGGACGGGAGATTAAGGCGATTGCGGCGACGCCACAGTCCACGTTGGCGGGCGCTGCGTGTTTCCTTTCGCAGTCCCGATGCCGCAAGGAACGCGATTGAGCGTCGACCCGCCACAACCCCCGGCACCCCCACCTGCAATTGATTGCCGGCTGCTGCCTGTCGCCGAATTGCCTGAGCTTAAAAAGTTATGGTGCGAGCTGCAGGCCGACAGCAATTGCAGTTACTTCCTGACCTGGCACTGGATTGGCAACTGGCTTGAACAATTGCCATCCGCGCTGCGGCCGATGGTTCTCGTTCTGACTGAATCCGGTAAGGTTTCGGGGCTGGCAATCATGGTTGCCCGGCAGTTGCGCCGGCATGGCTTGATATCGTCGCGTGCGCTTTACCTGAACAAGACGGGCGACGAAGCCCTTGATGAAATTACCATCGAGTACAACGGCATTTTGTCGCTGCCACAGCAGCGCGATGAATTGACACTGGCCGCGCTTGATTTCCTCACCGCCAACGGCTGGGATGAGATCTTCATTGATGCCACGTGTAGCGTTGATACCAACCAGCTATCCCGCCACGGCCGGTGGAATACGGTGCGCCGCAGTGCGTCGCACGCGTATGGGGTTGATCTGACCGCGCTGCGCACCAATGGCGCAAGCTACCTCGACTCGCTGGGCAGCAACACCCGCCAACAGTACCGGCGTGCCGCAAGGGCCTATGAAACACTGGGCCCGCTACGCGTGGAAGTTGCGGGAACACCAGAGGAAGCGGTGGCCTGGTACGGCGAAATGAGCCGGCTGCATCAGGCCTATTGGATCGCGAAGGGAAAATCCGGGGCATTTTCCAATCCATTCCTCGACAATTTTCACCGCAGGCTCATCGCAGATCGCATGCGGTACGGCGAGATACAACTGTTGCGCATTTCTTTCGGCGAGCGCTGCATCGGCTATCTCTATGGATTTCTCTGGGACGGGGTTGTCCTCAATTACCAGTCGGGGCTCGATTACAACGTTCTGCCCGAGCGAAATCGGCCGGGCGTTGTCGCCCACGTAGCGGCCATTGAATTCAACAGTCTCGCGGGCGCACGCTACTATGACTTCCTGGGGGGCGACAGCCAGCATAAGCAAAGCCTTTCCACATCAACCGTGCCGCTGGACTGGATTGTGGCGCGCAGGGCGAGCGCCAAGTTCTGGCTAGAAGACGCCATGCGGGCCACGCGCAATCGCCTGCGCGCACAGCGCCGTACGACACCGGCGCAACACCAGGGAGAATAGATAATGGCCAATGTTTTCAGCGTCGACGTGGAGGATTATTTTCAGGTTGAGGCTTTCTCGTCCATCGTCGAGCGCAGCGAGTGGGACGGCTACGCGTCTCGTGTCGAGGCAAACACTGATCGCGTGCTCGAACTTATGGCGCGCAAAGGCGTGCTGGGTACTTTTTTTGTATTAGGTTGGGTCGCCCGCAAGTATCCCGGGGTGGTCCGCGCCATAGCTGCTCAGGGGCATGAAATTGCCTCCCATGGCATGACGCATCGCCTTGTCTATCTGCAGGCGCCGGAAGTTTTCCGCCAGGAAACCATTGACAGCAAGGCATTGCTGGAAGACCAGTGCCAGCGCCCCGTGGTCGGCTACCGCGCTGCAACCTACTCGATCACCAGGAAATCGCTGTGGGCGCTCGACATCCTTTTCGATGCGGGCTTCCGGTACGACTCGAGTATTTTTCCCGTGTGGCATGACAAGTACGGCATCCCGGATGCACCGCGCCTTCCCCATCGCATGAAAACACCGTTGGGAAATGAGATTGTCGAATTTCCCATTACCGTACTGGAGCGGGCGGGAATGCGCATTCCCATTGCCGGCGGCGGATATTTCCGCCTTTTCCCGTACACGTTCTCACGATGGGCACTTGCGCAGGTAAATCGCGAAGGAAATGATTTCGTCTTTTACATTCATCCTTGGGAAGTCGATCCCGACCAACCCAGGATGAAAAATGCCAGCGCGTCTTCGCGTTTCCGCCACTACCTCAACCTCGATCGCTGTGAACAACGGCTGGACAACCTGCTCGGCGACTTCAAGTTCGGCACCATGCGCCAGAGCCTGGTAGACCGCGGCCTGTTGACGGCCTGAAGCCGGCCGCTGCATGTCCGCCGGGTCGCATATCTCGCGCTTTTTCAAGCACTCGTCCGTCTATCTCATTGGCAATCTGGTCAATCGGCTCGGCGCCTTCCTGCTGCTGCCGTTGTACACACATTACCTGTCGGTCAGCGAGTATGGCGCGCTGGAACTGTTCTATGCCGTGATGGGCGTCATTTTTGGTGTGCTCTCCATCGGCATCGCGCATGCGACGCTGCGGTTTTACTTCGAGTACAAGGAACCTGCCGACCGCAAGGCCCTCATCAGCACCAATCTCATTGCCTCGTTCGCCATCAGCACGTTCGGCGTGGCGCTGATTGCGCCATGGAGCGGACAACTCAGTGAATGGGTGTTCGGCGATCGCAATTACACGTATGGCATCTACATCATCCTGGCTACGATTGTTTTCGAACTTTCGTCGCAGGTTTCGCTGGCCTATGTGCGTGCGGTTGAACGCTCGGGACTGTTCGTCGCTGTATCGATCGGCAAGCTGCTGGTGCAGGTTGCGACAAACACCTACCTGGTCATGGTGCAACACGCCGGCGTCGAGGGCGTGTTACTTGGAAATTTCATCACTGTCCTGGCCGGCTGGGCAGTGTTGAGTGCTTTCACCGTCCGCCACTGCGGCCTGTCTTTTCACCGCGACAAAGCTGGTCCCGTCCTGAAATACAGCTACCCGTTCCTCTTGAGCACCATGGTCGGCCTGGTCTCCGGCAACGCAGACCGGTTCCTGATCAACGGCATCCTGAGCACGCACGCGCTGGGGCTGTATGCGCTTTCGGTAAAGTTCAGCAAGCTGCTCCAGGAACTGATTGGTGAGCCCTTTAATCGTGCGTATGGCGCATTCCGGTTCTCCATCATGGGCGAGCCTGAAGCGGGTTTGATCCAGGGAAAGATAGTGCGCTACCTGCTGGTCTTTGCCGCAGTGGCCGCGATGGGCATCGCCTATTTCATGTACGACCTGCTGCGCGTCATTTCCGCCCCGGAATACTGGCCCGCCGCGCAAATCGTGCCGGCCCTGCTTGTCGCCAGCTTGCTGAAGGTGCTGGTTTATCCACTCCAGACCGGGATTCTTTATAACAAGCAGCCGCGCGAACTCTTCCAGATCAATGTTTTTGTGGCGATCACCAGTGTGATCGCGAACCTGGTACTGATTCCGGCCGCCGGCCTCTACGGCGCCTGTGGCGGCATGGTGTTGACCGCCATTGTCGAGGTCATACTCACCAATCGCGCCGCACAGCGCCACTTCCAGGTGAAATACGACTACGGAAAATGGCTGTTGCTGGCGATCATCACCGGCATCTATTTCGTGCTCGGCCTGGTCGCCGCGGAGCAGGATTACTGGCACGCGCTGGTATTGAAAGCCGCCCTGCTCTTTGCCTTTACGGCGACGGTGTTGATCTCGCCGGTATTTGAGGCCGGCGAACTAAGCCCGCTGGAATGGGCCCGGCTCAAGGGCATTAAGGGAATCAAGGGCAAGCAGGTCGAAAAAGAAAAACAGGAGGATCAGGAAAAGACCTGATCGGCAGCCATGTACCAGCGTCGGCAACCGCGGCTTTGTTCGTTATACTGACGCTTTTTCGTTGACAGGCAGCGCAGAATTCCGGGGGCGGAGTTCGTCATGGCGGTTTGTTGATGGCCGGAATCATCGGCGCAAATCCGCAGACTGACGCTAGACACGGCCTCAATCGGGCGACGCTTTCATAGAAAATGAGCCATGGGGAAAAAAGAAATACTGGCGAACTTGCTGCGCGAGACCGGCTTGCTGGCGATTATGCGCCGTGTTCCTCGGCCGGCCAAAGACCATGATCACCTGCGAATTCTCGCGTATCACCGCATCTGCGACGTGCCGGACGAATCCACGTTCCCCTTTGATCCCGAACTGATCAGCGCCTCGACGAGCGACTTCAGGGAGCAGATGCGGCACGTTGCCGCGCACTTTGTGCCCGTTTCCTGCGCCGACGTCATGGCAGCACTCGATGGCACGCAAGCGCTGCCAAAGCGCGCCGTGGTGGTCACCTTCGACGACGGCCACCTCGACAATTACACGCAGGCCTTTCCCGTTTTGAAAGCGCTCGGCATCCCGGCAACGATCTTCCTGTCCACCGCCTATGTCGGCGAACCGGGGACATTCTGGTTTGACCAGGTAGCCAATATCCTTTTTCGTGCGCCGGCCAGCAGCCACACGCTTCCCGGGAGCGAACAGCCAGTGGCCCTGGGCAATACGGAATCGCGACGCGATGCTTTGAAAAACGTGCTCCGCTACCTGAAAAAAATACCAGATGCGCGGCGCCGCGAAGTGATCGCTGAACTTGCAGCAACACTCACTCCCGCAACAACCAATAATGACAGTTCGTTGAGCGGCGTTGTCACATGGCCGCAAGTTCGTGAAATGGCGTCCGCACGCATTGAATTTGGCTCACACGGCGTTTCGCACCCGGTCCTCACCCAGCTTGAAGATTCGGTGCTTGAACGAGAACTCGTTGAGTCGCGCGCGGTGCTCGAAGCGCAGCTCGGGCGGCCCGTGGAAACCATCGCGTATCCCGACGGTGGCTTGCAGGCGTTTGACGCGCGCGTAGTCGAGGCGGTCAAACGCGCCGGGTACCGGCTGGGCCTTTCGTATATCTCCGGCACAAATCACCTGCACCACATGGACCGGTTCGCGCTGCATCGACTGCATGTGGAACGCTACACGTCGCGCGCCTGGTTTGAAGCGATGCTCGAACTGCCCCGTCTATTCAAATGAGCGCTACCGGAACTGATCACGATACTCACGTAGACGATCCATCGAATGGCGGCAGTTCTCAGGCAAATCCTGCCAAAGCTGCTAAACGCGCAGAGGCAAAAGACACGCACAGCTGGCATGTTCTGCTCGGGCCGAATCTGGATGGCAAACTGCTGTGCGTCGATTCCACACCCGGTGAACATGGCGATTTCTTCTCCCAATTGGGCGCCATCGTACATACCCTTGACTTGGGTGCACCCGGTGGCCACCTGTCGCCCGATCTTTGGCTCAAGCGGCTAGCCAATCATCTCGAGACCGACTGGGCATCGGCTCCGGATGCGGCACAATTCGACGGCTTCATTTTTCATGACCTGGCCGCTCGTGTGCTGCGCGTTGGCGACGCGGAGCTGATTTCACGACTGCTGCGTGCAGTACATCGCCTGCTGAAACCCGGTGGATTTTGCTACGTCGGATTTCTCAATTCTCGCGCGCTCTTCAGGCGTACGCCAGCCGGCAACGCTGGATTGGGCCCGGCGACAATCCGGCGCGCTTTTCGTGACGCCGGATTCGCCGCCGCCAATTTCCGGCTGCACCCGTATTTGCTTGAGCGGGATTCGGTGCTCGAAATACTTCCTGTGCGCGGCTACACATCGGTAAAAAACAGCCGGCTGACCAGCGAACGTGTCAAGGAGTGGTGCTACGGCCGATTTGGATCCCAGCGCTGGGCACCAGGCTACGGCGCAGTCGCTTTCAAGGACCAGGCGCCCTGCTCCGTGGTCGACATGTTGGCGCGAGAACTTGAAAAGCTGCCCGAGGCCCGGGGAGGCGCGCTCCACATGTTGCGAGCACAAGTGCTGCGCCGGAAAATTATTTTTTCGTTTGGGCGTGGGGACGAAAAATACGGGCAACTTGTCGTGGTGTACTCACGAGATCCGCAGTCAATTGATCGGCGGGCAGCGGAGTCGGCAATACTGTTGCGCCTGGTCAAACGCATGCCGGCCCTGCGCGATAGCGTTCCCCGATTTGTTTCACAAGGCGCAATCGGGCGCTATCAATATTTTGCGCTAACTGAATTCGCCGGCATGACCATTGACCGTCCCTCAGCCGGAACGGAGGTCGCCAAGCGTAATGCAGTCGCATGGTTGTCGAACTTTCACCGCACTACCATCGAATGGAACGCATCGCCCGCCGGAGAACTGAACGAGGTAGCCACCTCTTTTTTCGAGCACTGCTAATAATAGTTGTAATCTTCTCAGATCAA